>JAIROO010000293.1 GCA_031257535.1 Deltaproteobacteria bacterium
ATTAGATCGTATGCCGCCTGGTCGTCGGCATGGCCCGCTCTTAAACCTCTAGTCTTAAATTTAGGGTTAACGAGGCGATTAGTTTGGCGGTCAATGGAGAAATAACCCTTATGAGTATCGTGAGCCGATATAGAGCTTAAATACTGGCCATAAGCCGTCTCTAAAGGGCCTAAAGCCAATAAGGTAGCCCTTTTAACCCTTTCGTACTCCTCTAAGAAGACGCGGGCGTACTCGCCCAAAAGGTCCGGCCGACCATAGTCGCGGTACTTGGCCACCTCGTCGATAAAAAAAAGGGACAAAACTTTGATCCCTTTAGCGAATAAAAACCGCTCTTTTTCCAGATGAGCCAAAACGGCCTCGCGGATCTGGATCCGCCGATAAGTCCGCTCGCTCAAGTCGCCTAAGACCTCCCCTAAGGCCACCGTCTCCCCGCTTGCGAACTGAATTAGGTTTTTAGCCGCGTCGATCTCGGTCACGACGTAACCTTGGTACTGGGGTAGCTGGCCGGACAACAGAAAAAGGTCCGCCCCCAAAGCCACGGTCAAAGCTCGCCGCTTTAAACCCTTGGCCCCTTTAGCCATGATCTCAAGGCGGGCTAAAGGGGCGCTTTTTGAGACTAAGACGCTCTCAAAAAAGACGTAAGCCCCGCTTAAGGCCGCCCCTTTAACCGCGATCCCCCGAACGACGACTTTTTTAACTAACCCTTTTAGATAAGCCGTAACGGCGTCTAAAGAATAAACCTTATTTCTGGTCACGCGGTGGGTGGCCGAGTACCTTAAGATTATTAAAGGCTTAAAAGCGGCTAAAGCTTTAACCGTCTTAGGGCCTTCAATTTTCTGGGGCTCGTCTAAGATTAAGATGGGCTGGCTTGAACTAATAACGTCAATAGGTCGCCGCGACCCCAACTCGTCCAAAGTCTCGTAAATCCGGCGACTAGCCTCGCTGGTCGCGTTAAAGGCTTGGATATTGATGGTCATAACGTTAACCCCGGGCCCAAAAGCGAAGGAGTCCAGCTGGTCTAAACGCCGCGAGTCGTAAGTGAAATAATGGGCTTTATGGCCATAGATCTCCTGAAAATGGTCGGCCGTGGAGTTTAGGGCGTGTAAAACTCCCTCTCGGATGGCGATGGAGGGGACGACAATTATAAAATGACCCCACCCGTAGCGTTTATAAAGCTCAAAAATCGTTTTTAAATAACAATAGGTCTTCCCGGTCCCGGTCTCCATCTCCAGGTCCAGGTTAACCGGACAACCACAGCTGGCGTAAAGCTTAGGGGACAAAGGGAGAAAATGGCGCTCTTGGACGGCCCGCACGTTAGTTAAAATCTGGGCGGAGTCAAGAGTAAGATCGGCGTTTTTCGGGGAGCGATAGTCATAAGCCGCCCCCAAAGCCATCAAAGATTTGGCGGGAGAGAGGCTCTGGCCTTGGCCCAAAAAACAGTCCGCCACCGCGCTAGCGGCCTTGGTTTGAAAGTCTTGGATTTTATATTTTACGCGCATAAAGGCCTAAAAGGGACTAACGACCAACCCAAGCCGCCCCCGAAGACTTTGACGCGGGAGCGAAGGGTCAGAAAAATTATTAGAAATTAAATAAAAAAAATAAATATTCCGCTCATTAAATAAACATCAATGATTTTAAATAGAAAAATAACTATAGTTCTAATCAAACTTTTTGACATATTAACAGAAAAAGATCTTAAGGTCAAATCCTAAAGTTGAAACCAAAGATCGAAAAAACTAGGGGGCTAAGCCAATAATCAAAAAAAACGGTCAAGAGGCGAAATCTTTAAGGGACATAAGGTCAAATGGGGATTTTTTGGCCAAGGGAAAAAACCGCTAAATAAGTCGGGCCAAATGTCGCCCGACCTCTGACCGCGTTTAAGCTGGCCAAACTTAAGGCCGCGTATTACAGCTATTTAAGACCAAAAGCCCCCTCAAATCAGGCGGTTACTTTAAAAGGGATAAGGTCTAAAAAAAGGCTTAAGAGAGGAAAAACCAAATAGCTCCAATTGAAAAGCCGCCGAGTTAAGCTAAATGGTTATGTCGCGTCTCGTTAAAAATAAAACCCCCCTAATAAAGGACGCGGCTAAAAAAAATTCATTTTTTTTTCGATAAATTTTTAGCGATTTTTTGGAGCGCGGGCCAAATAAGAGTCGCAAAAAAATAATCTCTTGACAATCAAAACACCGCGCCCTAAACTTTTACCGAAAAGACGCGCCTAAAAATCAAACGCGTTTTATTTACGCTAAAACTAAAAAACATATAGCCCAAAAAAGCCAGGGGCGAATTTTTTCGCGAAAAAAAATTTTAAAAAATCAAAATTTTTATTGACAGGCGACTGAGCCTTATGTTAACTTAATTTTGTGGCCAAAAGCTGACTTAAGCTTAAGCCATATGGCTATTTAAATTTTCAATGAAAAAATGAATAATTGGCTGATTAATAAACTTAAAGGCCGGATGTATTCAAGTTAAGAATATATCCGTTTTTTTTATTCGCTAAGGCGTTATTGGATAATAGGTTAATCGCTTTGTCTTTTTTAGATTTGGCGCCTTTTCTTTCCCGCTTTTCAATGGATTTTCTTATGAATTGCCTTATGAATCGCCTTATGGCTTGCCTATCTTGGCGTATTCGCCTATCTCGGCGTTCTTGCCTATCCCGGCCTAATATAAGCCTCGTCAGCGCCACCCCTCTCGCCCAGTCCTTCTTCTGTTGTAGTCGCTAATCCCCCACGATACCGCGCCCTAAAGTTTTTAAGCGAATTTTTTTCAGGCTAAGGTATTACCCTCGCCTTTAAAAATGGCTTTAGCCTTTTCGCGGCAAAACTTTTTAGATTTTTTGAACAATCTTCAAAAACAGGCGAGAGATTTGTCCGCGATTTTTGGCGAGTAAAGTCGCCAAAAATATCCAGGCCGCCTTATTTTAGGCAAAAGCCAAAAAGACGTCAGAGGATATTTTTTATAGGCAAAACGCGCGAAAGCTTAAAAGGCCTAAAAAAAGGCGACCAAAGGCAACTATTATAAGAGGACGATTTAAAAATCGCGGCTAAAAACCAAAAAAGAATTTAAAGAAGATAAAAAGCTCATGGACAAAATTTATAAAAAACAAATTACGACGAGTAACTACCATTGCATATGTCGCGGCTACATAGGCCGCTAAAAATATGAGGTAGTTTAATAATAGCTATTAATATTTCGACGCGGCCAATATTCCTTTAAATTGAAGGCGAAAGGCTCGCGTTACGCGCTTATAGCCTAAAAACTCTTCAATTTTTGGGGATTTTTTAGGCTTTTTTTATTGGCGTATCCTTTGGCGACCAATAATTAAAGGAAACATTTCGCGAAAAAAGCGATCGGCAAATTTCGCGGCCCGAAAAAAGCCTTACAGATTAACCTAAATTTATCGCTAAAAATTTAGGTCTAAGGGAGGGTTTGACCAAAAATCCAAAAACCTACAAGTTATAAAATAGTTAATTAAAACAAATTAACAAATGAAAATTGCTTAATTTATCGCGATAAATTTTGGGTGAGGAATTTTACGCCCAATTTCTTAATCGCGCTTGAAACAACGTCAAAAAGTTTTTTAACAAAATTAAAAAACTTATTCTTAAAGTTCGCTTTTAACCAGGCGATTACAAGGAGACCGCCATGCGGAAGAAGTTTTGGAATTTATCTGACTTTCGATGTCAGAACTTGGCCGCGAGACAAACCGAACAAATAGTTCGGTCGTTTTTAACGAAAGTTACAGTTCTTCGTCGTTATTTCAATGGTCAAATCACGACGAAATTTGGTCTTATTAATTGGGCGCCAAGAAATTTTATAAATTTCTTATTTATGAGGACTACCCATGAGAAAACTGATAATTATGGCTCTAAGCGTTGGGCTATTTTTAATGGCCGATTTCGCGGCTTACGCGGAAACAAAAATTAATTTATCTGGCTTTTACAAGATATTTCACGAAAATAACGTAAATTTTCTAAGGAACGTCGATAGCGATCACCGCGATAACGAGTCCTATTTCTGGCATCGTCTCCAGTTAACCGTTGACTTTAAGCCCACCGAAGACGTGACCGTCAGATGGGTTTTAAGAGGCCCCAATAACGTCAGGTGGGGTCAGGTCCCTTATGGCGACGCGTCAGGGGCTAACTTGGCCGCTCGACCTTTAGATCTTTTCACCAGAGCGATTTACGCCACGGTAAACACTGATTATGGTAAATTCGTCCTCGGTCGACACAATGGCTCCATGGTCGGCAATATCGGGGGCTTAGAAACCTTAGGCTATAACCAAAGATATGGGGATTTTTTAGTCGTCCACGCCTTTGACTGGAATTTACCATTTGACGGGATCACTTACTCTAAAACCTGGGATAATGGCTTTGGGATCCACGTCCTTTACGTTAAGGAAAGATCCGAAAATTCAACGGCCCACCTTTACGACAGCGACAACGACGCCGACAGATTTGGGATAGAGCCTTTTTATAAATGGGATGGCGGTGGCGTTAGCCTTCTATTGTCTTACGCCCGGGATAAATCCCCCAACAACAGTTATAACTTGACCCAAGGCGGCGTGACTTACGCCTATCCGGTCCGCGACAATTGGACGTTTTTCGTCAATCCGGCCTTGATCTTGTCTTGGGGTAATTTTACTTTCCATTTTGAGGGCAAAGCCGCGGTCGGGGAAACCGAATACCGCCGCTCCATTAACCAAGCCGGAGCCCCGGTATTGCGGTCGACCAAGATTAAAGACGCTGGTTTAGGCTTCTACCTAGATGGCGTTTATAAATACGGCCCGGGAGCCGTGACTTTGGCCGCCTGGTTCGTCGACGGCAGTAGCCCTGACGAAGGCGGTGG
>JAIROO010000320.1 GCA_031257535.1 Deltaproteobacteria bacterium
AAAAGAAGAGATTAGGCGATTATAAATTAAATAATAAAAAATCCTGGTAAAAGAATTATTTTAAGGGCCTATCGCGGCCTTTTTTTATCGAAATAGCCAAAATTAGGCGAAAACTAAGATGACCAGGAGCTTTAAGCCGCTGGTCGCTTGCCACAGTCCGTACAAACGCCATCGGGACCGATGATCCCAATACAACTTTCGTCCGAACAGAGCTGTCTTTTGGTTTTAGCCTCGTTTTTTGACCGGACTTTTATCATTTTTTGGCCACAATGGGGACAAAATTTGGCCCAAAGCGGCACTGGACCGCGACAGCTTTCGCAATTGTCCGAGATTTGCTCGGCTCCACATTCTTCGCAAACAAGTTTCATAGGTAACGCCTTTTTTTAGCGACGTGTTTTTAGCCCGCGTGGCGAAAAGGTATTTAGAATTTGGTACAATGGAAAAAATAACCTAAAAAAAGGCCAAAAGAACAATATACCCATTTTAGAATTAAGCGTAAGAAAAAGTTTTTTAAACTTAGTAAGCTAAAGGATTAAGTTATTAGATTAAACCTTTAGGGCGGCTGGCTGACCATTTTTTTGGGCTAGCCAGGGAGTCTTGGTCAGAAAAAACTAAAAAAAGGAAACAATCGACTTCAGTTACGGGATGTCTTTAGGTTTAAAGGTCAGCCGTCGAGGGGTTCTACTATATTCGGCGGGAACCTTTTTCGTTTCCTTTTGGGATATCACAAGGCCAAGGCGCTTGGCTCTAACCCCCCGTCTTCCGGTCTATTTCGCGGTTGGCCGCGATTTTAGCTTTTAGCGGTTAGAATAATAAAGGATGCGAGCCAACGTCAGGTCTTAAACATAATTACAACGTTAGCGAGCCAAGACCGCTTTTCCAGGGTCAACCAAAAAGGCTCTTAAAAGCCCATTTAGACTTTTGTCTCGGGTAGTTGACTGGCTTAAAATATTGGCGCTTCGCCAAAACCAGATATATATGGGTTATCATACTCGAATCGGGGGACCAAATCCAGGACCATGGTTCTTCTCAAATATTTCATATATTGTATTTTTTTATAGTATATAAGTTTTTTAACAGATATTTTAATTTTTTTATAACATTTAAACCGTCATATTAGTTATTTAAGCTGGAGGGTTTTTCTGATTCAAAAGCTTAAGGCGGGGTGGACCTAAAAAAGTACTGGTCAGGATCTAGAAGTTTAGGTACTATTTTAATTTAGCGACCTAAAAAAAAACGTTTTATCGTCGCCTTTAAGGTCAGATTTAAAGCCAGTTTTAAGGTCGTCTCTTAGGTCAGCTCTTAAGTTAGGTCGGCTTTAAGGTCGGCTTTAAGGTCAGCTCTAAGGTCGGCGTAAAACCCCTGACTTTAGTTGGGGGATATAAGGCGCGCGAACGTCCAACGTCGTTGGCGCGATAAATGTTTTGGCGGCGGAGCTTGTCGTCCGTAGTAACGTCTGTGGAGGATTGGGCGCTAAAAGGCCCGCCCGCGAAGCAGGAACCCGCCGATGAGACCGGAGGAAGGCTATCGCCCGAGGTTCGGTAGGAAACACCTGACTTCAGCCAGGGGAGGAAGTCAAAAGACCTTGGTTTTTGGCGCGTTAAGGCCTTTAGTGGCTTTTTAGATTTTGGATCGCGGCTTAAAGCTACTAACGTTATGGCGGCTAAAAGGGCTATTGGGAGCCAAAAGCCCTTTTGGCCAGAGAGCGTTCTCGTTATTTTGGCCTATTTGGTTAAGCTCTAATAGGTCAGACCCGTAAATCCCCTAACCTCGTAAATTGGCTAGCCGCTAAATTAGCTAGACCCCTAAACTTTAAAGGATCGCGAATAGTGAAGCGTATCGCCCTGGACAAAGCCACGCCTGGCCAAATACTTGCCGAGAAGTTGACCCGCCCCGACGGGGTTTTGTTGGCCAATCAGGGAGCCGAGGTGACGGAAGGGCTTTTGCGGATGCTGGCCCGCCAGAACGTCGACACTATCGTTATTGAAGAAGCCGACGGACGCTCGGCCGAAGAGGTCTTGATCGAGTATCAAAATTTTATAACCGCCTTAGAGGACCGTTTCGCGCGGGTCAACGACAGTGGGATTTTATTGGCCTTAAAAAAGACCATGATTTTTTTGGCCCAAAAGGAGCGCGACGAGACTTTAGCCCTTTTAAGTCCCCCAGAACCCAATAAAGCCGCGCCCTTAAGCCAGGAATAGCCCTTATGTCCCAGCCAGTCGTTCAGGACCGGGTCAAAGCCAAGAAAGAGGTCCGGCGCATTAAAAACCTCCCCACGGTCCCAGGCATTGTGGCCAAAATCTCCCGGATGGTGGAAAACCCAGAGACCTCGGCGGCCGAGGTTGGTCGGCTCATCGCCCAAGACCAGGTGCTGTCGGCTAAGGTCCTTAGGATGGCTAATAGCGCCTTTTTTGGCATGTCCCGGAAAATTAGCTCCATTTCCCAGGCTTTGGTCATCTTAGGCTTTGACGTGGTTAAAGGCCTGGTCTTAACGAGTTCGGTTTTTGATATGATCCAAAAGAGCATGGCCGGCTTATGGGAGCACTCCATTGGCTGCGCGGCCGCCTCGGGAGCCGTGGCCACTCTTTTAGGCCGCGACGACGCCGAGGAGATCTTGGTGGCCGGACTTTTGCATGATCTAGGAAAGGTGGTTTTAGCTTTAAACCTCCCTGAGGAAATGAGTCTGGTGCGAAAAAAGGTCGCCGAAGGGCCGGTTCTTTTTTACGAGGCAGAAAACGAGCTTTTGGACTTTGACCACTGCGACCTCGGCCAGTGGTTAGCCGAGCACTGGAATCTGCCCGAGAGCTTAGCCGAGCCCATGCGGCTTCACCACCGTCCGGAGAAGGCGGTTTTAAAACCCGAGTGCGTGGCCATCGTGCACGTGGCTGATATAATTATCCGAGCCAAGGGTTTTGGCAACGCCGGCGATATCCTGGTCCCCCCTATATCCATGGCCGCCTGGGAAACGTTACGTTTAAGGAAGACCGATTTTTTGCCGATATTAGAGATTTTGGAACCTAAGCTGGCCAGCCTGTGCGATCTGACCTCAATCAATTGACCCTTGGCCAGAAGCTAAAGGTTTTACTCCCTTTTACGGGTTTGGCCTTAGTTCTCGATCTGGCCGCTAAATGGCTGGTTTTGTCGGAGATGACCTTAATGGAAGTCCGGCCAGTGACTAGTTTTTTTAACCTAGTCCTGGTGGAAAACAAGGGGGCGGCCTTTAGCTTTTTGTCGAGCCAAGGCAGCTATCAGGGCTTAAAGATGGCGGGTCTGGCCATTATAGCCATGGCGCCTTTAGGCTATTTTGTCGTTGAGTCCAAAAATAAGACGGCCATAAAGGCTTTAGGCTTAATCTTAGGTGGGGCTCTGGGCAATATTCACGACCGCTTAAGATATGACGCGGTAGTGGATTTTTTGGATTTTTACTACCGCGACCACCATTGGCCAGCCTTTAACTTAGCTGACGCGGCCATTGTGGTGGGCGTAGTCGTATTTTTAGTGGTTACTTTAAGGGAAGATCGATTAAAAAACGCTAAAAAGCTAAAAAAAGGGCGATTTTAGAGGTTTTTCGTGTCTTTTGTAATTGTCGCGGACGCTAACTTAGATTTAGCTAATTTCGCCGCCGAGACCTTGGGCGCGGCTGGTTTTGAGTCTCGCGGAGCGGACGCCCAAAACGAGGCTTTGGCCATTAGCGTCGAGCGGCGGACCGATCTTGTTTTGACCGACTACTATCTGGCCGTGGGCGACGGCTTGGGACTGATCTCGGCCTTGAAAGAGCGCTCGCCGGACACGGCGGTGGTCATGGTCACTAGCTTAGGCGACGAGACTTTGGCCCGGGCCGCTTTAACTTTAGGGGCTTTGGATTACGTGATCAAAGGCCGGGATTATTACGCGAACCTCCCGGCTTTAGCCACGTCTCTTTTAGAAAAAGCCACCTTAAGTAAAGCCTCTTTAGAGCGAGAAGTCCAAAGGTGTCGCCTTATGGCTCAGATGGAGTTAGCCAGTTGGTTAGACCATAATTTTAAAAATATCCTCTCTGCGGTCATAGGCTCTTTAGCCTTGATTGATTTTAACAATCCTAACCAAAGCCTCGACAAAAGGCGTGAGTACTTAAACGACGGTCAAGAGAGCTTAAAAACCGCGGTCAAGCTTTTGGACTCGCTAACGGCCATGGCGAAGGTAGTCGACAACGACGGGGAGCGGACCGGTCAGAACGTTTTGGTCTCGGCCGTAGTCGACGAGGCCTTTGCAAAAGCCACCGCGAGCGCGCGGGAAAATAATTTCCCAGCGGTGGAGGCTCTTTTAGCTAAGACGGTCTTTCAAAATAATAGTCGCTGGTTACCCCCGCTTAGGGTTGGCTACCACGACCTTTTGACTGTTTTAGAGGCTCTTTTAATTAACGCCTTAGAAGCCGTCGCCCAGACCCCTTCGCCTTTAATTATGGTCGGCGTGGAAAAAGTGAGCGACAGTCAACTAAGGTTTACGGTTAAAGACAATGGTCGGGGCATGGACGACAAGGTTCTGCGTCACGCCTTTGAGCCGCTCTTTTCCACCAAAGGCGAGGTTGGGGTGGGCTTGTCGCTGACTACGGCCAGGGCTCTAGTCATTCGGCACAATGGGGAAATCTCCCTTAACTCTAGCTTAGGCCAAGGCACGAGCGTTGTTTTTACTTATCATGTCGGAGTCTAAAGACGATTTAACCGGAACTGACCTTCTTTTTCATGTCTGCTGCGCTCCCTGCGCCGTCTGGCCTATCCAGAGCTTATTGCTTAAGTACCCCGGTTTAAGGCTCACCCTTTGGTTTTATAACCCTAATATTCAGCCCTTAACCGAGTTTCGGCGCCGGCGCGACGCCTTAGCTTTTTTAGTTACCCAACTAAAAGGCTTTAACCAATCCTTAGAAATCGATTTTTCGCCGCCCTATGAGCAGGAAAAATTTTTGGCCATGGCGGCTTTAAATCCTTTAGCCCCTAACCGCTGCCAAGGCTGTTATGAGTTAAGGCTTTTGGCCGCGGCTAAGGCGGCCTTAGCGAGGGGCTTTAATTATTTTTCCACGACTTTGTTGTTTAGCCGGCAACAAAAGCACGAGCTAGTCGTTTTAGCAGGCCAAAAAGCCGCCCAAAGCCAGGGGCTCAAGTTTTATTACGAGGACTTTCGGGTGGGCTGGAAAGAAGGCCGAGCTCAAGCTTTAGCCTTAGGCTTATACCGGCAAACTAGCTGCGGCTGCGTTTATGAAGCCCAAGAAAGAGGCTAAGCATAATATTTTTAGCCTATATTTATTATTTTTAGATAGTTAAAGAAACTTATTGAGTAAAAATACAGTTTTTATTCAAAAAATTTTTTTAACTAAAGAAAAGTTACGGCATTAAAATCACAAATGTTTACTGACAACGTGATTTTCAAAAAATAAATAAAACAATATATGCCATAATTATAGAGTAGTCCATGGAAACTATGCCCCCTAAACGATTTAATACCGTAATAGTATCCGTTCGCGGGGTCGTTGGATAATGGCCAGAGCGAAAGCAAGTTAACCGATTTTAACATTAGTCAGTAACGGGCTCAATCCATAAAAATTGAGTATCGACAAGTTAAAACTGCTCTTTAAAGCCATTTTTCTCGGTTAAATCTAAAATTATATGTGCGCCCATGAAGGTGCCTAATCAGAGCGGTGTAAGTCCGCTCCTGGGCGAGTCAGCAGCCCAGTAACTGAACGTAACTGCGTCACCGAGAGGTGGGGTGGGGAGCAACAGGAG
>JAIROO010000323.1 GCA_031257535.1 Deltaproteobacteria bacterium
GGACTTCGCAATATATATGGATGCTCGTCACAATACCAGGCCGAATCGGATTCGTCATCCTGCGGACTGCTCATTCACCTCCTGTTGCTCCCCACCCCACCTCTCGGTGACGCAGTTACCTTCAGTTACTGGGCTGCTGACTCGCCCAGGAGCGGACTTACACCGCTCTGATTAGGCACCTTCATGGGCGCACATATATTTGAATGATTTTAAGGATATACGGGTACTAAATATAAATCAATTTTATGTTCTTGTTTCTCCTTAGCATAATCAAAAAATTATAATTGTTAGATGATAATTTAAACATATCATCGTATGATAAAAAAACGATAACATCTATATCATTTGGGTTACCGTGTTTTCCTCGCTTTACCGTATTTTTCAGACTTTTGTCAAACTTTTTTCCACTAACTCAACTATTTTTTCTCAAAGCTCTTTCGCGAGACTTAATTTTCCGCTAAAAGCCAAAAAACTCCCGTCTAGTCTTTTTTTGGTTATGGGCTCTTTAAACTTAACGCGCCCCTCTGACCCTAAAACTTCGACCGACGTTAGCGCTATAATAACCTTTATTTTTAAAAAAGGGGAGACCTCTATTCGCTCTCTAAAGGCTCATTTAATTTGGCCTGACTTCTCTATAACCCATATATAGCAGCCATATAATTTTTTCTTCCTTATTTAGTAGTCGTTCGCCTAGATAACCGCCAGCCCCATTTTCGGGTTTTCTGGCCTTAGGCTTCTTAGCCTTTCGCCATCTTCTAGTCAAGCCTAACTTTTGGTTATCGTTAGCTCCAACTTATCTTTACAAACATAGCGCTATATCTTATAATATAACCAGAAAGTTAGTAATCGGTTAACCCCCTCCCAATAGGCCGCGCCCAGTTCGCGTAATTGGCCACCATGGAGAGCCCCCTTGTCCGCTCCACTTTGGGCGCCCTGGCGCATGGATTACATCTTAAAACCTAATAAGCACGACTGTTTCTTGTGCCTCCCAGTTGACCTTTTGGGGCCTTTCCCAGACCGGCTAGTTCTCTATAGCGACCCCGTGGTTCAGGTGGTCATGAACCTTTATCCCTACAATAACGCTCACCTCATAGTCGCCCCCAGACGACACGTGGCCACCTTAGCCTTGGCCACGGAGGAGGAGAGGCTGGCCATAATTAACCATGCCGCCCGAGCCACGGTTATTTTAGATAAAGTTATGGCCCCCCATGGCTATAACCTGGGCGTTAACCAAGGAGAAGTGGCTGGAGCAGGAGTCGCCGACCACTTACACCTTCACGTTACCCCTAGGTACCAAGGCGACGTTAATTACATGACCGTCTTAGCCGAGACCAGGGTTATCCCCGAGCACATAAGGACCACTTACGACAAGCTGGTTGGGTTCTTCAATTGACGCCCGGCCCATCTAAAGTCCCCGCGACCCTGACTCCAGCCTTAAAGCAGTGGTTCTCGGTCAAAGAACAGTATCCTTACGCCATCTTATTTTTTCAGATGGGGGACTTTTACGAGCTTTTTTTTGAGGATGCCCTTTTAGCCGCTCCTTTACTAGATCTGACCTTAACCAGCCGCCAGAAGATTGGCGACGAGCCCGTGCCCATGTGCGGAATGCCTTTATCGGCTGGGGACGGTTACGTCAGCCGCTTAGCTAAGATGGGCCACAAGATAGCCGTTTGCGACCAGGTAGGGCCTCTCCCCACTAAAGGTTTAGCCGAGCGGGTCGTGACCCGAGTCGTCACCCCGGCCACCATTTTATCCGGCGACAAGGAAGCCCCGGCCAGTTACTTAGCCGCCCTTAACCACGACCCCAAAGGCGACGTCTTCGCTTTAGCCGCCATAGACGTGGCCACGGGCGACTTTATTTTAGGCCAGTGGCGCGGCGAGCATGGCCTAAGATCCGAGCTTTCGGCCTTAGAGCCAGCCGAGCTAACCTTACCCCAGTCGGCTAGTCCCAAGTTACTGGCTCTAGCTAAACCCTTAGGCGTTTTAATCACCTATCTCCCCGACGCGACCTTTGAGCCAGCTTTGGCTTTGGGACCTTTTCGATCCGTTTATGGCCCTGACTTTGACCCTGACCCCGTTGATAGCCCCTTAACCTTAGCCGTGGGGGCGGCGGCTTTGTCTTACTGCTCTTCTTTATCCCCAGGTCAGGCCTTAAACCATATCGCTAAACCTAGGCGTTTATGGGCTAATCCCTACCTTGGCTTAGACGAGGCGGCCGTGAGAAACTTAGAGCTAACCCGCTCTTTACGCGACCATAGCCAAGACCACACGGTCTATAAACTTCTGGCTAATAACGTCACCCCCATGGGGGGGCGGCTCTTAAAGGACTGGCTCTTAAAGCCTTTACGGATCCGGTCTGAGGTAAACTCCCGCCATGAGGCCGTGGACTGTCTACTGGTTGACAGTCTGACCCGCGACCGCTTAACCAACCTCTTAGGGCAGACCCAAGATCTGGAAAGAGCTCTAGGTCGACTCACCTTAGGTCGAGGGACTTTACGCGATCTGGTGGCGACGAGGGTCACTTTAAGCGTGGCGGCCCCCATTAAAGACCTCCTTTTAACTCTGCCCGCGCCTTTACTAAAAGATCTGGCCGCCAGCTTAAATCCCCGGCCCGAACTCCTCCGCCGCTTAACCCTGACCTTAGCCGAGGATCCCCTGGCCCCAGTCGACGGTTACGTGGTTAGGCCCGGGGTTAGCCCGTGCTTAGACGAGTTACGGGATTTAGAGACCGGGGGTAAACGTCAGATCGCCGCTTTAGAGGCTAAGGAAAGAGCCAGGACCGGGGTTAATAACTTAAAGGTCGGCTTTAATAAGGTTTTCGGGTATTATTTAGAAGTCACTAAAACGCGTCTTAACGCCGTCCCGGCGGACTGGCAAAGAAAGCAAACCATCGCTAACGGGGAGCGCTTTGTGACGACCGAGCTAAAAGAGTGGGAAGAGAAGATCCTCTCGGCCGGCGAAAAACGCCAGGACTTAGAGGACCGGATAATCGCCCATTTAAAAAACGAGGTCGCCAAAAATGCCCCGGCCCTAAAAAAATTAGCTAGCCAACTAGCCACGGTCGACGCTTTAGCCGCGTTGTCGGCCACGGCTTTAAAACGGGACTGGACAAGGCCCAATCTCACCGACGACGACGTGATCGACATTACTGGTGGCCGCCACCCAATCGTGGAAGCGGCTCTGCCCGCGGGCGAGACCTTTGTGGCTAATGACGTGCGCTTAGGGCCTTTAGAGCGACTTTTAATTATTACTGGTCCTAATATGGCAGGCAAATCAACTATTTTAAGACAAACAGCTTTAATAGTTATTCTTTGTCAGATGGGCTCCTTCGTGCCCGCGGAAAAAGCCCTTCTGTCCATGCGCGACCAGGTCTTTACCCGAGTCGGGGCCTCGGACGACTTAGCTAGAGGCCAGTCGACTTTTATGGTGGAAATGACGGAGACCGCTCGCATCTTAAACCAAGCCTCCCCAAGGAGCCTCGTCATCTTAGACGAGGTGGGTCGCGGCACCTCCACGTTTGACGGTCTAGCCATCGCCTGGGCCGTGGCCGAGTATCTCCACGACCACGCCCGCCGCGGCGTGCCGACTCTCTTCGCCACCCACTACCACGAGCTGGTGGAGCTAGCCAGACTCAAACCCCTAACCCGTAACTACAACGTCTCGGTTAAGAGCTGGGGCGAGGGCGTGGTCTTTTTACGGCGGCTAAATCCCGGGGGGGCCAGTCGGAGTTACGGTATCCAAGTGGCTTCTTTGGCCGGGCTCCCGGACCGGGTCATTAACCGAGCCAAAGAGGTCTTAGCCGACCTTTCCCGTCGCCGTCAGCGACCGATAAGGTCGCAGACGGCGACGGAAGACCTTCTGACCCACGCTGGCTTAAACGACGACCCACCCCAAGCTTTGGTGAGGGAAATAAGTCGCTTAAAACTCGACGAGCTGACTCCTTTAGCCGCCTTAAATCTTTTAACCGAGCTTAAGGCGAGGGCCGAAGAGACTCTCCTTTGAAATCTCGCCTTGGTCGACCCCTTGGTCTTTTAGCTTTAGGTCTGGCTTTAGGGGTTATTTGCTCTTTAGCCACCCCCCTTTTCGCGGCTGGCGAGTTAGCCCGGGCCCGAGCGGCCCGGGCGGTCTTTCTCCAAAATATCTCCACTAAGGCCAGGAGCGACTGGCTGACCTTAATCGCCCAGTTTGAAGACGCGGCCAAAGCTCAAAGTCAGGTCGACCCCGCGGCCAAGGCTAGGTACTTAGGGGCTGAGCTGGCTTGGCTGAGCTATGAGCGCTTTAAACAACCGCCTGATCTTACTAAAACCTTGGAGCTGGCTCGCCGGGTGGTCAGAAACTGTCCCCGCTGCGAGCCAACTCCCGGGGCCTTAGTTCTCATAGGCCGAGCTTTGGCGGCGAGCGGTCTGCCTGACGAGGCTTACCGCGAGCTCTTAAAGGTGGAGGTCAATTTTCCTAAAAGCCCGGAAAGAGTCACGGCCCGCGCCTTAATGACCGCTTTAAGGCCCAACCGCACCCCGCCGCCCGAACCGGAAAAACCCCCCCAAAACCCCGATAACCCAAGCCTATTGGCTAAGGGCTCGAGGGCGGCTAATGAGGGGTCGAGGGCGGCTAATGAAGGTATTGAGTCGACTAAAGGCGATTCCTTAGGGGCTAAAGGGCGATCTAGCCCGACTAAAGGGGATTCTTTGGCGACTAAGGGCGAGTCTGACGGGACTAAGGACAAGTCTGGCTCGGCCAAAGATCCGCCCAACGCCTTAAGGGTCCCTTTAGATCCGGCCGGGCCTCTTAACGCCGCCGGTCAAACTCCCAAAAACGCTCCACCGCCTTTAAAAAGGCCTAACGTTAAACCGCCGACTCTCCCTAAACCCAGGACCGACGGGCGGGCTTGGGTTTACGGCTTAACCTTAATTGACTATGGCCCTTACCAAGAGGTAGTCGCTTACGTCGACCAAGCGGTCCCGCATGTCTATAACCTTCTGCCGCCCTCTTCTGGCGGCCGATTTCGGGCTTACGTGGATCTTAAAGGAGCCAGACTCCATCCAGGGCTAAAAACCACCTTAAACAAAACCACGGATCTGGTTAAGCTAGTTAAAGCTAGTCAAATGCCCAACGAGGTGGTCCGGGTGGTGGCCGATCTGCCAGCGGCTTTAGCTTATCGACCTTTAATCCTCGATAACCCGACGCGCTTAGTGATCCAGGTGGCCAAAGAAGAGGCTTGGCTGCCTAAGCCCGAGATTGAGACTCCCCCCGCCCCGCCGCCCATTATTAAACCTCCAAGAAAAACTCCCGAGCCCACCCGGCCCGTCAGAGGACCAGCGAGCTCTTTGGCCAGACAGTTGGGCTTAAAAATTAGGCGGGTGGTGATTGACCCTGGGCACGGGGGTAAAGACGCGGGGGCGACGGGTCACTCGGTCAAAGAAAAGGACGTGGCCTTAAAAGTGGGTTTAGCCTTAGCCGAAAAAATCCACAAAAGGTTAGGCTTAGAGGTTATCTTAACTAGAAGCTCCGACAAGTTTGTGACCTTAGACCGAAGGTCGCGACTAGCTCGAGAAAATCAAGGCGACCTATTTTTGTCGATCCACGTTAACGCCAATACTCTGGCTAAAGTCGAAGGGTTTGAGACTTATATCTTAAACTTTACCGACAACCGCTCGGCTCTAGACACCGCGGCCAGGGAAAACGCCGCCGCGGACAAGTCCATGTCCGAAATGTTTAATATCTTAGAGACGATCGCCAAAAACACCCGCGTGGCCGAGTCGCGAGTTTTAGCCAAAGCTCTCCACGTCGGGGCTTTAACCTCTTTAAGCAAAAAATATAAGGTTAGAGACTTAGGAGTCAAAGAAGCGGTCTTTTTAGTCTTAGTTAATATGAGCGTGCCCTCGGTCTTATTGGAAATTGGGTTTGTCACTAACGCCGACGAAGCCGCGCGGTTGACTAAAGACGAGTACCTAGATCTGATGACCGATGGGCTGGTTAATGGGCTAAAAAGTTATATTGACGGCCTACCTAAATGACCTTTAAAAAAAATTCTTGGCTAAACAAAGCTCTAGTTTAACTACGGGCTTACGCTAAAAAATTCAAAGATTTCACATAGTTATTGTAGCCTGACCAGATAACTTGTAAACTTTGGCCATAATCCCGTCACTCAAAGACCTGGACCATATCCTCCATCTGGTTATCTTGTTTGGCGATCAAAATTTCCAAGTACAAAGAACTGTTAAAGACATTCCAGATTAATTGAACAATATAACCAGTTAAAGATACAATAAACAGACCTTTTATTCCAGCAATATTTGCTATTTTTATAAAATTTGGCTTTATAGGCGTTTTAAAAAATGTTAAAGATGAAATAGCTGCATTATCGATTATTTTAGATATAAATACCAGGCCTAAGTAAGATAATATTAGTATTGAAAAGCCTAATAGAGTATAAACAACCATTGTTTTAAGTCTATAACCCTTAGTCAAGAGGGAACTCCGGCGCAAAGAGTTAACCGCTCCCATCCCTTCAATCGCGGCTATTGGTATAGCTAGACCTAGGTGAGAATAAACATAAGCCGCGAAAACGCCTAAAACGATAAGACCAAAAAACGTCAAAGCTCCGCCGGTCTTATTTTGGAAGGAGCTAATCAGAAAAGCGGCCGGAATTAAGATTACGGCTAGAACCAAACCTTTGAGGATAGAGGTCAAGATAATAGCCGGTAAACGGCCTAAGGTGGCCAAATAAGCCTCTAAAATATCTAATCGCTCGCCGTGATACTCCCGATAAACCGTTAAAGCCACGGCTCCTTGGCTAACTTGAACTAATAGGTTGGCTAAGAAAACGAAAAGGCCAAACCGCAATAAGTTGGCCCCAAAACAAAAAACTTCGCCAATTAAGGTCAAAGCCGCGACCAAAACGAACGTCTCAGTCAAAGTCGAAACGCCGCGTTGGTAGACGTCCTTAAGACTCAGCTCCTCTTCTGGAAAGTCGTCGTCGTAATCGTCGTTAGACTCGACCATAACCGCGCCCCTTTATTTAACTAGATTGGCTTTAATTTGATGTAAATAATGTTATTTTGACTTAACTTAGGAGCCCCCCAAAAAAGCTGCCATAACCCAATAAAAGAGTTTTTTAATTCAACGAAAACTTTGGTAGGAGGTTGAGGCTTAAAGCTTTTTTAGCCAAAAGGAACTTAGAGACACCACGTTACTAACAGAGTTTAAGGTAATTATATAATTAATCATTGCCAAATATATATATTAAAAATATTAAATATCTTTATATTAACATGTAATTATTTGTCAATATTCGATCTTAGTTAAAAAACCCTTCAGAAAACTATACTTTATTATAACTAAATATGGTTGCCAATGAAATTTTTTGATTTGCTTTTTTACTGTAGTCCCCTCGTATATAATAGCCAGGCCTAAAGTTTAGCGAACTTAGTAAATTGGCCATCGCGACAAAAGGCCTGCCCCTAAACATTCAGGAAGGGCTGGACGTCGCCGAAAAAAACATGAAACGCGCCTTATGGTTCCGCTAACATTTGTCAAGTATATCGTCTATAAGCCATTTTAGCTATAATCAGAGCCTAAAGCCAGCTTGGCTATTGTCGACGTTCTAAACGTAACCAATAACGTATAATATTGAGCCAAAGAAAAAAACCTAAAATCCTTAAAGATCGAACGCCAAATAACCAGTTTTTGAAGATTGTCTTTGAACAAAATGTAATATTTTCTATAGGTTAGATAATAGAAAATCTTTCATAAAGGATTTTGGGGAGTGAGCCTTATAGCCTTCACGAAACTCTGGCCGCTCCTTCTATGGCAACGGCTAAAACCTCTATCTCTAAAATTATCTTTCAAGACACTTAGACTCCCAAAAATTGACAAAAAGGTTCGGGAATCCACCCCCGGAACTTGGCCAAACTTTCCAAAATCCAAAGGAAAAAACAAAATGTAAAAGACTTAAACCAAAAAGGCGGCGACCTTAAAACCAAAAGCTCGGCTAAATTGACTTTTCTCAAAAAACGTAAATTGGAAGTTTCGCCTTTTGGCTCGACAACTTTTAGCCATGTCTCAATTAGGGTTAACGCGGACTTAGAGGGAATTTACACACTAAAAAGCCATGGTCAAGACAAAATCTACACGATAACTTTTGACAAAAAGAGGTAAGCGCGGGAGAAAAAAGGTTTAAAGTGTCTGGTGAATCCATAATGGTCACTCTCACCTGAATGGTTATAAAAATTCAATTTAATAATTACTAATGAACTTGAAAACATCACTTATTAATTTTTGAAGGCTTGTTTATATACAATATATACTAGCTAATATATCTTTTTATTTGTTTATACTGTATAATCCCTGCTAAAATTTTTAAAACAAGTGTTTTTACTAGGCCATCAATTACTTTATGGATTAGAAGGGCGAAAAATAAGATAATTGTTTTGTATCCCAAATTTCGATTTTCTCTCATCGATTGTTTTAGCCAAATGAGGCTGAAATGACCCCTTTCAACTATGAGTCGGCGGGCAACAGAGAGTGTGTCCGAACCACGCACGGCAACATCTACATCAATTGGCTCCTATATTAGTTAAAAAGTATAGTTATAAATTAATTTATTATTTATATATTGTCCATCTTTATTTTATCAACATTTTATATTGTAACTGGCATATAGCCTAACATTAAAAACGCCTTTAAACTTTTAAAAAAATCTCTATTTACTCGAAAACTTGCGACATATCCGCTATCATCTGATCATTTTTCGTAATTAAAAGTTCTAAATATATCGAGCTATTCATAATATTAATTAAAAACTGCGATATGAAGCCAACGATTCCAAAAACAAAAGCGAATAATAAGGTGCCTTCGACTCTAGCTAATCTTTGCAGGAAATCTGCTTTACTTAAACTTTCAAAATAGCCTACGCCCGGGATACTCGAGGTTGACTGAAAAACCGCGTAAAAAGCTAGGAGCGAGATCCCTGAAACTATGGTCCCCCAGACAAAATAAATGATCGTGAGCTTAAGCCTATGGCCCGCGGTCAAAAACCGACTCCTTTTTAAACTATCTAGGGCCCCTAAATTTTCCGTGACGCAGGCGGAGATAGACAGACTAAACGTGGCTATGCCCCAGCTAAGGCAAACTATCCCAACTATAATCCCCAGGGCCAAGCCCAAAGTGGCTTGATCAAGGACGGCCTTAGATAAAACCCCGCCAATACCCGCGACTATAACCCCTGGAATGACCAGACCCATCATGGCCGCCGAAACAAATATAAAAATTAGAATTAAAGATGGCAGCCGCGTGAGGCTTTGGTTAAGGCTCTGGCCAAGAGTGAGGGTTTCGTTATGGTAATTTTTGACCACCGCTAAACTTACGGCCCCATGGGTAGCCAAGGCGAATAATCCGCCGACAAGGCTCAAAAAGACTATATCCGTAACGTCGCCAATAAAATGCCCGGCCTCCCCTATAATAGTCAGCCAGAGAATCATGGGCAATAAGCTCGACAAAGAATCGACTATCCGTTCCTTGACGCCCTTAAAGCTAAACTCGTAAGACTCAGCCCCACCTTGAGAGTCATTATAATTATAGGAGCCGGGCCGCAAAGTTCGATCGTCCATTTTAATATTCACCTTTTTTCAAATTACCATATCTTTTTATGGTGATTTGAAACTTAAGAACAGTTTAAAAAACTTTTATCTTAATTAATACTACCTAAAAACTATTACCTTAAAGAGATATTGTCTTTATAGTAGATCGCTTAATTAAATAATTTTACTACAATATGCAGTGTAATGTTATTTAGCTTTATAACCGTGGAGAGTAATAACCGGACTTTGAGCCTTTAAACCCAGGCTTTGATAAAGAGCTATAGCCGGCAGGTTATAGGAAGAAGTCTCGGCGACCAAAGTGGTCACCCCTTGGTCGGCTAACATTCTGGTCAACTCTAAAAGTAACAAGCGCCCAAGCCCTTGCCCCCTTCGGTCTAGGGCCACGTGAATGGCCAGGAGTCGGGCTTCCTGGCCCGTGGTCGTGGCTAAAGCCACGGCCACGGGCCTTTGGCCAAACTCTTCCCATAAAAACAAAGCCGGTTGACTCTGGCTTAAGTGGCTAAGACTGACCGCTCGCCACAGTTTAGCCGCGAAATCCCGAGGTAAATAAGGTCCATGGAGATAGTGGCCATCATAAAATAGCTCGCCTAACTGATTCAACCACTTTTCCCCTTCCCGAGGACCTGGGGATTTTAAGGTCAAACCTTCGCGCCGGGTAAACGGAAACTCGGGAATCAGGTCGATTAAGAGAGGTCCGGCCATCTCCGCCCCAATCTCGGCCACCACAAACCCCGCCTCGTTAAAACCCCGGATAATGGCTGGGTCGTGGCTGGTTTTTAAGGCCATAAACTCTGGACCCGCGGATAAGGCTAGAGCTTTTTGGGCTAAGGCGGCCGTTTTTCTTTGCCGCTCGGCTTGGTCAGGCTCAAATAACCAAGGCCCGAGTAACCGCGACGACCGATAACCTAAGATTACGGACTCTAAGGGCTGGTCCTGCCGGATCAAAAGACCTCGGGCAGGGTAACCGTCGTCGACCCACACGACGCTGGCCAGCCCCTCGGCCACTTTGACGGCCACGTCTTTAATGTTTCCAGCTTTTAAGGGCCGCCGCCATAAAGCGAAAGGGGCGGGTAGGCTCTCTTCCTCCCTGGCCAGTAAAGTTAAGGTCGCGGCCAGAATCCTGGCGGCGGCCTCGCGATTGGCTAAGGTCATGAGGCGCCCTCGCTGAAAGCCGCTTGTTTAAATAGGTCGTATTTACTGGTGTTGTGGTAGCAATTTCGACAGACAGTATAACTTTCATGGCCAAAAGAGCGGCCCACGGCCGCTCTTTTGGCTTCCATGGCCGGGCTAACCCAAGCTTCGGCTAACGACAAGGCCGGGCTCTGGCCAATGGTGTGTTCGGCTAAACCCGCTGCGTCCTGACCGCAGAACTGGATAGAGCCGTCGTACTTGACCTCCAAAGCCAAAAAAACGTCCACGCACAACCCCCTTTTTAGCTTCCCCGACTGTCGACTTAAGTGGGGCTTGACCCGGGGACTATGGCCCACAAAATTTAGGTTAGTCAGATCCACGGCCACCTTATCCACCGTCTTTAGCCATTGTTTTATAAAAAGCGCGGGGTCGTCGTCGACCAGTTCGTCCGCTAAAACCGAGGTCAATAAACTTAAAAAAGGGCGCTTTTTAGAGCCTCGCTTATTCGCGGCTAAAAAAATATTGTCCCGTAAAACCGGAAAACTGGCCTTGACCCTATTATTCTCATACTGGGTCGGGTTTAAGCCTTGGAAAGAAAACTGGAGATCGTCTAACTCCACGTCAATAAAAAGATCCATTAAATCCGAGGTTAAGGCCAGGCCATTAGTATAGATCTTGACTTTTAAGCCGTTTTGTTTGGCTAAGGCGACGATCTCGCTAATCTTAGGGTGTAATAGAGGCTCACCCCAACCGGACAGGCGGACGGCCGCTCCTTTATAGGCGGCCATCTCCGCGAAAATGGTTTTAGCCAAAGCCAGGTCCAGATAGCCTAAAGGCCGCTTAGACAGCTGACGCGAGCAAAATAAACAGTCCAACTGGCAGACGTTGGTGGGCTCTAAGTTTACCCAGACGGGAAAGGGTCCCGCTGGATCGTAGTCCGTTAACCAGCGGGACGAGCGATAAATATAGCTAAAAGGGTCGCTATCTGGCCCTTCGCGATAAACAAGCACTAGGCCTTATCTCCAAAGGCTTGGTAAAGAAAAAAGGCCCCCATAATTATGAAAGCCAAACCGGCCAGAGATTTTAAAACCTTGGGTGGGGCGAATCGACTGATAAAATCCCCGGCCAAGACCGCGACTAAGGTCGCGAAAACTAAAGCTAAACTCGCGGCCACGAAGATCTCCAGTCGACTCGCCGCTCGACCAGCGGAAAAAGTCAGAGCCGCGATTTGGGTCTTATCGCCCAGCTCAGCTAATAAGACGCTAAGAAAGATGGGCCACATGGCTTTTAATTCCATATAACAGCTCCAGTCAAATTTAAGATAATATCACGTTTAATCGTTTAAGCGCCGAAAAAATCCAGGTCAAAAAAACCTTCGACTTTTGACTAAAAGACCAAAGAGGCTAAAACTAACTTTACGCGCTAAAAAACGCCTTGACCCCTTTTGACTTAGGGCGGTATAATTTGTTGTATATACAAAAAACTAGCCGCTGTCTTTTGCTGGCTAAATAACCAAACTGACTTTTTGAGTCAAGGATGACCTGTTACTGCCGAAAATTACGCCGTTTAACCGCGGCGGTCAAAAAGCGCTACGACCAGATCTTGGCTCCCGCCTTGGTTACGGCCAGCCAATATGGCTTACTTCTTAATATTAGTCATCTAGGCACGGCCACTACCCGAGAGCTAGCCACCTTAGCCGAGCTAGAGCGCTCGACTTTAGCCCGTAATCTTCGGCCGTTACTGAGTCAAGGCTTAATCGCCGACGACCGCCCTAGTGGAGCCAGAGACCACCGGCTAACCTTAACCGACAAAGGGCAAAAAACTTTAGCTTTGGCCAAAAGATTATGGAACCAAGCCCAAGAAGAGCTAACGGAACGCTTAGGGCCGGAAGGATTAGCGGCTTTAGAGACTTTGGCTAAGGCTTGGACCGACGACTAGACGTTTTAGAAGACCAAAAATTTTACCTTTATTGTTGTATATACATTGTTTTTTTTGACCGACTTGTCTCGTTGTCGCGTAGGGCCGACTTTATTGTTGTCGCGTAAGGCCGACTTTCTTGTTGTCGCGTAAGGCCGACTTTTTTCGTCTGAACGAAAGACAAAGGGGTTAGCTTAAATTATGGGGTTTAGCTCACTTAAGTCCAGCCGGCTGACAGAGGCGTAGAAGGCTAAAGAAGGTCTTTAAGGTCCTCCTTAACGGCCTTGCGAGCTTAGAGGTCTTAGCGGCCTTCAAAAAAAGGAGGGTGATTAGCGGGCTTTATTAGGATTTTAGCTTCTCTTGGGCTTAAAAACCACTCGGTTTAGTTTAGCTCTAAGATTTAAGAGCCGCGCGCCTATTTAGGCCTAGCTAGGGCTAAAGGTCTATCGCCTTATCATTTTTTATGTTTAAGGACCGCGCTCCTTAATATTTAGATATTAATAATGACTTTTCGCTTTAATATTTACTATGATCAATGACCGCTCGCCTTAAAGTTTATCGCGATACCTAAGATATGACTTTAATATTTGCTTTATAGATTTGTTTTAAAGTTTTATTTTTTATAACTTATATTTTTATTATTATTAATCGCTTTTTTAATATTTAAATAGGTAATTTTAGCCTTATAACCTAAAAAACCCATAAAGGTCCAGCCATGCCAGGTAAAAAATTTTCCACTTTTAACCCTTTTAAGATTGGCGCCCTAACCGCCAAGAACCGGTTAGTTAGGAGCGCCACCTTTGAGTTCGCCGCGGACAATGGCCGAGTTACCGCGCCTTTTATCAATCATTACCGAGAGTTAGCCGAAGGTGGAGTTGGCCTTATTATCTCAGGGATGGCCGCTATTAGGCCAGGCGCCGCGGTCGGGCCGATTCAGCTGGACGTTTCAAACCCTAATTTTTGTCAGGATTTAGCCCAAGTCATCCAATTTACTAAAGAGCGGCAAGCTTTGTTTTTCGTTCAGCTTAACCACGCTGGTTACCGGACCGGTTGGCCAAGAGGCGACCGCTTGGGGGTCATGGCTAAACAGGAGGGCGAGACCTTTTTTCAGATGGCCACGGCGGAGGATCTAAAAGCCATCGCCTTAGACTTCGCTAAAGCCGCTCGTAACTGTCGGGAGGGGGGCGCCGACGGGGTTCAGATTCACGCGGCCCATGGTTTTTTGATCAGTTCTTTTTTGTCGCCTTACTTTAACCAAAGATCCGACGCTTACGGCGGACCCATGGCTAACCGGGGGCGGCTGTTAAGAGAGGTTTTAGCGGCCATCCGAGCGGCGGTGGGGCCGGACTATCCAGTTGGGGTCAAGCTTCATTTTAACGACGGAGTTAACCCTTCCACCACTCCCGACGAGTGTTTAGAGCTTTGTCAGTCCTTAGTTAAGGAGGGCTTAGATCTAATTGAGGTCTCTTCTGGGGTCAATGGCGGCGGCGGTAGTGACTCTTACTCGCCTTTATCTAGAGAGGAGGGGTATTTTCAAGCTGGAGCGGCCTACTTAGCCGCGCGCCTGTCCGTCCCAGTCGTCAGCGTGGGCGGCTATCGAACTTTAGACTTTATCGAAAAAACCCTAAACGATACGGCCATCGCCGCGGTGGCCATGTGTCGGCCCTACATTCGCGAGCCAGACTTACCAAGACGCTGGGAGTTAACCGATCCCAGCCCCGCCTTTTGCGTCTCTTGTAATCGCTGTTTTCGGTCTAAAGACGTGATCAGTTGTCTCGCGGTCTAAGCGTTTTCGGGCAAATGGCTCGCCAAAAACAAAGCCACCAACTCCTTAACCTTAAAAATTAAACCACCTTCTCCTTAACCTTAAAAAACTAAGCCCATAGGCTCCTTAACCGTCAAAAACTTAAGCCACAAGTTCCTTAACCGTCAAAAGCCCCTTCAAAAGGGGCTTTTGACCTGACAGTCTAAGTCGCTTAAGTCCGACTAGACCCTATAGACGCCACTTAAACCCTCGGCTTGTTTTCCCGAAAAATATGGGTCAATAATTTTATGCCCCTTAAGCCTAACTAGCCAAAAAAACTAAAAAAAATTAAATCCCTCCCTTTTTAGAGCCCCATTGACCAGAGGGTCTTTTTTCGGCCAGCCGAGAGACTTACCCGTTAAGCCTTGCCCTTTGTTTTGGCCTTTTTAACCCAAAAATTTACGTCTTGACCCTAAAGCCGCCTCGTGGCAAGATAAGGCTAGTCAAAAAATCAATCGTCGCTTAATTAAGATTAGGTCAATAACTACTAATTTTAGTTATAAATATTTTCATTATCTTTTTTTATCTATTTTTTTACTTTTTTAGCTCGCTATAATTGTTTTTAGGTTTATATATATATTTCTTTTTGATTTTTAGTTCTATCGTTTTTTTAATACTTTTAAATTTATCATTTATAGCTAACAAATTTATATTCAAATATTTCTAGTTTCTAGCTTTTTTGTTTCTAACATTTTTGTTTCTATCTTTTTAGTTCAATATTTCTAATGTCTAACTTTTTAGTTCAATAATTCTGATTTTTATACATTAAGCGGCGGCCTTTTTTTAAACCGATTTTGGCCCGCTCAAATTTTCCGCGTTAAAGGCGGTATTGCCCCTATGTTGAGACGTTTACCCGTTTATTTTCTTCTGGACTGCTCCGAATCCATGGCAGGCGAGCCCCTAGATTCAGTGACGACTGGACTTTTTAAGACCGTCGCCACTTTAAAAAAAGACCCGCACGCCCTAGAAACGGTTTACGTTAGTTTCATTTCCTTCGCGACCAAAGCCAAGCTCATAGCCCCTTTAACCGAAGTCTCTGAGGTCGAGCCCCCGACTTTAGCCTTAAGGCCGGGGACTTCTTTAGGGGCGGCTTTGGATTTATTACGCGAGCGCCTCCAAAAAGAAGTCGTCCATACGACTAAGGAGACCAAAGGCGACTGGCGGCCTTTGGTATTTATTCTGACCGATGGTCAACCTACCGACGACTGGCGCAAAGCTTTAAACGACTTACGGAGCGTTAAACCGTCTTTGGCCCATATCTACGCCTTTGGCTGCGGCGACGAGGTGGACTTTGAGACTCTAGCCCAGATCGCCGACGTCTCTTTCCAGGTTCAAGCCTTAACCCAAGACAGCTTAGCCAAGCTCTTCGTGTGGTTAACGGCCAGCATCCAAAAGTCCGTGGTCTCGCCAGATATGGCTTTGACCTTAGAAAAAACCCTACCTAAAGACATGAACTTACGCTTAATTGACCGCGATAAGCCCCCCAAGTTCCAAAATCTTCGCCCCCTTCTCTACATCCACGGGATCTGCCTAAAGGAGAAGGGGCACTTTTTATTAAAGTTCCGCTTCTCAAGTCAACGGGGCTTTTATTTATTCGAAAAATCCGATCTTCTCCCAGAAGACTTTTTCGAAGACGGAGCCATGAAGTCGCCCCCCGTGGAGGCCGAGATGATTCCTTCCGAGATCGATTGCCCTTATTGTCACAATTCCGGCTGGGGTAAATGTGGTTTTTGTGGGCATATTTTTTGCCTTAACCTCGAAAATCCCCCGCCTGAGCTGACTTGCCCCTTCTGTCAGTCGCGATTAAGATTGGCCGAAAGCGAAGGTTCTTTTAGTATTGATGGCTCCGTGGGCTAATTAGCCAAAACTGGTCAATGGCTCTTTGTTACTTTTTTTAGCTTATAACTTCGTAAAAATATATTATATATTATCCAATAATAAGCGATATAACTTAATGTTAGTTTTTTACGAGGTTATTTTGCGTTATTATTCAGTTAGTAGTATATACTTGATCTGGAAATTCAGATTATAAATAAAGACGCTGAGTTTGGTGGATTAGAATACGAATAGAAGCGCTAATTGAGATTTTACGTAACAAAGCGATTGAAAACGCCAGAAGACGCGTTAGAAAGCGACAAGAATTATGTAAATAATAATTTATGAATCTGTTAGTTTTCTTAAGAATTGTTTTAAGTTTATACTCTAGACCTTAGAAAATATACTTAACCGGAAAGTATATTAATATTTGAGCGATTTGCTGCTAAAATAATCGTTAAATTCTTGATTAATCGTTCGTCAGTTTTTTATCCAACGCGATGAGGATAGAGCCGATCTCATCTTTACGGGAATCGCTAATCTATTTTTTCTTGGAGCCGGGCTGATTAGGCAGTAAACGTGAAACATTTTCAATTACTTTGACCCTATGAAGATTCTTTATTTTGATAGCGTTGGCTTCTAACTTACCACCCAAAACAAGGTAAACCTCAACGTCAAAATTATTGGGATCAATTTCTTCACAAATAAGCGTAGCTTCCATAACAGACTTGTATTTTACACACTGAAAAATACCCTGAATAATGTCTTCTTGGCTGGATGAAGCGGCTTTAACCACCATAGCGACCCAAGTTACTGATTTTACGCTATTCTGAACGTGATCTTTGCGAAAAGAAACGTCAAGAACGTCACCAGAAAGCAAGCTCAATTCTATATCGCCTCGACCGAAAGAATCGTCAAAACCTACCACGCTCGGGCGCGTAGCGAAGTAGTTTTTGAGCCTTTGGCGCTCTGGGCCTTCGCCACCGCCACCAATAGGCTCCGGCTCAGACTCTTCAATAAAGCTAAAAGGAACTAAACCTATTGTATTAAGAACATCATCCCAATGTTCAAATGAAAAAACATCATTTAGTATATTTTCGTAATATATTCTCTTTTCTTCGTCTGTTAATTCAGCCTTTCCGTCCAACTCAAAAAAAACATCGCTTGGTAATTCAGTGTCTTTTTTCACAACAAGCGCGTCAATGTTAGGAACAATTACTTGGCGGCCTTCATTTTGCCATATTTCTTGCACCTTTTTACAAGCTTTAGCCGCGCAAGCCGCTATTCGGGCAACTAGAAAAACCTTTGTTTCTATTTCCATAGCCATACGGCCATAAGTAATCCTTAAACCTTGTTGAGCTAGATCGACAAGTATTGGCAGAGCTTTTCTGGCTCTGAGTCGAATTATCTCTGGTTCGTTTAGAGAAAAAAAATCGTCTAAAGGCATAATTTTTTATCCTTAAAAAAAAGCGTTCTTTCTTTAAGACTGGCCATTTCGCGAATAGCCTTATAAGAAACAGCAAACTTAATTTTAGGCATAAACACTACTGTTCAGGCCATTTTCCGGGTTTAAACCGTTTTTTTAATTATACGAAAGATCGCGTAATTTTAGTTAAATAATATCGCGTTCGGTGATCCAATTAAATGGAGCCTTTTAATCATAATTGATTTAATATATCGTTAGGATAAACTATTAAACCACCTTTTTTGTTTTTGACTGACCTTTTTGCATTTGCTTAGTGCTTTTAGTATTGCTTTTATGCTTGCTTTGATGAATATTTTTATCTTCTATGTAGAAAACAGCAGGCGAATCTGAAGGCTTGTTAACTAAGTAGAGTAGGGAGCTGGCGCGGTAACATTCGTCCCGTTTCCAGTCTCCCCCTCATCAAACCGGCCATGCGAATTTCTCGCGGCCGGCTTTCGTAAAGGTCTTCGCGCCTTCGCTCTTAGGAAAACTCCAAGAAGATTCTCGTCTTAAGTTCTGAATCCACCTATAGTCAGTGGCCAACTTCTTGAGAGAGGCTCATTCTCTTTCAGTCTTTAAGTCTTCCTTAAAGCCATCGTCGGGCCGGTCTCCACGGACTGGATTTCCAAAACTATATTGCCCTTCGTTCATTTCCAGGCTTCATTCCTTAGCTTTCGCGTATATCGTCTTCCGCGCTCATTTGGTTACAAGGATGTGTATAGAATTTCTTCAATCAGCAGCCTTCGCGCTTCCACCTAAGCGCCCTAAACTAGGGTTCCTTTTCTCCTCCGCCGTGACGATGTAAAGGTAATTTTACTCCATTATGTGACCTTATAAATACATGAATATTTTTTACTAAGTCAAAAATTCGAGTTGGAACCGCCTCAAGAACAACAGGATTTGAGTCATCCAGCAAAACCATTTGGCAAGATTCGGTGATCTTTTCTGAAACGCTTTTTAATCCCTTGTTGGCGCTAATTACTGAAGTATTAACTTGTCTCAAGTTTTCTTCTAATTTTTCACGTTCTTCATCAGGAAGTTGAATTGATTTTAAAAAATCGCTCCAGAATTGACCTCTTTGTCCAAATTCTTTAGAAGAGTCACGCAAAGCCGAAAGAAAAAACAATGGACAAAATCTAGCTAAAGTATATAATTGGATATTGTTATATTTAATTTCTTCATTTTGTTCGTTTAAAAACATATATTGTGATTTAAAAGAAGCTAATTCATGACTATAAAAGCCTCTGACAGATAACCAAATGTGGTGTATACCTGTTTCAGGATCTAGTTGAACTATATTGTCCAATTGCTGAATAATTGATTCTTCCCATTCATCCTCGAATTTTTCGGCAAAATGCAAATTGATCGAAATCGGATCCGCGTCTTGAGGAGTAGAATTAGAATCTGTCAGATGAAAATCATATTCAGTAAATATATTATCTCTATGACCAACCAAACTATGTGTCATAACTAATCTTACAGCATCAAGAATAGTTGATTTACCTGTATTGTTCTCACCATACAAAACTGTTATATCATCAAGAAGTAAACAAACATGGCGTATACCACGAAAATTCTTAATTGTTATGTCAATTAATTTCATAAATTTCGTTCTATCAAAAAAAGTTAATAGCAAAAATGATATATTTTAGAAATTCGTAATAACATTTCAATTATTTAGATAACAATAAAATATAATATTTAATAGTTTAATATGTTGCTATTAAACTGTATAAAGGGTTATTTTATGCGCATCACCTGGAAATGTGCCTCTCTAAACACCGTGAATATGAAAAGACTCCAATGTTTATGCGTCAAATGTGATATTGGGTTGACTAATAGCTTACTAGTCAGAGCAACAGGCTAAAATCGACTCAGATCCGAAACCGATGAATAAAAAAGTTTTAAATGGCCTTTAGGCTAAGTCTATTGTACCAATTTTAAGGGAGTCGCCAGCTCCATGGGTTTGGTCTTATAGACCTAAAAAACTTCTTGAGGAAATAGCAAACTTTTTTTGGAATAATTCGCGCGACAGCGTCAAATTTTCCATTTAATTCAAGGGCTTCTAAAATATAAACGGTTCTGAGGATCGGACGAATTTCCTCGCCAAAAAGCCTTTTCTGGCAAGAATAACATAAAATAATAAAATTCTTTACGTTTACAATCGTGAGAAAAATATTGGGTCAATACCGTCGGCAAGCTGGCCATTGAGACCACAAATTGTTTTGTAAAGCCAATCCTCGGGATTTTTTGCCAGATGTTGACGACTCACGAAGTTAGGATACTTTTCCTAGATTGAGGAGTCAATAGTATTTTTAAAATAATCAGAAAAGCCTTAAATTTTTGGTAACCAGAAAGGTGGGGGTCAAGCCCGTAGCCCTAACTAGTCCTATTTATCGTTATTTAGATTTTTACCAGTTTTTTTATACTTAACTGAACATAAACATCGTATTTTCATAATTATCTATTGAAAAAGCGGAATTTGAGCCATACATGTTTAGGTAGCAAGATTCTTTTTCTCTATATTTTGATTTTAGACTATCTATTTTGGCTTTAAGGTTTTGAATGAATCTGAAACAGTCACCAAAGAACATGATCCTAAAAAATTTAATTGAGGAAGCCAATCTTGCTCGTGATTTGCTAAAAAATCACCCTCAATCTCTGGATATATAATTGTCTTTTTTACCTTACTCCCCCTCTTCGTTACCTTTCTATCAGATATTCCGCGGGTAAAGAGCTTTTTCGCCTTGTATGATTTTTGTCCCCAGGTAGCCAGTTAGGCCGACGTGTTAGCTCTTAGCTTTTGGCCATAAAGAAAAATCATTTCGTTATATTTATATTTCTCTTATTTGGATAAACATACCAGTTTGTGACCATCTTTCTGACATACCTGATAAAAAACAAAAAAAATAAAACGAGAGAATACGCTAATACGCTTTTTTATTTGACTTATATAAGTTTATTCGGATTACTTTGTCTATAATATATTTTTAATTTTCTTAATTATCTTTTAAACATCTTTTTATATCCTTTTTAATCATATTTTAAATAATATATACTAATTCATATTTTTAGCTGAATTTTTTTCGTTGAAAAATAGATGGACTTTTTTACGAATGGAGTTCCTAGCTAAAACGCGCTCCGGCGGGGGTTTTTAACTTAAAAATTGGACTATTTTTGAGCTGTTTTGGATGGCTGCTAAAAATTAGGCTATGTTTTCTGAGTCACTTATATTCTCATAAACATTTAATTAGTTATAAAAATTCAATTATTACATATATTAATACTATTTTTTTGTTATAGTTTGTTTTGGATAGCAATTTATCAGTTATAGTGTAAAGTGATGAAAAAATACTTAAAATTCTATTTTAGCTTATAAAACAATTTAAATAGTTTATAAAAATATATTAAGAAATATTTTATATTATTTAAATATATATTAAAAGCTATTATTTATCTAATTAGTTATAATAATTATGATATATTGATTTTCGTGAAAAATCATGTCTTACTAGTTGGCTAGAAAGGCCATCCGGCAATTCAATTACTCCGGCAAGTAGTAACCTAGGAAGTCGTGGGGATAAAAAAAACGTAAAGTCTCTTTTTAGAGACCTCGAAGACGAAAGTGGCGACGCAAGTTGAACATTGAGCATTCATCTAGATGGTAATTTCTGTAATCGACCTCCCTCTATTTATTTTTGGAGGGCCGTTGACTGACCCTGAAGCGATAGTAGTTTAGGTCGATACCCGGGGACCTATTAATTGTTTCAGGGATCATCTTAGAATGGTTTGGACTTGAACTAGGAGGGACAGCGTTCGGAAGCCAGTCCGTGGTGGTTTAATGGAAGACTTTAAGACTGGAAGAGATTGGATTCGGGCGAAGAGAAGTGGGCCTCAGAGCAAGTTGGACTCAGTTTTTAAGAAGCGAATTCTTTTCGAAGTTATCCTAGAGCGAAGACGCGAAGAACTTTAAAAAAATTGAACTTGGGAAAACCTCATGTCCGGCTTGATGTAGAGGAGACTGTAAAAGTGTCAACCGCTACTTTACCAGTTACTTATTATACTATAACTATTTTTTTAATAACATATATCTTATATTAATATAATTAACTACATTAAATGTAACAATTTTGACATAATAATTATTAAAAATACATGTAATCTATGGTAGCTCAGTTAGGCTTGACCAGAAATTTTTAAAAAATTAATATCGATTTACTAGAGTTTCAAAAGTCCCACGCTAGAACTCGTCCTCAGCAGGAAACCGTCCCTATGTCGCCTAAACCGCCAGGTCCCTTTAAGGCGTCGATTAAAAAGTGGCCTACAACGTCGGTGTCTGAGAGAGCTAGTAACTCCGGTGGGTCTGGAAACAAAACTCCGCCCAACCACAGAAGTCTATCAGGCGCGAAAAGATAAAAGTCAAAGCCATGACCCACCCTTTTTTTTTAATAGTTTGGCTTTTAGCCACTCTACCAAGGGAGCAATTAAATTTTTTTAAAAAGCGAATATTCCACGTCGCCTCAGAAAAGAAATTAAGCCTAAATTTCACTCTGGATTCCAAAGTTAGCATCAGTTAATCTAGACACAGCTATAAAGTACCGCTCCAGCAAAAAAACAAGCCATCGTTTTTTTAAAGATTTTTGATTAGCTTTCAGTTTTTTTTGGAGTTAAAAATAGGATTAAACTTTAGCCTCAGGTCTGGGCTGGTTGGTGATTTGCTAATGCAGTATTTAATGTAATTTTTAATTTAATTGTGGGGGTATAAAATCGGTAAAAATGAGTTCAAAAAAGGGGGGTTTCTAAAAATGAAAATCACGAAAGCCTTATTGCATAAGGGGATCAGAGAGATTTCGGGTTTCGTTTTGGACGCTCCTGGAAGACCTTTAATAATATTGATTTAATATTTCGTTAGGAGAAACTATTAAACTGCTTTTTTTATTTTTGACTGACCTTTTTGCTTTTGCTTAGTGTATTTAGTATTGCTTTTATACTTGCTTTAAGGAATATTTTTATCCTCTGTGTAGAAAACAGCAGGCGAATCTGAATGATTGTTTTCTAATATATCAAGCAAATTAGTTTTCAAAATAGGTGAATTTGTTTACATATCAGTAGATAAATCAGTCTAAGTAGGCGAATATTTTGTCTTTTGAGCAGGCATATCGACCGAATTAGGAGTAACAATAGATTCGCGCGAATTATAATGAGCGTCAGTTGAATTAGACACCGTACGCGAATCTGTTGACTCGTTGACGGGTTTTTCGACAAGTTGGAAGCCTAAGCTTTTAGCTTTGGCTTCTAAAGAACGAAGACGGGCCGGGCGAGCTTTTTCTTCAAGTTCTTTCGCTCCTTTCGCTCTACAATAAAGCCCGCGACTTCAGTCGCGGGTTAATTTACATTTGCCGCCCTTTTTTTTGTTCTAGTCCTTTGTGGACGGATATATCGTTAACCCCCGCCACCTTTAAAACCCTAACGCTAATTGTCAATCGCTGGTTTTGTCTTAACCTCAATCTTCAATTATTTTATTTTGTGCTATAATTGCGAGGATTTTAAGAAAAAAACCTTTAGCGGATCCCTCCCCCTTAAAGGCGTTTTAGCCCCATTTTAGTTTTTTTTGTTTTTTCGCTTTTTTGGTTTTTTCGCTAAAAAGTCGTTAAAGTTTTAAGTTTTCCAAGCTTTTGTCTTATAGCCGCCTTTGTTTAAGAACCATGGGAGTTTTTATGTCGACTATCCGTCGCGGCCAAGGCCTTTTTTTCCCCGCCCTCGCTCTAATTTTGGCCACCTTAAGTCTTTGGTTAAGCCCTAACGCTTTTGGCGAGCCCTTAAAAGACGTAGGAGCCCCCGCCAGTCTTAACCAGTGGCGCGACTGGGTTCTTTTTGGGGATGAGGAAGCCTACTGCCATAAACTTCCCCTTGGCCGGATCGCCTGCGCTTGGCCTGGGACCTTAACATTAGATCTAAAAAACGACGGCGGCGCCTTTACGATTATTTGGACGGTTTTAAAGGCTCAGGCCACGCCTTTGCCCGGCGGCGGCAAGATTTGGCCCGAGAAGGTGACTGGGAGCTTTAACGGCGGGCCTTTTACCCCCTTACCCGTTACCACTAGCCGGCAGGACTCCCCCCAGGTTTTTTTAGAGCCTGGTCGTTATGAGATTAAAGGTCAGTTTTCCTGGTCGCGCTTACCGGACGCCCTGACCTTACCCCTAGTCCCCATCGTCCGGGTCACGGTGGACGGGAAGGAGAAGCTCTTTCCTTATCAAGAGATTAACTACTCTAAGAGATCCATCCTCTACTGGCTTAAAGACCCCCAGTCGTCGACCCCGGCCGTAACTCCCGATCCCGAAACCCCTAAGGCCACGGCTGACCAGTTAAAAGTTTCCCTAGACCGCTTAATTACCGACGACCTGCCTATTAGGGTCCAGACTCGGGTCAAGCTGGTCGTCTCTGGTCGGGAGCGGGAAGAGACCATCTTCGGGGTTTTATGGCCCAACGCCTTAGCCACCGCCTTACGCTCGCCTTTGCCGGCCCGGTTAACTAAAGATGGATTAAGGGTTCAAGTTAGACCTGGAACCTACGAGATTAACGTCTTCGCCCGCTTAAAAGGCGAGGTGGCCTCTTTAGGCCCGGTGAGCGATCTTTACGGCCCGGAGAACTGGGCGGTTAACCTTAATCCAGCCTTAAGGCAGACTAAGATTACTGGCGCCCCCCAAGTCGACCCCTCCCAAACCGACGTGCCCTGGCGGACCTTACCCATCTACGCTTTAGAGCCTGGTCAGAGCCTTTCCATTGAGACCTTACGCCGCGGCGACCCTGAGCCCGGTCCAGACCAGCTGACCTTAGAGCGCGACTGCTGGCTCGACTATAGCGGCGATGGTCTGTCCTGCCGAGACTCCTTAAAAGGCTCTATGCGTCGTGGCTGGCAACTCGCGGCCGATCCGCCATTTGCGTTAGGTCAAGCCAGCGTCGATGGCCAGCCCCAGGTTTTGACCTGGCAGGTCAACTCCAAAGGCGAAAAAACCCCGGGCCTTCAGATTCGAAGAGGGTCTTTGGCGGTGACCGCGGACTTACGTTTAGAGAATTTTGACTCGACCTTATTGGCTTCGGGCTGGGACCACAACTTGGTTAGCGCGGTCCAACGCTTAAACCTGCCCCCTGGTTACGAGCTCTTCTACGTCCAAGGAGCCCGGGCCTCTAACGAAGGCGGTCGACCTATTAGCTGGCTAGACCGCTGGAACACCTTAGATCTTTTTATAGTTTTAGCCGTTTTCTTAGCCGCCTTTAAGATTCAAGGTTTAAGATTCGCCCTTTTAACCTTAGCGACCTTAATCGTGGCCTACCACGAGTTCATGGCCCCAAGGTTAGTCATCCTCCATATATTTGGGGCTTTGGCTTTGCTTAAGGTTCTGCCTCTCCCTGGTCTCGCTCGCGGCGCGGTGAAGATTTGGTTAGGGTTAGCCTCTTTATGTTTGATTTTAGGGGCCTTTGTTTTTTTGATTCATCAGGCTCGAATCACCGTCTACCCCCAGTTGGAAGACCCTAACGCTTATCGACCTGGAGCTTTTGGCTACCCCATGTCCGAGGCCATCTACAACCGCCCCTGGAGCTACACTTTAGGCCCGGCCGCTAGCCCTTATCCAGAACTCCAGGTCGCCGATCAGGCCGACGATTACTTCGAAGAAGGCGTTTATGAGTCAGCGGCTCCCCTATCCCAATTACCGAGCGAACCGCCGAGTTTACCCTCGCCAAAAATGTCTAGAAATATGGTCAAAATGGCCCCCGAAAGATCAAGAGGCGCGGGGACGGCGAGAGGCCAGGCCGGTTCTAGTTTCTTAAACCAGGCCGCCCTAACCCAGCCTAATCCTGAGGCCATCGCCCAAAATAGCTTAGCCAGGCCCGACTGGCGCTGGCGCCGAGTGGCCTTAGACTTTAACGGCCAAGTCGCCCGGGACCAAGAGGTCAAGATTTATTTAATTAGGCCGAAAGTCAAAAAAACTCTCGGCTTTATCCGGATCGTTTTGGTAACGGTCTTAACCTTAAGTCTTTTATCCTTAGGTTATCGCGCTAGTCGCCCGCTAGCCGCCGATCCCCCAAACTCGCCTAACCCCCCCAAGGATCCTGAAAAAGACCCCCAAAAAGATCCCCAAAAGGACCTTTTAAACGCCAACTTAGACGAGAGCCTTGACTCAAAAAATTTGGAGCCACAGGCGACGCGAGATCCAAAAGAAGCGCCTGATCTCAAAGAGACGCGAGATTTAAAGGAGACGCGAGATCCAAAGAAGACTCCTGATCCAGAAAACTCGCCTCGGTCTTTAGAGCCTTGGGATCTAAAATCCTCGCCCGGGCCTCTTTACCCCAAAGAAGACTTAAACCTTAAAGTGGGCTTAGACCCCAACCTAGACGTTAATCCTTTATGGGACTCGCCACCCATCGCCCTTTCTGACCCTAAACAAGGCTTAAGACCCCTAGCCCCCGCTAAGATAGCGGACCAATTAAGCCGCCAAAAAACGGCCCTGACCCAAAAAGCCCCTTTAGCCTTTTTCCTAAGGCTAGCCGTTTTTTTTCCGCCCCTATCTTTTTGGTTCCGGGCTTTTAAAGTTTCTCCCCTCTTCGTTTGGGGCGTAACTATAATAATAGCTCTCCTTTTAAGCGGTCTTTTCGGGCTAACCGCTAAAGCCCAAGCCCAAGCCCAATCCCAAGCTCAGGGTTCTTTACCTTTAATAGGCGCATCCTATCCCTCTAACCAACTCTTAGATGATTTTCGGCGACGACTTTTACAACCTGACCCCAAAATCGCCCACTTAGGCCTCCCGACCTTAACCATTGAAGCCAATAACGACTCCTTAGTCTTAACTTTTCAGGTGGAAGCCGCCATCCCGACGGTCTTTCAGCTGCCAAACTTAAACTTTAACGTTTTCCAAGCTAGGCGCTTAACCTTAATTAATGGCTCTGAGCCGCCTTTATTGTTAGAGAACGGTCCTTCGGCTTTTGTTTTGGCTCCAGCCGGCATTAGCCAGATAGCTTACGAGGGTCGCCTCAAAAGCGTCGATGGCCTCCAGATCCGCTTCCCTAACTATTTTCAGCCCAAAAAGATTATATTTAAAAGCTCGGTTTTTGAGGTCGCGGGTTTGGACGCCGATGGTCGCTTGGACGGCGAGGCCCTCTATCTAACCCGGCTGACTCTCTTAACTCCCCCCCTAACCCCAGACTCTAACCCAGAGTCTGACGACCAAACTCAGCCTAACCCCCCGACCGAGGCGACGGACCCTTTGACTCAAACGCCCCCTGACCTGCCGTCCCAGGCTGACCTAGGAGTCTCGCCCTTTTATCGGGTCGAGCGGACCATCTCTTTGGGGCTAACCTTTAAAGTCTACACGGTCGTGACTTTAGACGAGCCCATGAGCTACCCAGCCACTTTAAATTTACCGCTTTTACCCGGGGAAAGGCCTTTAACGTCTCGCTACCAAACCCAAAACGGCCAGATTATTTTAAACTTTCCGCCCAACGCCGACTCCATCGCCTATGAGTCGGACTTAGACTCGAAACTAACCACTTTAACCTTAGAGGCGAAAGAGGGACCCTT
>JAIROO010000020.1 GCA_031257535.1 Deltaproteobacteria bacterium
TAAGCTGGTACCCTCAGCTGTGGGTATATAAATATCAAAAAAAAATCTGAAAACGTAATGATATCAGGGACTTACGTGGTTTTCGCCGATAAACTCGGGAAGAAACGTTAGCCTTAAGGTTATGGGAATCGGCGCGGCCCGACTTGAACGCGGTTAAAGGCGAGACGCTCCCCCGACTATAGCGTTGGGCGTGGTTTTAGGTCGTGAAGAAGTTTTTCAAGGTCACCATCGTTACCACTCCTCGCCTATCTCCCCATAATCAAGCTCAGACTTTGGCGGATAATCCGGCCGAGTTTGGTCGGTTCGCCCGCTAAAGTAACGATGGATTTTATGACCACTAGGCCGAGAGATAACCTCAGCGCCTAAAAATTCTTTCCGGCCATTGGTATTAATCCGATAAACGTGACCGTCGGGTTTGACTTCTTCTTGGACGCCCATAAAAACCCCTCGCGAGCCTTGGGGTTTTCTAATTTGGTAAGGTCCGGGCGCGGGCGGCATCGGCCGAGCCGGATCCGCTGGCTGCCCCGGGACCAAGGTTTGAGGGACTCGCCGAAGTTCCTCGCGAGTTGGCGAAGTCGCGGCTTTAAAGCTTGGCGGCGGCTCTGGGGCCAGAGGTTTTTGGACGCTGGGACTTTTTTGGGGGCCCGCAATTTCGGTTTGGACCGGGTCAAGATTTTCGACGGTGATCTCGGTCACGGGCCGTAAAGCCACGGGCGTTGGAACTGGACCGCTAGGATCTGTCTGGTTGGCGGCAAGTTCGATAATTCTTTCTAGATCGGCCCGAGGCGCGCCCAAGCTCATTAAACGACTCACCACCTCAGGGCTTAAAGGAGCTTCTTTTTGGTTTTCCGTGGCCGAGTCAAGGCTCATATACCGTAAAGCCAGGCCTTCCCCGCCATAACGGACGATCGCCAAAAGAAAATCGCCGGACAAGGGTGGCCGGGCGCGTTGACTAAGCGACTGAATCACCATCCGCTCTCTTACGGCGGCGGGCAAACCAGCTTTAGCCCATTTTTCTAAGTCTAAAACTTCTTCTGGGGCGGCCAAGGAGGCGCTGGAGATAAAAACGAGACTAAACAGAAAGCCAAGAGCTAAGAAAATCAAGACGGCTAAGGTTTTGGGGCGGGTAGTCGTCATGGGGAGCCTTTAAAGCGGCCAAAAATTATCAAGGTTTCTTCGAGTTTTTACCTTTAAGAGCTTGACGCGGCCGAGTTAATGTCCTAACAAGCAAACTTAAGGCCAACTTTTTGGCCAAAAAACGGCCGCCGGACAATTGGCCTTATTTTAGCCAAATTAATTAACCGATCTTAGCCTTTAATAACTATATCAGTATATATATATTTAAATAGTTATTAATGACAAAATAGGTTTAATATATAATCTTTATAGAAAGTATTTATATTGTTTGTTTTTACTAAACCACTTTTTTAGCTCTTATTATTTTTTGAACTGGTCTTAGAAAAGTCTTGACAAGTTTTTGTTTTATAGTTAACCTTTGACGGTTTTAAAAATTACCCACTCTTTTTTTCTCTAAAGTCTTGTCAACGCCCTAAGGTCCGACCAATCGTCACCTTAAGCGTTTTGGTTAGTTTTTTTTGTCTCCTACTCTTAAGGCCTCGCTCTGACCGGTATCGCCTTTAGGCTTAAGCCTTCGGGTTTATAAGGGGTTTTCTTAGCCCCTATTGACTCATTACGCCGGAAAATCATCTTTTTTTATATAACGACGCTTCACGAAGAGGCGCCTAAAGGACGCGATAGCTCCTTTTAAGGCCCTGCCTTGTCTAGGGCTTTAGCTCATTTCGGGGTCCATAAAAGACAATCGCGTAATAGGGCCACTTTTTGGCGAAGCCGTTTCACCTTTTAAAGAGTTTGAGCTTAGGAATAAAAAAATATGCACATATCCGAGGGGGTTTTGTCTTTACCGGTTTTGTTGAGCGGGGCGGCCTTGACCACTTTTGGGGTCGCTTTAGGCTTAAGACGAATCGGCGACGAGAACCTGCCAAAAACCGCCGTCCTGACCGCCACTTTTTTCACGGCCTCCTTTATTCACCTAAACGTTGGCCCCAGCTCCGTTCATCTCATGTTAAATGGGCTCATCGGCCTCATGATGGGTTGGGTGGCCTTTCCCATAGTTTTGATCGGGCTTTTGATCCAAGGCCTCCTCTTCCAGTACGGCGGCTTAACCACCTTAGGCGTCAATACCTTTAACGTGGCTGGACCCGGCGTTTTAGTGGGCCTTCTTTTCCACAAGGCCATATATGGGCCTGACACGACCAAAAGCTCGATCTTTTCCTTTATGGCTGGTTTTTTGGCCATCGCCTTAACCGCCCTTTTGGTCTGCGTAGCCTTACTTCTAACTAATCCCGTTAACTACAAGGTGGCCGCCTTAACCATCTTGGCCTCCCATGTCCCGGTCATGTTCATTGAGGGAGCGGTGGCCCTTTTGGTCGTTCGTTTTCTGAAAAAGGTAAAACCCGAGCTTTTAGTCGATCCTAAATGGGCTAACAAATAGCTTCAAGGACCCAAAAAATAGCTTTTGAACCCGCCAAAAAGGGGAGATCTAACTTTGAGTTCCGAGCTAGCCCCGGACCAGACGCCTTTTGACGACGGCCTAACTGATTCTAAGGCTTTTCTGACCCGAGTCGATCCTCGGGTAAAAATCATCGCCACCTTAATTTGGTCGATCCTCGCGGCTTCTTTAGAAAACTTAGCCGCGGCCGGCCTCGCCTTGGGCGGGGCCCTTTTGGCTTTACCTTTCGCTAGCTGGTCTTTTAGAAATTTGGCCAAACGTTTGTCGACCATAAATTTCTTTTTCTTGTTTATGTGGTTGACGTTGCCCTTTTCTTTTTCCACCCCCGGCCAGGCGCTGGGGGCGATTGGTCCCTTAAAGGTCACTTTAGAAGGCTTAACCTTAGCCGCCCTTTTAACCTTAAAAGGTAACGCCATCGTCATCGCGGTCATCGCCGTCTTGGGGTCCAGCCCCCTTTACGTCTTGGCCGCAGCTAGCCGCTCTTTACGTTGCCCAGAGAAGCTGGTCAATCTGTTTTTATTGGCCGTAAGATACCTCCAGATTATGTTTATGGAGTACGCGCGCTTAAGAAAGGCCATGCGAGCGCGGGGCTTTAAGCTAAATTTCAGCCGCAACGCCTTAAACGGAGCGGTTTTCTTGATAGGTAGTTTGTTGGTCCGCAGTTTCGACCGAGCGGAAAGGGTTCATAAAGCCATGATTAGTCGCGGCTACAAAGGCGTAGTTTGGGTTAGAACCGACTTTACGCTTCAAAGAAGAGATTTCGTCTTTTCGCTCGTGAGCCTATTTTTATTGGCCCTAATAGCGCTAGGAGGCTTTTGGTGGCGGATTATCTAGTCAAGCTAAGTCACGTCGCCTTCGCCTATGGCAACCGGCCGCCTATCTTTTCGGACCTAAATTTAGAGCTAGAGACCAATCTTAAGGCCGGCCTAATTGGCGGCAATGGCAGTGGTAAATCTACTCTTTTACAGATAATTACAGGTCTAATAAAACCTAAAGCAGGTGAGATAGGTCTTTTTGGTAAAATTCGCCGGACCGAGGCCGACTTTCGGGAGGGCCGACTCCAGATCGGCTTCGTCTTCCAAGACTCCAACGACCAGCTCTTCTGCCCAACCGTGGGCGACGACCTAGCTTTTGGCCCTCTTAACTTAGGCAAATCCCGAGCCGAGGCCGACCAGATAGCCCTAGAGACCTTGGCCCTTTTGCGTTTAGAGGGTTTTCGCGACCGCGCGACTTATGGTCTGTCCGACGGCGAGAAAAAATTGGTGGCTATTGGCTCGGCCTTAGCCATGCGCCCCAAGTTCTTGATCTTAGACGAGCCGACCAACTGCCTGGACGACGAGACCCGCGACCGGGTCATCGAGATTCTGTTGGCCTGTGGCCTACCATATTTAATAGTAGCCCACGACAAAAACTTTTTAGAAAAGGTCGCGCGCCAACGCTTTAGGCTCAAAAACGGACAAATCGAAGCCCTAACCTAAAGCTTTTTCGTTAAAACCGCCCAAAAACCCCTTTTTTTTGGTTTTAGGGCAAGTTTTATAAAAATTCTCCTGGCCAAAACCAAACCCCAAAAAAGGTTAACCCATATGACCATCCGCCTTCTTTTTTCGCCATTTCGCTTCAAACTAGGCCGCCTATTTCTGGCTTTTTTGGCCTTAACCCTAGTTCATTTTCTGCCCCCAACCACTAACGCTCTCGCCCACGGGGTGGAGTGGGATTACAGCTCGCGAAAAACCGTGGGCCTGGTTTTTTCTTATGACGACGGGACTCCCATGTCTTTCGCGGAAATCAAGGTCTTTGGCCCCAACGATCCGAGCGCCTTAAGCCAAACTGGGCGCGCCGACAAAAACGGCTCTTTCGCCTTTATCCCCTCGGAAAACGGGGCCTGGCTCGTCACCTCGGACGACGGCGCGGGCCATCTGGCCCAAGCCCAGTTAACCGTGGCCCCGCCTGAGGCTTCGGCTAAAACCCAAGAGACCGCCTCGACCCCGCCGCCGACTAACCTAGACAAGGTCGTTAACCAAGCCACTAAAACCTGGAAAATGTTTTTAGTGATTAGCCTCTTTGTCAACATCGCTTTGTTGACTACGGTCTTTAAACGCCAAAAAAATAGCCCAGCCCCGACCAAATAATGATCGAATAATGGGACTTATTAGCGAAAATTAAATCTTAAAAGCGAAATATACAACTTAATAGCGAATAATAGAATTTACTAGCTAATAATTAAATTTATTAGTTTATAATAAATCTTAATAGCGTATGTTAAAACTTACGCGTTCTTTACCCTTTAATGGAGAATTTTGATGAAAAAACTCATTCTCTTAACTGTCTTAGCCGCTAGTCTTTTCTTAGTTGGCCAGGCTCAAAGCCACGATCTCTGGACGGCCGCCGAAAATCCCACCGCCGGCCAACCCTTAACGGTCGTCTTAGGCTATGGCCATGGCTATCCCAGGCCCGAGGCCATCGCGCCGGAACGTCAGTCGATTTTCTATCCTCTGGAAATAATTGACGCGAAAGGCCAAAAGATCCCCACCAAACAAGGGGACGTAAACTTTAGATTCGTGACCGAAAAGCCCATCGCAAAGGGCTCTTACCTCATCGCCAGTGGTTACAAGCCGACTTTTTGGACCAATACCCCCTCTGGCTCGACCAACAAAGGCAAAAACGAGTCCCCGGGCGCGACCTCTTGTGAGCGCTGGAGCCGCTATACTAAGGGCGTGGTCAATATCGAGGGCGCGGCCGACGACTATGTAACCAAACCCACTGGCGCCAAGTTCGAGATCGTGCCTTTAGTTAATCCGGCCAAGGTCAAGGTCGGCGGCGACGTGCCTTTCCAAGTTCTCTACGACGGGGCTCCATTGCCTCGCGTTGAGGTCAAGGGTCTGTTCCAAGGCAATACTCATACCTCGGAAGGGGTTTATAATTACTACGCTAAAACCAACAAAGAAGGGAAAGGCGTTTATCAGGTCTTAACCCCAGGTTTGCAGTACCTAATCGTCGAAAATATCGTCCCCTTCCCCGACCAAAACGTCTGCGACAAGGAAGCCAGCGACGCCACATTGACCTTCTTTATTGGCGAGTAGACTTTTTGCCATCTGTTTTTTGGTCTTAGCTTAACCAGGACTGCGGTCATAGAGTTCGGCGACTACGATCCTTTTGGCTGTCAAGGAGGTAGGGGCGAGATTCCTGAGCCTGAGCCCGAGCCTGAGCCTTTAGTTCCAGAAAAAGATTTAAAAGTGGTCGAAAGCGTGGCCCCCGAAGCCTTAAGGAAGCCCCGCCACCTCCCCCGCCGCCCGGGGAAAAACCAAAAAGAAAAGCTTAAACCCAAACCCGCCACTCCTAGAACCGCGACCAGCGAAATCATTGGGGCCGCCCCGGGGCCTTTTGGACCAGGCCCCGGGGGGACGCCTGGCGGAACTGGCCGGGGGACCTCCAACGCCGAGGCGGCTGACCAAAACCAGATCAGGCGGCGTTTGGAACGCGACAAAAAATATCCGCCCGCCTCCCAAAGCCGACGCGAAGAGGGCGTATCCATGGTTGGCTTCGTGGTCCCAAAAGATGGATCCGTGACTTTAGCTCGCTTAATTAAAAGCTCTGGCCATCAAAGGCTAGACGACGAGGCCATGGCTTTACTTAGAAGGGTCTCCCCTCTGCCGCCTATCCCCCCGGAAGTGGATAAAACCAGCATGTCTCTTTCGCCGCCTTTACGATTTACCATTAGATAGCCATTGACCGCTTGGAGAGCGCTTTTAGCCTAAACAAATAAATATTTACCAATCTTTTATGGGGGTTTAATAATTTTAAAGGGGAGATAATTGTCCAAGGGTTGGCTTGGCCAAAAAAGAGGGCCGCGTAAAAACCTCTTTTAAAATATAAGGCGTAGGACTAGACTATATAAGGGAATATAAAATTATAGCTACCCTTAAATATTGTATAAAACGAACTCTCAAGAATAAAAAAAAGGGGGTTTGTAACGAAGTCTTCAAAAAAGAAGGCTTTTAGGGTTTAGCCGACCAGTTTTTAAGATAAGTTTCCGCGTCCCTGGTCGCCGCGCCCAAGCTTTCGGCCAAGGCCGCTCGCCACAAAGGGACCGGGGCGGCCAGATCCTCTAAAGTCGGGCGCAAGGGCGACCCAAAGACCGCGACCACCTTGGCAAAAGGCAATGGCAGCCGCGAGTGGGACCAGCTTTTTTTAAAAACATGGGCCCAAGAGACGGCCGCGCCCACTGGATATATGGGCCGACCAGTTTTAGCGGCCAAGTAATAGGCTCCGGGTTTGGGAACGCTTTTAGGACCCCTGGGGCCATCCACGGCTAAGATCAGGTTGTCGCCCTGGTCAATGGCCGACCGCATCAGCCGTAAAGCGGCCACCGCCCCTTTACTTGAGGAGCCGCGGCTAACCCGGTAACCCCAGCGCCGAACGACGCTCGCCAAAATGTCCCCGTCGCGGGAGCGGCTAATCATGATCCGGCCCTTCGTAAAGCCGCAGTTGGGCAGTAAGGTCGTCTCCTCGCTGTGCCAGCAGATAAAAATAGCCGGGCCGTCGAAGTGGTCGGGGTAACCATAATGACGGAAACGGTATAGACTGGAGTAGCCTTTAGCCAAGGTGGCCAGCCAGCGCGGCCAGCGAAGGCAAAAGCGCCGGCTAGGGTCGTCGTCGGGCGGCGAGGCGAAATCATTAGCCCTAGAAGAATTGAGCGGCGCGGGCCCATCAAGGCCAGGCCGCGAGGAAACCATTTTTAAGCCTTCGTCCTTTTTAGCGTAAAACAAGTAATTTAAAAAAAATTATTTTTCCTGACTCCGGGCTGACGCGGCGAGTTAGGAGAGTTTTTTTAGGGCCCCTTTGGCCCTAATTTTTTTAGGGGGCGGGGTCTATCAGAGGTTTTTGGTCTTGGCGTCGGTCTCGGTCTCGGCCGCGTCGTCTAAGGACCGAGTCTCCTCGTCGTAGATCTCTAAAGCCGCTCGGCCTAAGCGAAAAGGCCGTCGCCATAGCTGCCAGGCTAAAAACAACACCAAAAGGGCCATTAATGGAATCAAAATAATCTCTTTGGCCCCAAAACTCTCGGCCCGCCTTAAGATCCGCAAATAAGCCACCACTGGCCAGACGGACAAGCCAATCAAAGCCAAAAGAGCCACGCTCGCCGAGACCATAAAGACCAAGCCCCCGTAGCCAGTGGGGACCTGGGCTAAATTTTCCGTGTCAAAACGGGGATAACGAGCCCCTAAACCCACGGCTAAAGCGCAAAGCCCTGGGGTTAGAATCAAGGTTAAGACGAAAGACACGGCCGACATGATCGCGATGGCGTTTAAAAAACGGTTGGTTAGGTAGGTTAAAATCAAAGCCACGACCATGATGGGGACGAGCCAGAAGACTAGCTTATGGCGCATGAACTCCCCGGTGGACATGGGCGCCGAGCGGACGATCCAGTAGGAAAAACCCTCGGCCGAGATAGAGGGAAAGGCGAAACGCAAGGCCAAAGTCGAGGAGACTAAACCCACCAAGCCCACGTTTAAAAAAGCGATCACGTTTTCCAGGAAAAAGGCCTGTAAAGGATAACGCTTTAAGTTTAAGACCGAAAAATTATACAAATAAATGACCATGAGGGCCCCAAGCAAAAAAAGCTGAGACCACTGGGTATGGTCGCGAAAAAAAATCTTAAAGTCTTTGACCATTAAAGCCCTGGCCGCCGAGTCCCGAACTAAGCCAAAAAGCCGAGAGGCCGCGTTCAGTAAACCCCCGGCCATTTGCCGACCAGCCCCCTCTTGGCTTTTGTTGTAACCAGCCCAGTACAGTAAGTCAGCCGCGAAAGAAGCCAAAAGAGCCAAAACCACCGCCCCTATGGCTAATAAGGCCAGATAAATCCACTGAAAGTCGCTCTGGTCGCCGCCTAGTAAAGGCCACAAAAGGTCGGCCGCCCAAGACGTGGGCAGCATGGGCGAGGTGGGGGTCTGGAGGGAGGCCAGATAGCTCGCCACGGACTGGAGGTTGTCGGGGTTAACTAACCTTTCGGGTTTAATGAGCCGAAAAACCAGATACAAAGCCACGAAAGAGACCAAACCAACTAAACCGAAGATGTCTTTGGCCCGCCGGGCGGGGAGAACGTTGACTAAGGCGATGATGAGGATTTGGCAAAAGAAGGCGGCGGCCAGAGCCACGCCTAAAGCCGCGAAAGGACAAAGGGCGTAATAAAGGAAGTCCGCGTTAAAGTGGTAGCCATAAGCCAAAAACACCGGAAAGATAAAAGCCGCCGGCATCCAGGCGCTGGCCAGAAAGCTTAAGACCGAGCGGGCCCAGAAAACGCTCTCGCGACTGACCGGGGCGGCCATGACTAAGCCTAAGTCTTTGGCGAGGTAAAAACTAGACAAGGAGGCGATGATGGCCGAGAACATTAGAAAGGCCGCCCCCGTTAACCATAAAAGGGTAAAGGCCTTATAAGCCAAAATGTCCCCGAAGCCCTCGACCGAGTAAAAAGAGCGTAAAGTCCTTAAAGTTAGAAAAAAAAGAGCCACCCACAAGGCCAGAGCGAAAAGGCCCACGGACAGAAATTTAACCCGCTCGCCTTGGGCGGGGTTGTTTAAGTAGTTGCGAAAGCCTAAAAACGAAGGCTTTAGCAAAAGTAAAAACTCCCGCATGTTAAGCCTTTATGGCCTCTTGAGCCTTTTTGGCCGGGGTTGTCTTTTTTTCTAGGTCCGGATCCGTCTCGTCGGTGGTCATCTCTAAGAAAAGCTCTTCTAAATCGCCATCAGAGCCAACAATGGCTTTGAGTTCCTCTTCCGTGCCCTCGGCTTTTAAACGCCCTTTATAGATAACCCCAACTCGGTCGCACAGGCGCGAGGCTAAACTCATGGTGTGAGTGGAGACGAACATGGCCACTTTCTCTTCGCGGGCTAACCGCAAAAAGATGTTCATGACTAGTTTGGCTCCTCGGGGATCTAAGCCGACCATGGGCTCGTCGACCACCAGGATCTGGGGTTTGGGCAATAAAGCCCCCGCCATAATTAGGCGCTGCTTCATGCCGTGGGAGTAATTTTCAATTAGCTCGTCTCGCCAGTCCCAGAGCTCAAAGACGTTTAAGAGTTCTTCGGCGCGACTTTCGGCGATTTTAGTAGGAACCCGATATAAGCCAGCCGAGAAAAGCAAAAACTCCCACCCCGAGAGCTTTTCGTATAAAAAAGGCCTATCAGGAATATAGCCTAAAACGCTTTTAGCCTCGCGCGGGTTTTTGGCTAAATCGTGACCCGCTAAAACGATCCGCCCCTTAGTCGGGGCTAAGGCCCCGGCCAACATCCGGATGGTCGTCGTCTTGCCGGCCCCATTAGGACCCAAAAAACCGTAGATCTCCCCTTTCGGGACGACTATGGACAAATCCACCACCGCCTCGTGTCGCCGAAAGCTTTTGGAGACGTTCTCAAGACGAATCGCGTCGTCGCCCATAAACCTTACTTATCCTCAGGCCACAAGGCGCCAACGCCTTGGCTGACGATCATGTCTAAAAGAACTTTGGGCAAGTGGTTTAAAAAACCCGGTTTAGGCGGGGAACCGAGTATATTTTTGGCTTCCGTCAAAACTTGGGGATTTTCTATGGCCACGACCCCAAACTCTAGGTCCGTTGATTTTTGGCTCAAGACTTTGCCGTCGGCGTCAATCCAGATCTCGGTTTGAAAGGGATCGAGAAAAACGGCCAGCTTATAAACCTTTTTTTCCACAGCCTGGGCGGTGACGTCGATAATGGTGAGACTCGCCGGCCGAAACTCTAAGCGCGAAGGATCAAAAAGGCTAAAAAAAATGGGTCGGCCTAAAGGCAGATCCCTTTGCCGGGCCAACCAAGGCAAAAGCCCGGAAATCATAATCGGCCCGGTCTCGGGCACGGGTTTGGCCGCGGTCCGCCTTTTGTCCCCCACCTCGATCCAGTAGGTCAACTGGCCGTCTTTGACCTCGCTTCGGACCTCGGCCAAGGGTTTTGCCCCTAAGCCTAAGCCTAAGCCTAACCGCGAAGACAAAAAATCGCCTTTAGACGTAAACTCGGCCTTGGACTGGCAGCGGATCTCGCCCTCGGCCACTAAGACGCTAAGATTAATGACGAAATCCTCGGTTAAGGTTAAATTTTTCTTATCCGGGGCCAAAGCCACCTCGCGCCGGGCGTAACCTAAATTTTTTTGCCCCGCCATAAGGGCGTAATAGTCTTCGCGGGGGCCAAAAGGATAAAAAGAGCCGCTTTTTAAGGAAAAATTGCCAATCCAGCCCCACCAGACGAGCGTGGCCAACCCCGCTAATAAAAGGATCAGTTTGATGGCCCGCTTTTTCATAAAAAACTCCAAAAAGGAAACTTTTTCGCTTTAGTCAAAGGAGGAATTGGGTTCTAAGGTCAGCCGATAAGCGGCTAAAAAAAAAAGTCCGTCTTTTTTGGATCTAATACGTTTCTTTTTTTAGCGACGGCGTTATCTAAGGCCTTTATATAATCCGTTTTGGCCTAAGTCTTTATTGGTAGTCCGCGATGGACGCGAAAAAAAAGTTAAAACTTCAAAAAGGTTAAAACGTTTAGATCTAAAAATAACCCGGTCGCGACAATCATGGTCGTGAGGGTCGCTTACCCGTAAAGTCAACCAAAAAGGCCCGCTTAAGCCACCGGCGCGAGGCCCGGGTAGCGTTAGGCCCGCCCAAAAAAGCGATTAGGCCCAAAAAAAATTTTTGGGCCTAAATAAAACAATAAGCTCGCGAAAAAACTAAAAATTTTTTAGCTCTTTTAAACCGCGAACGGGGCTTTCGCGAAACCCGACTTTTTTGGCTAAGGCGCGAGTTAAAGGCATCGCGAGATGTAAACGCGTCTTATAAATGGCTTTGTATAGTTTTTACGACTTTTTAAGTCCTATATTTATGTCTATAAAAGCTTTTTTGTTTTTTTAAGTCTTTTTATAGAACTTATGAGAACTTTATTAGCCTTAAACTACTCCAGACCGTCCTTTAATTTATACTCAGCCCAGCTGCCCGCCCGCTCCATCATGGCCACGTACTGCTCTTGGCTTAACCCCGCCCCCAAAGCCACGAGACGCTGCTTTTCGGGGGTCAGAATGTCGCCAATGTCGTGGCAGTCGGAATTGACGAGAAGGTTAACCCCTTCTTCCAAAGCCAGTTTAGCCACGTAACCATTAGTTAAGCTATGGCCGCCTCTGGCCGTGAGCTCTAAAAACACGCCTCTTTTTTTGGCTAAGGCCGCTTCCTCCCTGGTTAAGAACCCGGGGTGGGCCAAGATGTCGGCCCCGGCTTCGATGGCCGCGAGATTAGTCCCGGGGGCCACGGGTTCCACTGGGCTCTCCCCGTGGACGACCACGAACTGGGCGCCCAACTCCCGCGACCAGACGACCAGATCCTCGATCTGATCCGGGGGCACGTGAGTTAGCTCGACTCCAGCTAAAATACTTACGCCGAAGTGGGTTAAAGCCCGCACCGCGATTAAGGCGCTGGTTAAGGTGTGCTCTAAAGTCGAATGGTCGACGTGGTCGGCGAGGCCTAAAACCTTATAACCATTGACAAAGGCTCGCCGGCCCAGTTCGGCTGGCCCTAATTCGCCGTCGGAAATAAGGGTGTGACAATGGAAATCCAAAACAGGTCGCGTCAAAACATTATGGTCCATAATAGCGTTCAATCTCTTTAATCTAAAAGTCACAGGACCAAAATTAGCCCTTATGGCGTTTATGGGAGCCCGGCCAAAAGAGATTTTTAGCCGGGCTAAAAAATTTAGGCTTTTCTTACCAGCATGATCAAGGTTTTCTGTTCGCTCTCGAAGAGAACCTCGATTTTATTGGGCAGAATAACCTTGGTCACGAAGCCCACCCCAAAAGTATGGTGGTCAATGGCTTGGCCGACCGCGTAGGAGCCGGACATATCGTAAGGGACGAGGCGCCCACTGGCAACGCTCTCTTTTAAATCGCGCCAAGCCCGGTTAGTGGTATCTTGATCTATGATTAAGTTTTTTTTCACGGCCGCTTTGGGATCTTTGGGCTGCCGAGGAGCGCGAGGGGCTTTGGGAGGTTTGGGCTCAGCCGGGGCGGCGCCAACCGCGACCTCGGGATCATTTGATTTTCTCGTCCTGGGTTTCGGGGCGTTTAAACGAAAAGCGTGCTGGCCTTGGCAGGTTAGACAAATAACCTTTTTAATTTTCCCCCCATCTATGGCCACTATCCGATGGTTAGTCGGCAACTTACACTTGGAGCAATAGGCGTCGATTTCCGCGCCAACTACTGGTTCTGATTTAGGACTGACTAAAGCCGTCATAGTGAGCTCGCGAGAAAAATCCTGACCGAGGTCAGGCAAGGAAAAACGCGGGAAAACGGATTTTTTTAGGCCGCTTAAGTTCGCGCGCGATTGAAGACAAAAAGTCAAATACCGCCAAGAAAAAGCCAAACAGAAAAACCTAGCTAATTTTGGCTAACTATATATACGTTAAAAAGCTTTTTTAGTTAATAACATTTAGTTAAAAACTTTTAGACTAAAAAAACTTATATTAGTTAAATAAATTATTTGTTAAAAAGTTGTAGTTTTAAAATCATATCTATTAAGAAGATTTTAGTGTTAAAAAAGTATGTCTATTAATAGTGTTTGAGTCTAAAAATCTTGTTTATTAAGAAGATTTTAGTTTAAAAAAGCTTGTTTATTAAAAAGATTTTAGTTTTAAAAACTTCTTTGGTTAAAAAAGATTTTTGGTGAAAATATCTTCTTCTTAAACAGTCTTTAGTAAAAAAAAATTTTAATTACGCAGGCTATGAATCGGGGCGGGCACGCGACCGCCTAAGGCGATAAAGTTCGCGGCCTCGGGATAATCGGCCACGGCCATGACCGTCGCTGAGCCCAAGAGTCCCCCGTAATGAACCTCGTCCCCGGCTTTTTTGCCTGGGGTGGGGATGAGTCGGGCGGCCGTGGTTTTATGGTTAATCGTCCCAATGGCCATCTCGTCGGCGATTAAGGCGGCCAAGGTCTCGGCCGAGGTGTCGCCCGGCAAGGCGATCATGTCCAAACCCACTGAGCAGACCGCGGTCAAGGCTTCCAGCTTGTCTAGGCTTAAGACTCCACTTTTCGCGGCCGCCCCAATCCCCAGATCCTCCGAGACCGGAATAAAAGCCCCCGACAAACCGCCCACATGGCTAGAAGCGAAGGCCCCGCCTTTTTTGACCGCGTCGTTTAATAAGGCTAAAGCCACGGTCGAGCCTGGCGCGCCAAGGCCTTTTAAGCCTAACGACTGAAAAATCTCGCCCACTGAATCGCCCACTTGCGGGGCTGGAGCCAAGGAGAGATCCACCACCCCAAAAGGTAGCCCCAAAGCCACGGCCACTTCCCGGCCTAAAAACTCGCCCACTCGGGTCACCTTATAGGCGGTCCGCTTAATAACCTCGCTCAGATCGCCTAAGCTGGGGCGCGGGGTCTGGCTCATGGCTCGGTCAATGGCTTTTTTAACCACCCCTGGCCCTGAGACCCCCACGTTAATGACCGCGTCAGGCTCGCCTAAACCCAAATAGGCCCCGGCCATAAAGGGCATGTCCGGGGGGATATTGGCGAAAACCACCAGTTTCGCGCAGCCAAGGCCGTCGCGGTCGGCGGTCAAAGCGGCCGTTTCTTTAACGATCCGACCCATCTTAGCCACGGCCTCCATATTAATGCCATCGCGACTGGAGGCCACGTTAACCGAGGAGCAGACCCGACTAGTCTCGGCCAAAGCTTGAGGAATGGCGGCGATTAAAGCCTCATCGCCTTTAGCGAAACCTTTTTCCACCAAAGCCCCAAACCCGCCGATAAAATCAACCCCCGCCTCATCGCCGGCTTTATCTAAGACTCGGGCCACTTTAACCAAGTCTTCTGGCCGAAATGGCCCGGCTAAAGCGCTAATGGGGGAGACGGCGATCCGCTTATTGACCACGGGGATGCCGTATTTTTCCGCGACCTGGTCGCAAACTTTGACCAGATTTTCGGCGTGCCGACCGATTTTAGCCAAGATCTTGGCCGACAGTCGACCTAAGTCGTCGGAGACGCAGTCTAAAAGGGACAAGCCCAAAGTAATGGCCCGGACGTCAAGATGCTCGTTTTTAAGCATCTTAAGGGTTGCGATAACCTCGCGATCAGTGAGCATGCCTGGTCCCTTAAGGACGACTCCTTTTTTTAGTGGCGAGGGTAGCGCCTATAAAAATGGCTCTTTATAATGGCCGTCAGAGCCTTAAAGACCCTAGCCATTAGAGCTTAATATCTATAAAAAAACTTTTATATTAAACTTTAAACACTTTTTAACGCCAATAATAAGCCACGTTAAAATTAAGATTAACCTGTTAAGAATAGACGGATAATCGTCAATAGTCAAGATTTAATTGAAACGTCGATTGGCCAAAAACCAGCGGGCCAAAGGCTAAAGAGAGAGGCTTATAATTTCGGCTAGCGACTGACTTAACTAGAGCTAAAAACCAAAAATTTAAGATAATTGTGTGATTTTAAATTATTTTTATAAAACAGTTAAGATAATATTGTAGTTAAAAAAATATGTTTATAAATAAAACGCCAGTGACGCGGTTAGCGGAAATTTTTGACTTTTTTAAGGGATTACAGACGGTGTAAGGCCTCAAAAATATCGCGGTGCTGAAGGCTAATCTCCACCCCTAATTCCTCGGCCGTCAAAGCCAAAGCTTGTCGAAAAACCCGCTGCTGGACGGCTTGGGGCACGGATATCTCCAAAACCAAGACCTGGGGGGTCGTCCCCTCGTCTTGAGCTGGATCCTCGGCTAAGGTCACGGCCCGTAAGTTGTCGATATTAGCCTCAAAAGAAGCCACGGTCCGGGTGACCCCGGGAATTAAAGCGGGACTAGCCGCCCCTCTTAAAGAAATAACGTAAGGCTCCATGGCCGGCGGCGGGACCGAGTCAGTCGACTCGGAAGGGGGAGCGATAAAATAAGAAAGGCCCGTCCCGGTCAAAGCCATTTTTAAGCCTTGGTCTAAAAGCCCGAGGTCAAAGTCGTTGGGAGCGTTAATGGCGAAAAGGCCGGCGAACTGACCTTTTAAGGTGGTCTGGTTGATTTCCTCGATCTGGCCGCCTTGGGTAGCCAAGACCTCGCTGACCAAGAGAACTAACCCGGGCCGGTCGCTACCAACGATGGCCACAATGATTTTTAGCATAAACTTTCTCCCTTTTCGCATTTTTTGGCGAGGCGACTCGAATCGGGGGATTTTAGCAAACGACCGAAAAAAACTCAAAACCGGGTAAAGCCTCAAAATAGACAACCTATAATTATAAAATCGATAATTTTACAATTTTTAAACAGAAAAATCATGATTAACGAATATTAATAAATATATACAAATTTTATTCAATTTAAATTGAGAATAATAAATCATTAAAAAAATCAATTATATATTTTATTATAAAAAATTAATTAAATAAAAAAAGTTATTTAATAATGACCATAAAACTAAAAAATTATTTAAGTGATAATAATAGCCAGATTTTAGATTTTCGGAAGTTTATAGACTTTAAAGCGGGTTTTACAAATCTATTTGAAGCCAGTAAAGTTAGGCGACTATGGATTATGGACTTAAGTTTGAGCGTTTATTGGCCAAGTTTTCAAGAGTTTTTAAATTTCCTCAGGAAATCTTTAAGAACTCTTTATTGGCGTTTGAAGTCCATTGGCGGCCTTGGCCGGCAGCTCCAAAGTTTAAAAGGCCCCAAAAAAAATCCTCAGCAAGGAAGAAACTTAAAAAATTTCTTAATCCGCTTAAGCGTACACGCGACTATCCCGCTTAACATCCTATTTCCCATCCGCCGTCATCGCCCTATACCGCTCTATCAACGCCGCCACGCAATCCGCTTCCGTCGTCTTGTCGACAGAGAAACCGTAAAGCTTCATCACGGCTTTATCCAAATTCTGGTGCGCTTTAAGCAGTTCAGGTGGCATGGAAATTGGATCGTAAAGATCGCCGAGAGAACTTCCAGGAAACGCCGCTCGCGAGTTGAGGACCTCTTTAGCGAGTTTATCAATCTCAATCTTTTGCCGGTCGGTTACGTTCGGCCATGGGAAGTTGTTGTATACAATGTCTTTGGAATAGCGATAGCCCATTCCCAATCGGCCGCAGACAGCGCGAACCCAGGCCATATGCGCGTTTGAAGTCAAGACGCCGAAATGATAAAGCGTCGCGTTTGGAACTATAAAAACAAGGTCGCTGACCAAAATATCAGGCGACAAAAAGCCAATGGGAATATATTTTCGCTTTTCGGATGAAACCTTTGGAATTACGACGAACGGGCTATCGGGCATATTCTCAACGTGAAAACGCCTCGGCGTTTCGGCAATTTTCCGCGTCGGCGCGCTTTTACTGGCCAGCCTGAATTGCCTGACGGCTTCAACGCGTTTCGTCGCTTCCGGCATCCGCCGCAGTTCCGATGGTGGGCAGTCGCCTAGCCAGAGGCAATGGCGAGTGTACCCGTTGATGAACTCATCGGAGCCAATCCACGGATGGAACCATTTTTCGGCCTGCGGCTCTTTGATTAGAAACGCCGACTTTTCATCTTCCGTGAACAGATAATTCCCGTTGTCAATCGGTTTGTTGCCGATGCCGATTTTAGGCACGTCGCAAATGGGTTCGCGTCTGCCGAAAATGAACGCATCCATTGAGTCAACGAGGTAGGGATTGATGTTTTTCGCGACTTTATTCGCGCCGTCGCTGTCATAAATGATTTTATCGGCGACAGCGCCGTTGGAAAAACCGATGATGACGCAATAAACCGCCGCCTTGCCTTTCGCCTCGTTGCTCCATTTGAACGGGCGGTAGGCAAAGATGATCTCAACGCCCAATTCTTGAATCAGCGGCTTCCACAAGATGGCCGCTTGCTCGCCCTGCGTGATGGAATTGGTCGAAACAAACGCCGCGCGGATTGCCGTCCCTGTCATATATTGAGCGGCTTTGTAATACCACGCCGCGACATAGTCGAGCGTTCTCGCTCTTTTGATCGCGTTGCCGGCCATATCGACAAACACTTCCGCTATCTCAAGACGTTGCTCGTCACTCTGCGTTTTGGAACCCACAAACGGCGGATTACCAAGGATATACGACAATTCCAGCTTTGGAATTACCCTCTCCCAATTAATTCGCAGCGCGTTTCCACGCGCGATCGTCGCGCTCCGCGCGAGCGGCGGGCGGACGAAATACTGACCGAACCGCTCGGACACGAGCAAATTCATCTGGTGGTCGATGAGCCACATGCCGACTTGAGCTATCAGGCAAGGAAAATCTTCACGCTCAATCCCATAAAATCGCTCAACGCTGACTTTCAGCGGAATTGATATATCCAATATCCTCTGTTGATCGGTGTAGCTCATTTTCAAAATTTCAAGCTCCAACAAGCGCAGTTCCCTGTAGGTGATTATGAGAAAATTACCGCAGCCGCAAGCCGGATCGAGGAAGTTCAGGCGGCTGATCTTTTCGTGGAAACGCGAAAGCGCTATGGGGTGGGTTTTCACGTGGTCGAACTCACGCCATAATTCATCCATAAAAAGCGGGTTTATCAGCTTTAAGATGTTTTCCTCGTTTGTGTAATGCGCGCCCAGTTCTCGGCGCTGGCTTTTATCCATGACGCCTTGGAACATCGCGCCGAAAATGGCGGGGCTGATCTTGCTCCAGTCAAAGTACGCGCAGTCGAGCAAAGTTTGCCGCGTTTTCGCGTCAAAGTCAGCTATCGGTAGCGAATCCCTGAAAAGCCCGCCGTTAACGTAGCGGAAACGGCGCGACTCTTCGGAGAGGAGCGATCGCGTCGCGCGAACTTCTTCCGGAGTATTGAGGATTTTAAAAAGCCGGGCCACGCGATCAGATAGATCGCTACCGTCCGGTTTTGATTTTTCAATATATTGATAAAAGCTATCTTTAGGGAATATGCCCGTGTCGTCGGCGAACAGGCAAAATAGGAGCCGCGCGAGGTAGACTTCAAGGTCATGCCCCTTATAGCCGTGTGATTCCAGCGCGTCATGTAGCTTCGCCATCTTCTCGGCGGCCTTGACGTTGACTTCAGCTTGGTCGTCACGGAAGCGCAAAGTCGCGTAGCCAGCGATATTGGCGAAACGCTTGATATGATTTCGTAACTCTTTTGTTTTGAAGGTCCAAGTTTCATTGGTGGAGCGGCGGCTCAGCCGCATATTCTCAAAATCGCAGGCGAGCCACAAGTCCGGCGCGTCATCCTGATTGGGAAGGCGCTTCATATAATTTTGAAGTTGGTTGAACGCGAGCGCGAGGTTTTCGTCTTTGGACTTCATCTCGATGGCGATATGTCCCGCCCAGAGAAAATCTATGTACTTGTCGTGGCCCTGGCCGCCGATTTTAACAGGGCTCTCAAAGCCTCGGTCAATAATGTCGGTTTCCACGCCGAACACGCCGAGAAAAGCGCGTACAAAGCTCCGCGCTTCCCGCTTCTCTATCCCACCGCTCTCCCAGCGATTGGAGAACGCGACGGCTTTGGCCAGTATCGCGTCCCACGATAGTCGCATTATCGCTCCCCGGCCTTTTGAAGTTTCACGGCTTTTATCCCGCCGTCAAGACGATACCGCGAAAAGAATTGGCCTAAAACGGTAGCAGGCGAACTTCAGCGGACAGTCTTATAAAATTAAAAAGACCGAAATCACTGGAAACAAGGGACTTTCGGACTTAATTGGACTTTATCGCATTAAAAAATGGTAGACGTGAAGAAATTTGAACTCTTGACCGCTACAGTGTCAAGTATCGCTCTCCCCATTAGCTACACGCCTATAATAAAATTATTCCTAGTTTTTAGTATTTTTGGCAATTAGTGGCAATCGTCAAAACTTAAAGTCAAGTATATATTTTAAGAAGATAATTGTCAAGATTCTGGTATGAGGCGCGGCAATTCGCAATTTACGATAAAACCTCCTAAACTTGACCACGACCCCTAAAACCTCTTTCGTTTTTTTAGGCGCCGCCTTGACGACAAACGTAAAAAACTCACCCGAAAAAAACGGGGCCAAAAACAAAGAAAAAACCGCTCCGAGGCCAATGGGTCGACGCGATTTTTCAGAAAAAGATACCAGAGCTAAGAGCCACTATCTTAAGGAATTACCGGCCTAAAAGTAACGTAAATCTTGGGCGATAGCGGGGTCGCTTGAAAATTTTGGGATTTTTCTTGACAAGATTTTAAGATTGAATTAAAAGGATTTACCCTTAAGTTTAAGGTCTTAACTTTAAGTAGCTATGATCTTGACAAGGCTAAAGTAAAATGGCCAAAAATTTTAGTGGCTGGTCGTGACTTAAGCTCCTTCGTTTAAAGATCTATCGCCTTATAACTTTCGCTCTTAAGCCAAAAAAGCTTTAGCAAAAAAATCGGCCCAAAAAAAAACGCCTAAAAAGGAAGGCCCTTATGGAGTCGCCCCCGAAAAGCTCAATTAATCTTTTAACCCCTAAAATCGACGCTCACGCCCACGTGGGCCATTTTGGATCCTGGTGCGGGGTGGGAGTTACGGCCGCCGAAATGGTGGATCTCATGGCCCAATACGGGATCGTCAAATCTTTAATCAGTTATCCCGATAACGCGGTGACTTTGGCCGCCCAAGCCGCTTTTCCCGAAAAATTAGTCGCCTTGGCCTGGCTCAATCCAAACGAGGGTCGTCTCGCCGCGGAGACTTTCGACGGTTTAAGCCAGACCGGCCAAATCGCCGGCTTAAAGCTCCACCCCCTTTTTAACGCCTACGTCGCCGACGACGAGGCCGTTTACCCTTTAATGGAGATAGCCAGCCACAAGGAGCTGCCCGTCTTTATCCACAGTGGCCACCCACCCTTTTCCTTACCTTGGAGTATTGGCCGCTTAGCCGAACTCTTCCCCAAAGCTCGGGTGGTCATGGTCCATATGGGTCACGGCCACGGCGTTTATATTCAAGCGGCCATTGAGACGGCCATAAAAGTCGACAACGTTTGGTTAGAGACCTCCGGCATGCCCATGCACACAAAAATCTTGGAAGCCTATAACCGGGTAGGGTCTGAGCGTCTTTTTTGGGGTAGCGATCTACCCTTTCACCATTACGCCGTGGAAATTATTCGCACCGAGGTTAGTGGTTTAAACCCTCGCCAATTGGAGGCGGTCTTCCACGACAACGTGAAAAAATTCCTAGGTTGGTAAAGCCCGAAAAAACCTAAAAATAAGCTTTAAAAAAGTTCAAAAAAAACTCTAAGTCCCCGCCCCTTTGACCCTCGTTAAGCGCCCGCCAAGACCTGATTTCAAAAAAGAAAAGGGTCTTTACGGGGTCGCGGCTAAAAAAACCTCACAATAACGTCGCCAAACAAAAATAAGCCTTTTATTAGCGAGGCATTTTTGTCGCTTATTTTTTCAGTTCGCTAAGTTTGGCTAAAACAGCCTCGGCGTGGCCTTTGGCTTTGACGTTGTCCCAGGCGGCCCGGACCAGGCCTTTGGAATCCAATAAGTAAGTGCTCCGGACCACTCCGTAGCTCTCCCGGCCACAAACCTTTTTTAAACGCCAGACTCCGGCGGCCGTTAATAAACTTTTTTCCGGATCGCTTAAAAGGGTCAAGTTTAGCTCGGCCTTGGTCATAAAATTGGCGTGGGATTTAACGGAATCCGGGCTAACGCCGACGACCGCGGTTTTTAAGGCTTTAAACTTCTCGACGAGACAGGTAAAATCCTTAGCCTCTAAAGAGCAGCCCGCGGTATTATCTTTGGGATAAAAATAGACCACCGCCCAGTGGCCGGCGAGTTTTTTCCGGGTAAATTTTTCGCCCGCTTGATTTTCCAAGGCGAAATCTGGAAATGGTTGACCGATTTCAATCACTTAGCCTTCCTCCTTTGCCCCCTTTTGTTGGTAACTTTGGGGACGGAAAAAAATATGGACAATAATCTGGCTAAAAAAGGGACCCAAAAAAGGGAAAGGCCCATAATTTCGCCGCTCGCGATAAAAGAACTTTACGTAATTTAAATTGGCTCGTTGATTGACTATAAATGGTGACCATAAAACTTATGACCCAAGTATATAGAAGTCGCGGACGAGCGAAAACTTTAGGCCTAAGTTTTTACGGCTCGTTAATTTTTTCGCCTTGGCCCATTTTTTGGGTATATTTTGGTTAGCCTAAGATAAGCCTAACTCCGCCAAGGCCTCTGATCGCGCCACCCTAGTCGTTACTATCAAAGACGTCGCCTCTTTAGTCGCCTCTTTAGTCACCTCTTTAGTCGCCTCTTTAGTCGCCTCTTTAGTCGCCACTTTAGTCGCTACCTAAGACGTCGCCACCTTAGTCGCCAGAGCCAAAAAGTCGCGACTTTAGGGTAGCCGCTCCTTTCGCCTCGAACGTTCGCCTAAAATACCTAAAAAAAACGCCGAGTTAGCTCTGAGCCCCCAAAAAATCGATTTTTTTAAAAATTATTTCTTGACAAAATCCAAGTCTGGACTTATCTTTAACGATAGTTTCCAGCGGACTGGTTCTTCTGGCGACTTTTAAATATATACATCGTATCTGAAGCCAAGATCTAATTTCAAGGCCTTAAGTCGATTTCAAGCGTTTTTTTCGTTTGTCCTGATTTTCGGCCCCCCATTTGGTGGCCGTTTTTTTTTGCCTAAAATCTAAACTTTTGGTCTTTGGGCTAAAAAACGACCTTTTAGGTCAAACAAAAAAAATGACCTCTTTGGCCTAAAAACGATCCTTTGTTTTTAAAAACGATCCTTTGTTTCTAAAAACGGCCTTTTAATTTTTTTTATGACTTTTTTTAAACGCCCGTCACCCGCCCAACAGGAGGAAAAGTGGAGGAAACTCGTCTCGCCGTTATCGCGATTATCGTTAAAAGCAAAGAGTCGGTGGAGGCCTTAAACGAGCTTCTTCACCAGTATTCCGACTTCATTATTGGTCGGATGGGCGTGCCTTATCGGGCTAAAGGCTTAAACGTCATCAGCGTGGTTTTAGACGCCCCGAACCAGGCCATTAGTTCCTTAGCCGGAAAAATTGGCCGCTTAAAAGGAGTTACGGCCAAAGCCGTCTACTCAAACCCGGACAAAGCCTAAAAAAAGGTAATTTCGCGTGAGTCACTTAAGCTTAAAAAACGATAACGACCCCAAACCCTCCCTAACGGGCGACCTTGACCCTGGTCTTTCGGCTTTAATAGACCGTTTAGCCCAAGGCGAGGCTTTAAGCGGGCCAGAGTTAATTAACCTGATTGACGGGCGAACCCCGGCTTTGGCCGAGCGCCTTTTTCATTTGGCTAGGGAAAAACGGAACCTTTATTACGGTCGGTCGGTTTACGCCCGGGGTCTTATTGAGTTTACCAACTATTGTCGAAACGACTGTTATTACTGTGGCTTAAGGGCCAGTAACGCCAAGGCCGACCGTTATCGCTTAACGACCGAGGACGTTTTAAACTGTTGTCAAACTGGCTATGACTTAGGCTTTAGGACCTTTGTGCTCCAAGGCGGGGAAGACCCCTATTACACCCCAGAGCGCGTCGCCGCCATTGTCCAGGCCATTCGTCAAAAACATCCAGACTCCGCCATCACCCTTTCCATAGGGGAAAAGCCCAAAGAGGTCTACCAATTGTGGAGAGAGGCTGGAGCTGAGCGTTATCTTTTAAGGCACGAGACTTACGACTCCGACCACTACGCGAGTTTACACCCGCCCCAAATGTCGCGAGAAAATCGTCTCCGCTGTCTTAACGATTTAAAAAGCTTAGGCTATCAGGTTGGCTTAGGCTTTATGGTCCAGAGCCCTGGACAAACTACGGCCCATTTAGCCGAAGATCTGCTTTTTATCCGTGACTTTGAGCCTCAAATGGTTGGGATTGGCCCCTTTATTCCTCAGAAAGACACGCCTTTGGGCCAAGAAAAAGCCGGTTCTTTGGAGCTGACCCTCTATCTTCTGGCCCTCATCCGTCTTATCGCCCCCCGCGTTTTGCTCCCCGCCACCACCGCCTTAGGGACCATTGACCCCTTTGGTCGCGAAAAAGGCCTGTTAGCTGGAGCCAACGTGGTCATGCCCAATCTGTCCCCCCGAGAAGTCAGGGCCAAATACCTTCTTTACGACAATAAAATCTGCGTCGGCGAGGAAGCGGCCGAGTGCCGTTATTGCTTAGACAAGCGTCTTTCGAAAATTGGCCACCAGCTGGTCGTTCATCGGGGCGATTGCGTGGGTTTCCCTTTAACCGCCGCCGTCGCTCCCCCGATCCCCATGGCCTTTTCGTCTTTGTAGGAGTCTTAAATGTACGACCCTAAATCTTTAAAAGCCAGCGAGTTTATCGACCACCAGGAAGTATTAGACACTTTGGCCCTAGCCCCCACATTAGCCGCCGACCGCGCGGCGGTGGCGGCCATTTTAGACAAAGCCAAAGACCGTAAGGGCCTTAATCACCGCGAGGCCTTAGTTCTTTTGGACTGCCAAGACGAGGACTTAAACCAAGAGCTTTACGCCCTGGCCCGTCAGATCAAGAGGGACTTTTACGGTCAAAGGGTGGTCATGTTCGCCCCTTTATATTTGTCCAATTATTGCGTCAACGGCTGCCTCTATTGCCCCTACCACCAAAAAAACAAACATATCCCCCGCAAAAAACTGACCATGGAGGAGATCGTCCGCGAGGTCACGGCTCTCCAGGACATCGGCCACAAGCGCTTAGCCCTAGAGACCGGGGAGCACCCAGTTTATAACCCTTTGGAGTACGTTTTAGAGGCCATCGACGCTATTTACTCCATTAAGAGTAAAAATGGGGCTATCCGCCGCGTCAACGTCAACATCGCGGCCACGGATGTCCCTAGTTATCGCCGGCTGCGCGACGCGAAAATTGGGACCTATATTCTCTTTCAAGAGACTTACCAGCGCGACGGCTACGTTCGTCTGCATCCCTCTGGCCCTAAGAGCGACTACGATTGGCACGCCACGGCCATGGACCGGGCTATGGAAGGGGGCGTCGACGACGTGGGTTTAGGGGTCTTATTTGGTTTAGAGGGTCACCGCTACGAACTGGCGGCTTTATTAATGCACGGGGAGCATTTAGAGGCCGTCCACGGAGTCGGACCCCACACCATTAGCGTCCCCCGCTTAAGGGAGGCCGACGACATTGACCCAAGCGCCTTTGGCCATGGTTTATCCGACGACGTTTTCGCCAAAATCGTGGCCATCGCGCGCGTGGCCGTCCCTTATACCGGCCTCATCGTCTCGACTAGGGAAAGCGCGGCCTCCCGAGCCCGGGTTTTAGACTTGGGAATCTCCCAAATAAGCGGGGGCAGCCGGACCAGCGTGGGCGGCTATTACGAGCCAGAGCCAGAAAAAGAAAACACCGCCCAATTTGAGATCGCCGACAACCGGAGCCTTGACGAGGTCATCCACTGGCTCATGGAACTAGGCCATATCCCCAGCTTTTGCACGGCTTGCTACCGGGAAGGTCGAACCGGGGACCGTTTTATGACCCTTTGTAAAACCGGAAAAATCCAAAACTGCTGCCACCCCAACGCTTTGATGACCTTAAAGGAATACCTTTTAGATTACGCCACCCCCAGGACGCAGGCTTTAGGCGACAGCTTAATCGCGAGTCAAATCGGCGAGGTCCCTAACCTTAAGACCCGCGATTTGGTCATCCAGCGTTTAGCGGCCATTGACCAAGGGCAAAGAGATTTTCGGTTATAAGGCCAAAAGGGCCGTTAGGAAGATAATCGGTCGGCGGCGAGCCAAGAATTTATGAGGCGGACCAAGAATTTACAAAGCTTTTTTTATAGGGGCTAAACTTAAAGGGTCAAACCATTTGGCCTTTTTTTGGGGGAGGCGCTTTTTGGGAGCCATTTTTTTAGCCAGATTTTTTTAAGCTTTTAAAGGCCAAGCCTTTGTTTTTACACCGCCCGCGGGGACTTAAGAGCCCAGCTCAAAAAAGCCCCGTCCAGGAGAATAAAGACTATCTGTATCGCTATAACAAAAAATTTCAATCTATTAAGCACTACTATTGAATCACTATAGAAAAAGCTATTTAGTTTAGCGAAAAAACGATAGCCAAGACAAAATGATAGCGCCACGCTAGACAAAAAACAAATGTGAACATGCTGGCTATAAATCTTAAAGAGCGCAATATTTATTATAGTAATAGCGATAAAAGGTATAAATAAAGACTGAAAAGTTATTAATAGAATTAATATATTATATCTAAGTCGACTAGTAAGATAAACATCTATTAGTTCATCTTCGTCAATCTTCCAAGTCAAATACATGAATAAAAAGCTACAAACAATTGATAGTATCAATATAGCAATATAGATAGTAAATATCTGATAAATATTATTTAAATAAATAAAAATAACTATCGTTAAATATATTATAGCTAATGTAAAAAAAGTCTGTATAAACAATAGAAAAGAAATTAATTTTTCTTTAAGCTCAAAATCCATACCACGCCCCAAAAAAAGACGGCCTATAACCAAAAAAGCCTTAAGTCGTCTCCCCGGACAGCTTTTTTTGAATTTCCATAAACTCCATCTTCGCGACCATGTTTTTGAGCCAGACCACTAACTCTTCGCCTTCCGAGTAACTAAAGCCCTCTAACTCGGCTAAAGCCACGTCGACGCCGTCCATGTCGTAGTCTTGGCAGGCCGTTTTTAAGCGCTCCAAAACCTTGGGGTCGGGCGCCCCTTTTAGGGGTTTGGAACCCGAGACGGCCATGGTTTGGGGGGTCACGGTCTTGGCTAAGCTGGTAATCTTATCGGACACGTCGGCGAACTCCATGGAGTTGACCTTATCCCTTAGCCATTCCACTAAGTCGTTGTTTTTCCGGTAAACGTAGGCGGTCAGTTCCTCCATGGCGCTATCGACCTTATCCATGTCGAAGTTCTCGGCGGCTTTGGCTAACCTGGTCAAAAGGAGCCAATCGGGCTCTTCGGCCTCGGGTTTGCTGACCGCCCCCGCGTCTTCGGGCTGACCGGCGATAACCCCATTTTCGTCAATAGCCTTGGCGATCTCGGCTAAGGCGAACTGGTCGACCATATCCTTTAACCAAGGCACAAACCCTGGGTTTTCCTGGTACTCGTATTTTTCCAATTCCTCGATTGCCGCTTCCATGCCGTCCATGTCGTCGACCAAGGAAGCCTCGCGCAGCCTTTTTAAGACCTCGGGATCGGGGGCGGTTTTTTGCGGCAACGAGACCCCGGGGACGACCAGATCTTTTAAGGCCTCGTTAATGGCGACGATCTGTTTTTCGGTCATCCGGATAAAGCGCCGGTTATTGGCCACGACGAAATCAAAATCTCCAGCGTCCGAGCGAGCCTCTAATTCTTTGGCCAGATCCCCGACCTCTTTGGCCCCCACCCCGTAGCTAGAGCTTTTAATGCCGTGGACCGTAATGGTGTAGTCTTTTAAGTTGTTTTTATCCGGGTTTTCTAAGCGGCTTAAAAGGTCGGGCATATACTCGGCGTAGGACCGCAAAACCGTGACTAAGACCTCCTCGTCCCCGCCAAAACGGTCTATAGCCTCGACCAGATCCAAGCCTTCGACGTAAATCTTCCCATTGGCGGAGGCTTTCGCGGCAGTCGCCCCGCTAGCGGCGGTCTCAGGCCCTTGGTCTTTTTCCTTTTCGGGATCGCGGACGTATTTTTTTAAGACCACGTCCATCCGGTAAATTTCAATGGGTTTGGTCAAGTAAGCTTGAAAGCCATTTTCCAAAAACATCTTGTCGTTGCCAATAATGGCGTTGGCCGTTAAAGCGATTATGGGCACGGTTTTGGCGTATTCGGTCCCGATCTCCTCGCGGATGTGGCGCACCGCCTCAATGCCGTCCATGCCCGGCATCATGTGGTCCATGAAGACGGCGTCGTAAATGACGTTTTCCTCGCGAATGAGATCGACCGCGGTCTGGCCGCTAGTCACGCAGTCGACGCGCATCTTATAAGGCTTTAAAACCCCCATGGCCACGTCTAAGTTGGCCTGGACGTCGTCGACGAGTAAAATCTTGGCGTAAGGCATGGGCACGATCTCGCGGTCGCGGCCGGAGTGGATGGACTTGTAAAGACGAATATTCTCCAAGCTCTTGGCCCCCTCTTGGCCCAAAGGCAGAGGAGCTTTGCCGACTCTTTGCTTAATTATGACCGTAAAGGTCGTGCCTTTACCGTACTCGCTCTCGACCTCAATCCGCCCGTCCATCATGTCGACCATCTTTTTGGTGATAGACAGGCCCAAACCCGTGCCCTCGATCTTCCGGTTGCTCTTGGTGTCGACCTGGCTATAGGCCGAAAAAAGCTTGGATAGATCCTCGGGCTTGATGCCAATGCCCGTGTCTTTGACCTCAATGGACAACCAGACCGTCTCCCCTTGCTGCTCGCAGGTCACAAACATGTTGACCGTACCCTCTAAGGTATACTTAAAGGCGTTACTTAAGATGTTAGTGCAGATCTGTTTAATCCTTAACTCGTCGCCAAATAAGCGGCTAGGAATGGATTTGTCGATTTCCAAGCCAAACTCAATGGGTTTTTCCCCAATTCGAATAAGGTTAACAGTGACGGTGTCGTTAATTAAGGAAGAGACGTCGTATTCGACTTCGATAAGCTCAAAGTGACCAGACTCAATCTTAGAGATATCTAAAATGTCATTAACAATCCCTAAAAGAGTCAAGCCCGCCGCGTGGATCTTTTCTAAGTTTTCCCGCCTCTCCTCGCTATCGTAGCGGCCATAAATCATTAACTCGGAAAAGCCGATGATGGCGTTTAAGGGGGTGCGCATCTCGTGGCTCATGTTGGCCAAAAAATTAGTCTTGGCCTCCGAGGAGCTGCGGGCGATGTCGCTTAGCTCGCTAAGATTAATGTACTGCTGGTTAATCAGGTTAAACTGCCGCGAGACGAAGCCCGAGGTGAGCCAGGCGATTAAAAGGCCAATGGACAAAAAGACCAAGGTCATCAAAACGATGGCCCGGTCCACGTAGTTTAAAGGGCTTTCGGACAAGGGGGCCGAGACGCCTAAGGACCAGCCCACGTTGGAGCCAGTGACGCTCACGAAATAGCCTAAGCGCTCTTGGTTTTCCAAGACATAGCGGCCCGTGCCTTGGCCGCCTTTAATCATGGCCCGGCAAAAATCGCGGAAAGAGACGACGTTTATGTCGTCCGAGTCGTCCTCAAGGGAGTTATATTCGCCTAAGACCAGGTGTTCGCGCTCGTTGGCGATTATTTTCCCGGTCTCGTCTAAGATGAAGACCGTACCCGTGTCCCAGATGTGGTAGCGGGACAAAATGCGGCTAAAATATAGGCCAGGAATGGAGATCGAGGCCACGCGCTCCTTATCCAAAGGAACGCAGACGTGAATCACCAACTCCCCGGTGGGTAGACTTCTGGTCGTGGAAATGACCGTCTGCCCTTCCATGGCCATCTTCGCGTAATGGCTAGACATGAGGCTGACTGGGGTGAGGGGATCGCCGTAAGAGGCCACTAACGCGCCATTGACGTTAAAAACCGTTAAAGACAAAAAGGCCTCGCTGGCCTCAACCTCTTGCTCCATGACGGCCGGCCACTGTTCGAGGGGGACGTTGTCCAAAAGATGGACCGAGGTCCAGGCGCGGGCTTTAATCAGGTTAATTTCGCTGGAAACCAATTTTTCGGCGATGCGGGCGATGACCGCCAAATCGCTTAAAATGGTTTCTTGGATGCCGCGGTGGATAAAATATAAGCTGGTCCCGACCGTGGTTCCAATGATAAAAACCAAGATAGCGACGCTAATTAGGAAGACTTTCCACAGAAAACTCATACGCGGCTCATTTCAAAAGGCCAAAAAAGCCAAAACGAAAAAGGTTTTTAACCCTCCTCTTGGGCGACTTGGGCGAACTCCTCGGTGACATGACAAAAAACGTCGATTAAAGCTGGGTCAAAATGGGTCCCTCGACCGTCGATAATGATTTTTTCCGCCGCGGCCGTGGTCAGAGGCTGTTTATAGGGTCGTTTGGAGATTAAGGCGTCGTAAACGTCGGCGATGGCCATTAACCGCCCCTCTAAGGGGATGTCTTGGCCTTTGAGCTTATTAGGGTAACCCGTGCCGTCCCATTTTTCGTGATGGGCTCCGGCGAAAATCCCGGCGTGTTTTAAAAAGGCGTGTTCTTCGGTTTTAGACGAGATCTTGGAGATGGCCTCCACCCCAATGATGGTGTGCCTTTTCATCTCCTCGAACTCGGCGGGATCCAATTTGCCAGGTTTGTTTAAAATGGCGTCGCTAATGGCGATCTTGCCCACGTCGTGCAGTTGGGCCGAGGGCAAAAGAAACGACTGATCCCACTTAGAGACCTCGTCGTCGTAAACCTTTTCCAAAAGGAGCCGGTCGAGCAAAATTTTGAGGTACTTTTGAGTCCGCGACACATGGCCCCCGGTCATGTTGTCCCTAAACTCGACCATTTCGGCCACCGTGGAGATAACCGCGTTTTGGAGCTCCACCACTTGCCGGGTTTTGGACTCGACCATCTGCTGGAGGTTGTCGTTATAATTTTGGAGCTCCTTTTTCTGAAAAGCGATGAGGAGCTGGTTTTCGATGCGTTTTAAAAGTAAAGGCGCGGAAAAGGGTTTGGCCACGTAATCGATGGCCCCTAGGGACAGACCTTTAAGCTCGCTTCTTTCGTCGTTTTTGGAGGTTAAAAAAATGACCGGAATCTCTTTCCAGCGCGGATCTTCTTTTAAAGTCTTAATGGCCTCGTAACCATCCATCTCCGGCATCATCACGTCTAAAAGAATCAAAGCCGGGGTGACCCGCTCCAAAACCTCAAAAAGTTTGGCCCCCGAAGGTATGGGGAAAACCTCATAAACGTCCCGGAGCATATTTTTACCTATAGCCAAATTGGCCATATTGTCGTCGACCAGCATTATTTTATGACGCCGATTGTCTACGGTCATTTTATTCAGCCTCGCGCCAAAAAAGCGGTAATCCCGATAAAGAAAGTGGTTTTAGCCTTTTTTTCAGCCTGGTCTTAGTCGTTTTTTAAAGGGGCCTCGACCGAGACGGTCGATTTGTTGGGCGCCCCGGTTTTTTCGTCGGGGGTCAGATTTTTTAAGCGAGCCACCATCTCGTCGAAAGAGACCGACAGGGCCTTTTCTTTCAGCCAAGCCACCAGTTGGGACTGGCTGTCGTAACGAAAAGCGTCTAATTCGCGCAAGGCCTTTTCCACCCCGTCCATGTCAAAGGAGGCGCAGGCTAGGGCCAGCTTAGCCAAAACCTTCGGATCCGGGGCCGTGGCCCAGGGTCGGACGTCGACCTGGCCTTTGGGCGACAGTTGATCCCTAATGTTATCCACTAAACGGTCGATCTCCGACAGAAACGTGGGGTTGTGGGCCAGGACGTACTCCATGTCCCCCGCCCCCGACCGCGCCTCTAATTCTTTGGCTAAATCCCCCACCGCGTTGGCGCCCACCCCGTAGCTGGAGCTTTTAAGGCCATGCACCGTGATGGCGTAGTCTTTTAAGTTGTTTTGGTCGGGTTTTTCGAGTTTCGGGGTCAGCTCTTCCACGCTAGCCACGTAAGAGCGCA
>JAIROO010000105.1 GCA_031257535.1 Deltaproteobacteria bacterium
GAGGGTATCCAATATTTTGGATGAAATAAAAATCATCTGTAAACCGTCCCTTTATCTTACAGGGAAGTATTAAAAAATGTTAGTACCCGCCCAGTGGGGGGTTTTTACATCGTCATCAAAGAAGACCTTAGGTCGCCGCCGTTAAAAATCGACCCGAGTAAAACTAAGAAAGCCGAAGAATTCCAAAAAAACTCGACGTTCAAGACGACGAAGCCAAGCGACCCCACCACGACCATTAAAAAAACTCAAAAACCAGGGCCGAGGATCAAAAAAACGCGGAGAAATCGCCGTTAAAGCCTCGTTTAGGAGCCTCAGATTTTACGAATGTTCGCGCTGAAACGGGGCAAAAATCCGCTTCCGCGACTGAAAATTAAAAAACTCCTTGGCCAATTTGGCTTTTTATTAAGGCGTAAAGACCCCAAAAGCGCTATGATCGCCTGGGGCCAAAAAGAGTTCTTTTCGAGTTCTTGGTCTTTTTGGTTACTTTAAAATTTTATCTCAAATCGGCTAATATTTACTTGGTCGCCTTTAAATACACGCGTAAGATAATTTATTAAACGATTATTACTTCTAAAACTTATCTTAGGGGCGAATTTTTTTTAGCCGCCCCTTAAAAAAAGGGGCGGCGTGTCCTTAGATTTACCCGAGGCTTTGGTCGTGGCTTTAACCGCCGCCCAGACCGGGGCCGATATCGTGGCCCAAGGTTATAAAGACCGCGATCTGACTATCCGGAACAAGGGGTTGATCGATCTAGTCACTCAATACGACTTAGGCTCGGAGCGAGCTATTCGGACGGCTATTGGGGCCGCTTACCCTGACCACGACATTTTAGCCGAGGAAGAGGGGTTGGTCTCGGCTAACCAGTCGCGGCCTCGTTGGTACGTGGATCCGTTGGACGGGACTACTAATTACGTTCACCGCCACCCATTTTTCGCGGTCTCCATCGCTTTAGCTTTACCCAATGGCCGCGGCTTTTGGGAGCCAGTGGTGGGAGTGATCCAGGCTCCGGTTTTAAGGGAGCGGTTCTTCGCGATCAAAGGTCAAGGGGCTTTTAGCCAGACTTTCGACAATGGCGAATGGTCGGCTCCCTCGCCTCTTTTAGTTAGTTCCCACAATCAGATTATCGAGGCTTTGGTTAACACTGGTTTTCCCTATGACGTCCACGAAAGGCTTAAGGAGATCGTCTCGCCTTTTGAGAGGATGCTAGGTCAGGCTCAGGCTATCCGCCGGGCGGGGGCCGCGTCTTTGGATTTGGCTTTTGTGGCCGCGGGGCGAGCCGAAGGTTACTGGGAGGCGGGCTTGAAACCTTGGGACGTGGCGGCGGGGGTCCTCATAGTCGCCGAAGCTAAGGGGCGAGTTAGCGACTTATTAGGCCAGGAGTACGTCTTAGAGAAAAGTCCCATTGTTTTGGCTTCTAATGGTTTTTTACACCCAATTCTTGTGTCAATCTTAAATGGCCAGCCTTAAAACTTGGTCGGCCAAAATATTTAAGGTTAAAGGTCATTGGTCATTTCGGCTGAAATCGGCCCATTTGATTCTTGGTAAAAAAGCTAAAAAGGACGAGGTGGGGAAGGGTTGGTTAAAAGGGTCAGAGCTATAAAGAAGGGCCAAAAGGCGCTGGTCTAACGGTCGAGGGTTAATAGGCCAAAATTAACTCCCTATCGCGGGTTTTTAGCTTAAAACGAGCCCTGTACTTGTTTTTCGGATAAAAAATAAACCTCACTCGCTAAGGCAGGGTAAAAAATAACCCTTTGTCGCTAAGGAGGGTTAAACAATAACCGCCTTGTCGCCAAGGTGGAGGTAAAAAATAACCCCCTTGTCGCCAAGGGGGATAAAAAATTTATAGTCGCCAAAAAGGGGAGGGTAAAAAATAACCCCCACTCGCCAGGGGTTAAAAAGCCTAAAAACCTAAAGCGGCCAGCTCCTCGCCCACCAAAATTCGGTCAATGTCGAGTAAAATCTTCACTCCTTTGCCGATCTTGGCCATACCCAAAATGTATTCGGTGTTTAGTTGAGAGCCAAAGGCCGGGGCGGCTTCAATCTCGTCGGCCTTGATGTTAACCACCTCAGAGACGTAATCCACCACAATGCCAATATGAATAAACCGGTCGTCGCCTACGGCCACGTCGACCACGATAATGCTGGTGCGCTCGGTGTAATCGACCTCGCTCATGGAGAACTTTAAGCGCAGATCGACCACGGGGATGACTTTGCCGCGAAGGTTGATGACTCCCTTAACAAAGCCGGGGGTCTGGGGCACGGTCCTAATAGGCATCATGCCGATGATCTCCCGAACCTTGAGGATGCCGATGCCGTACTCTTCGTTGGCCAGGGAAAAGGTGAGAAATTTACCTTCTTGCCCAGCCGCCCGACCTTTGGACGGTTCTGGCTGACTTCTGGGGGAACTGGCGCCGCTCATGCGAAAATCCTTACGTAAAGACCTAAAGACCTAAAAATAAGGCCTTAGGAAAATACCCGTATAGGGGAAATTAAAAATAATCGTCGCGCTAGGTTCGCTAAAAAGGCGTTAGACCAAAAAGCCTTAAATTAGCTAAAACTATTATAATCCAAAAAAAAGATTTGTGGATCTCTTTAGTTTAAAAGCGCGCGAGCCCCAAAGGTCTAGTCAATGCTTGAAAATAGCCTTACATCGTCACCAAATTTAAAATAGCCTAAAAATCCCTAATAATCAACGATTTTTCTTGAAAACGGACTTTAGGGGTTGACGTAAGCGTTTTAGTCCTTGTTATTTTAGGCTTAGGGCAATTTAGGCGACGCGATAGGTTTACGGCCCCAAACCAGCATGGCCACGCCAAAAGTATAGGTCCGAAAGCCCAAATCCGTAAAGCCGGCCGCTTCCAACTCGTCGACGATAAAGGCGGGGTGGGGAAAGCGGACAATGGAGGCCCCTAAGTATTTGTAAGCCTCTAAGGGCGCGTCAAACATCCTGGCCACCCAAGGCGCGACTTTGGTTATATGGAAGCCCAAGACCGGGGCCCACAGACCGCGCGGGTCGAAAAAGAGCTCTAAGACTAAAAACCGGCCTCCCGGCTTTAAGAGCCGAAAAGTTTGGCGGTAAAGCTCGGGACGGTCGGCCACGTTTCTTAAGCCAAAGGATATGGAGATTGAGTCAAAGGCCTCGTCCTCAAAAGGTGGCTCTAAGATGTCGCCTAAGACTAGGCTCGCCGAAAGGCCACAAAGCTTGTCCGTGGCCAGATCTAGCATGGGCCTAGAAAAGTCCAAGCCCACTAAGGAAGCATTTGGCCAGTCTTTATGGATGGCCATAATCTGGTCGCCGGAACCGCAAGCTAAATCTAAAATTCGGCCAGGGGGATCGATTATATGAATCCGTCTTGATAAGGCTCGGCGCCAGAAAAAGTCTCGGCCTAAGCTTAAGAGATGGTTAAAGAAGTCGTAACGGCGGGTAATAGTCCCGAACATCTCCCGGATTTTGGCCGGATTGGGCTTTAAGGAGTTGTCGCGTTTCAGCGCGCTGGTTTCTGGCACTTAAGCCCTCGCGATTAAATGTTGAATAATTCCCGACAAGCGGGCAAGTTAGGCCGGGTCGCCCAAGCTCCGGCTCGGGTCAAATCCTCGGCCGTGGCTCCACCTTGGGTGAGCCCTAGGCTTTTGATTCCAGCGGCTTTGGCGGCCTCGACGTCGGAGATCGAGTCGCCCACGTAAACAGCCTCGTCGCACCCATTGCCTAAGTTTTTTATGGCGGTTAAGAGAATGTCTGGATCTGGCTTGGGTCTGGGAACGTCGGTTAAGCCAACGACCGTGTCAAAGTACTTGGCCAGATCCATGGCGGCCAGATCAAACCAGGGATTGGCCCGGTTAGTCCCCACGGCCAAAAGATAACCGCGGTCTTTAGCGGTGGCCAAAAAATCAGTCACCCCCGGGTAGGTAGGGATCTCCGTGGTGAGGGAGGGCACGATTTCATGGACGAAAAAATTCATCCACTCAGGTTCGGAGCGGCCCCAAACCGTTCGCCAAAAGTCTTGGGTGGGTAGACTTACGGCTTTTAACACCTGGGCCTCGGTCACTGGAGTTAAATTAAAACGGTTAGCCAAAGTATTAGCCCCTTTTACGCAGGCGGCCAGAGAATCAATGAGAGTTAAATCAAGGTCAAAAATAATCGTATTGATCATTAGCGTAACTTTAAAGCCAAATAAGCGATTCTAGACGCGAAATAGCCGCGCCAGACGAACGAAAAGATTTTAGGGTCTAATTGAAAACAGCCTCGAAAATGGCGAAAGACCCTTTTATATAGACAAAAACCTTTCCCGCGTTCAAGAAACCGTATTGTCCATTCAGCTTAAAAAGTAACACAATTCCGCGAAAGATTCAAGAGATCTGGCAAGGCTAAGGAGTTTAAAACAGACCAAGAAATTTATGTTTGAATATATTATGTTGAACTATAGTTAAGCAAAGAAAGGACAATAGAGTATTATTAGTATAAAAATTGTTTAGATATAAATCTAGGAGAAAGATATTGCGTCTTACGACTTAGATCTGAGGGAAAATCTTGACAATTTAGATTTTTAGGGGAGTCGTCGCGACTTTTGGCTTAGCGGGGTTCTTAAAAGCTTTGACAATTGGTGGAGAGCCCCCTCGGGGGCTTAGATTTATAAGGGGCTCCGTAGCGACTTTTGGTTTTTTTCGAAAAAAGTCCCAGGGGAGGGGCGTCCTGTGGCGAGAAAACCAAAAAATAAAAGGTTTAAGGCTCCTTTTTAGCTTACGGCGAAGGGGTCGTTGTCCCGGTCCTCGCGCCAGAGGTACTCTAAGACGATAGCGATTTTTTGGGCTTCGGGGTAGTTAAAGCGGTCAGCCACAAAGCCTAAAGTCATGTCAATCCCCGCGGAAATCCCGGAAGACGCGTAATATTTGCCGGCCACCGTCCAGCGGGCGTTTTTTTTCCAGTTAACTTTTGGGCCACTTAAAAGGGCGAAAGGCCAAGCTCTTTTATTGGACGTAGCCGCAAGGCCATCTAAAAGCCCGGTTTTGGCGAGTAAGGCCGCGCCAGTGCTAACCGTTAAAACCCAGCTCGACTTTTCGGCCAGCTCCCGTAAGAAGCCTAAAAACTGGAAGTCGTTAACCAGTTTTCGGGTCCCTTGGCCGCCTGGGACGATCAAAACCTCGTTGGGGACGAAGCTGGTTAAAGGCTCAGTCGCGATTTTCGCCCCTTGGCGACTTATGATTAAGCCACCGGTAACGGACAAAAAGAAGGGCTCAAACCCTTCGGTTTGGCTTAAGACTTCCAAAGGCCCAAAGAGATCCAAGGCCTCAAAATCCTCAAAAAGTAAAAAGTTAAAGCGCATGGTTATCCAGAAAAGTCTAAAAGAAATGGCCCTTATCCTTAGACGGGATAAGGACTATTTTCTAGCCTAAAAAGGCTACTTTCTAATAATAAAGTAATTTTAAGATAGCTTAGGTCAAGATATTTGTCAAGGTTTTTTTCGGTGGCGTCCGCGAAAATTTGACAGATTAGTCGTTACGTGAATAATTAATCTTAAATAGCTTTATTTATATATAAAATAGGTAAACAGAAAATTGTGGACGACTAACGAGCCTTCTTCGATAAAAATACCAGTATTAAAGGCATGTTTCGTTGATAAAAAACGTTTTAAAGAATTTAAAAGCCGATATAAAACTATATTAAAATGTAATAATTTAATTTTCAAGGCTTTTATGTTTTGTTAATAGCTAAATATTAACAAAATAAAAAATATCCGCTCGCAAAAAAGATCCTTTAAAAATTTTTATATGGGTATAGCGATCACGCCAGTAAAAATATTTTTCCGACAACTTTTAGCGATCACGCAAGTTGCCTATTATTTAAGGGAGATCGTGATACGACCTAAAAGCTGGTTATTCGTAA
>JAIROO010000107.1 GCA_031257535.1 Deltaproteobacteria bacterium
CGCTGTTTACTCCTCCATCTGAGACAACGATTATGCGCCCAAAATTCATTTTGCTGATGGTCTCAGCGAAAATTGGACGCAGTGTCAACTGGTCGTTGTAGTTGCCAGGGTAAATTCGAAATGAAATTGGAAGACCGTTATTGTCCATAAAAAGGCCGACTTGGACGATCGGCTCACGCCGGTTTTCTTTTGACATTCCCCTTTTACGGAGGCCAGATATAGTATTATTATCTTTATCTTTATAATCATTAAAAGCATTTAAATGCCTACAATACCTCTTTTTAAAGGCTTTTCATAACAATTACTTTATTATTATTGAACCTACAAAACAACATAATGATATAATTAAGTATTTAGAATTAGAATATCAATTCTTAATTAAATTTCCAAATCCAAAATCATATAATATTTTCACTAATAGCGTCAAAAGTAAGAAAGGTCGTCCTAAAGGTGCTAAAAGAAAACAAAAAAAATACACTATTCTAGCACCTGATACGCTACAGTCGAAGGCTACTACTACTTTTAGTGAACAGCAACCCCAAACTCAACCTGCAGATAATGATAAGGTAGAAACTTCTTCTAACACCCATCCAGTATCTAAAAGGCCCAGAGGTCGGCCAGCAGGCAAGGCCACTGCCAAGAAGAAAAGACTTTTTAACCGCAACGCTCAAAAAATGCTAAACTGTAAAAATCGGCCTAATAATATGTTGGCTGTCTTGAAAGCATTTTAGAGACAAATTTTATAGCGTTAAAAAAATCGGGGATTACGGATAATAGAAGATTCTAAAGATTGACCATGTTCAAATTGATATTTGCTGTTCAGGAAGTTATTCTAGTGCTTAATTGCAAAAATTCTTAAGCGAATTTTTAAGCTGGCTCCCTTTGACTTCCGCTTGCCCCATATGAATGGCTCGCCGTTTTCATTGTACACATCCAAGAAATCCTGAATGGCTTTGATGAGTTCTTCAATACTCGAGAATTTAGCCCCCCTCTACGCTTTTCTCGTGAATATGCCAAAAAACACTTCAACAAGGTTGAGCCAAGAGGCCGAGGTCGGAGTATAATGGAACTTGACACCTGGATGGGCCAGGAGCCATTCGTCGCACTTCTTATGGATGCAGTAGTTATCCATTATGACATGGAGTTCCTTGTCTTTCGTCAAGTCTGAAACGACTTGATCCATGAACTCAAGAAACTCCACTCGCCTTTTCAAAAAGACGATCCCTCCCCGATCCTTTAAGCCTACTACTAAATAATTCATCTGGCGCTTTAATTAATGACTTTTCGGCAGACTTTCGACATATTTTAAAGTCACGTACAAGTCACCACGCCTTAGGGAGTGGGAGTCGTATAAACCGGCCCCAGTCAGACGGAAGTGACCGGTCTCGGCCATAACGGCGGTGACGGGGATAACTATCTCGCGCATAAACTCCAGATGACCCCGCCCCCCGCACCGCGGACATTCGACGGAACGATAAATCCCACCTTGGGTTGAACGGCTAAAGGTCTGACCTCCGCCAAAACATAAGGGACACACCGACCGGACCGCCCAGGGCGCGACCAAGTTAAACGTCTCTTCGCCTTTAACGACGGCTAGCTCATAATGGATGTCTAAGCCATCTTGAGTCTGGCTCAAAAGTTTGGACTCGGCTACGTCATTAACGTCGCCTTTAAGTTCCCACTGGCTGACCTTATGGGCCGGTCTTACGTGATAAGATTGAAGTTGGTTCATTTTAAGCCTCACCAATGTTTTTTTCTTGATTATTCTTAAGCAACTATCGTGCCATAAAAAATTTATCATTAAATTCAGTTAGTTAGCTAAAATATGGTCGTAACCGCCAAAAAACCGTCAAATTTTTGAGCGGCCATAACCCTTTGGTTTTTTTGGATTTAGCTAGAGCAAACTAGTCTATTTATTATCTATACTTTTTATTATGAATTAAATTCTTATTTTTACAATAATTATCGCTATTTATTGACTACTTAACCGCTGACCATTAAGCCCCTAGCCAAATAAGATTTGTGAAGTCGCCTTTACTTTTTTTAGCCATTTTGACGTCACGACTGGACCACTTTTTCGTTTAGAGGTTAAGCTTTAGATGGCCAGGTTTGTCACTCCCCACCCCTTAATTAAAAGGCTTAATCTTGACGATTTTTAGGACTTTAAAAGTTTTAATATACCACCATATAGTAAATATCTCAACCTTAAACTATGGTCTTTTCGAATAAGTCATATTTTAAAATTACAATAATACAAAGAGTGTTACTAAATTGTATGATTGTTGTATATTGTTTTTTGCGCTGGTAACTATGTAAAAGTGCCAAGTTAATCATTCAACATTAATTATCAATTAAATAGATTTTAAATTTATAATTAATTGATTACTAGATTGTTATTTATATAATTAAGGTTGATGACAAGATCCCCTCTATTTAAAGACTTAGGATCATAAGCCCCAGCCCCTAATAGCCTGACCGTCTGGTCCGCGGCCATCGCCTCGTTCACCAAAAGCGCTATTTCCCTTTTGGTCTTAAGATAACCCTGGCCGCCACAACGCGGGCAGGTTAGGGTTTGATAATCGTCCGCCTCAGCCAAACGCGAAAAGATCCGACCCTGGCCATAGCACCTAGGGCAACCAACCTCGACCGCCATAGGGATTAACAAACTAAATGGGCCAGACATCTCATCTAAAGCCACTTCATAGACCACGTTTAGCCCATCTTGGTTCTGACTTAAAACGTGAGCTTTGGTTATCGCCTCTATGGCGGGCCGGCTCTCTATCGACTCTAAAACCGGGGTTACGCTTAACTCCATATTTTCCGTTAACGTCTGATTCATTTTTTTGGCCTCCTAATTTATCGCCAGCTATTTTTTCTAGCCCCTTTATCTTTTAGACTTGGGGGCCTATTTCCTTAGTCTTCCTATTTCCTTAGTTTTCCATAGCAATTCCTAGGCCAATTTTATTTGTTAAATTATCTCTTTAGGTTAAGCTCAATAATGTTTTATTTTAGATTAAAAAAGGACCTAAAGACCCGACAAAACGTAATGTCAAAAATCCAACGTTTATCTGGCCAAAATTTTCCTCAAAAACCTCTAGCGAAATTTTTAATTATTAGTTTCAATTAGTTAGCCTTAAATTTTTCTCCCAAAAAATTTTGCCTGGCCTTTTTTTTTCGCGGGATTTTTTTCTTATAATCCCCTTTTTTTTAAGAGCCTCCATAGCCGACCCTATCGCTCCTTTTAACTAACGACAAAAAAAAAGAGCCTCCAAATGGCTCTTTATCTTTCGTAAGTCTTTGAAATCTATAATAAAATTTTAAAAAAATCAAAAAATCAAAATTGGTAAGTTCGGCCCCAATACCATCAATGCCCCTTCTTTAGTTTGGCCACCTGTTTTTGGCTAGCCAAAACAACTGTAAACTTAAGTTTACAGTTTTTCTATCTAATTTAGGGCCGCTAAAGTTTATTCTTTTGAGATTATAAACGCTAAACCCTTGAAATATATCCTAAAAATTAATTATTTTCTTTAGCCGCGCTTAAAAATTTACTGTGACTTTAGCCGCGCAAAGCAAAAACCAGGGGTCTATAAACTTCTGTCTTGGCCCTTTTCTGGGTCCCCGCTTTAAATGGCGCTCACCAAAAAAGCCTAAACTTTCCTGTAAACTTAAATTTACAATTTTCTTTAAGTTTTCAAAAAAACCAAAAAGAAGGGCCGCCGTTTTTTTAGGTTTTCAAATCAGGAGCTAAACCCCTTTTTGGAGGTTTTCAGCCTTGTAAATTAGCCAGTTTAAACTTACCAGTTAATTAAACTTCATTGAAAATTATCCAGTATATGTTATAACGCCGCTTTAGCCGCGGATTATAAACGCCTTTAACGGTTTAAATCCATTTTTTCCCGCCAAAATTAATTTAAGATAACGTAGACTTAATGAAATATTATTTATTGATTAACTCACATCTATCAAATAGACGAAACTAACAATAAACAATAAAACGAGCTGACCCTTTCGCTTAAACAGGGTCCATAGCCCTGATTAAACGGCGATTTGTCTCCACCGCGCCGCGATTAAGAGCGAAATGTTCGATCGACGGTTTATGGGAGCCTTATTACCTTATCGCGACCTAACCCAAAAGTTTTGCGGTTGTGATCTCGGGAAAGCTAGACCACGCCTAACTTTCAGGGCTATTTTAGCCCAGAAAAAAGTCGGGAAAATAAATTTATTTTTGGTCGACGGTGGGCTGGAGTTCGAAGGCTATTGACGCCGTTCGTTCTTCTAGACATTACCGACCTGTGGTTCTATAATCTGTTCTGACTCGCTACCTTACAGGTTACGAGATTAGCGAGTTAACGCCTAATAATTTCGAAATATCTAATGAACAAATAAATTATTTTTACAGATTTACACATTAGTATATTTTATTTCAATTATTATATAATATCACTTACCTATATAACATTATTTACAATAAATTTTAATTTAATAGTTCTTTTAATTGTATTTAAGATTTACTTTAACTTAATCGAATATGGTCAAAGGTTTTTTAAGCGATCCGCCCCGAAAGACGCTCGGGCCTATTCGCTAGGCTGACGCGCCCCCAAACGAAGAACGCGGCCTGTCCACCTTCCTGACCAGAAGCGGTTTAGGACGACCATAGCGTCCTCTTCAAGCGCCAAAACGCGTTAAACGAGCTTTTGGCCGAACCTAAAGGGCTGATCGCCGCCGATGCCCGTTATTTCCGAAAGCAAGGGACTATTAATCGCCCTTAACCCCGAAAAAAGCTTAAAGGCGTGAGACTTTGGCTGCCGCCCGGCCAGGCCAATTGGCCGAAAACATGCCGCGCTAACTCATCTTTTAATATAAGCTTAAGGTTAGCGACGCTTTTTCGGATCTTAACTTTGGCCGCTAACGTTTTTTTTGGGGGGGATGGAAAACTTTTTTTTATCGCCTTACTACTAAAATTGAAAAAAGTCCGCCCCTTGGCCCAAAAAGGCCCTTAATACCAGGGGGGCTTTAAGGTTAACGGCGAAATAGCCACTGACCAAAAAATGAAGATTAATAGAGTTTATATTATGCGCTACGCTTTTAATAAAAGAGGAAAGTATTAGGTATAACGGCTTATGAATATATCAAAAAAAACATATTGTATGACAATTTTTAAAATACATAGTTATCTATAAAATATATATCAACATTAATACTATTACTATATGATTTATAAAATAATACTTAAAAAGTTAATATGTTAATAAGTTAATACTATTTTTACACAAATACAATTTTAATTTTTTTACATTACCTTTACATATCTAACGGTTGTCAATTGAAAAATATTATTAAATTAGCAAAAGTTTTCTTTAAATATTTTTTATTACTAGTTTTAATTAGTATACTAGCTGTAATAGGTATATATAATTATATATACATAAATTTAGTTCCAGAAACGTCAAATGAAACGTTCAAAAAAACATGAGTTGGGCCTATTTATGTTGATTTACCAGAAAGTTTTTCAGCTTATAGACCGGATTATTTATATTCACTTATTATATATAAATATTATTCAATAAAATTAACTGAATATAAAAAAGAAATTAATAATGATCAAATTAACGAATGTTCCAGATTATCTTCAAATCGTGAAATTAAAATTATAAATCCTGAATTATTCAATTTTATAGATAAAAATTCTATATTACATATGCCTGCAATTTTTCCTACAATCATTTCTAGTTATGAATTATGGATGCAGTTAGATAATGGTTGTGTCACCATAAGCAGTGACGTTAAAGGTAAATCTGTTGAAGAAAGAAATTTAACATTCAAAGATAGAGTTTATAACTTTTTACAAATATATATATTATCTAAAACAAATAACATTATCTAAAACAAATAACATTGACGAAAAAGGTTTTAAAACAATATTTGGAATTATAAAACCAAGTAATGATTTTACTATTCGTTCTCATTTTCAATATATGTTTCCTAAGGAAAAAGCATTTGAAAATGGAATCACATAAAACTTTACATTCTCGAATACAAAAAATATGCCTGATTTATCTCCATCTTCCGAGACTAAAATTTCTTTTTTTCTAAAAATATTATATTTTTTAGGGTGGCGTTTTAATCTTTATTTCAAAATTATCAAGGATTATGGCTGGACGCTTAAACAAAACAATATTACGATTGGCTCTTCGTATCATGGGTTTGAGACTATCATGATACCGGCAAGTATAAAAAAAGTACCAGTAAGTTTACGAATGCATTTAACAGCATCTGACAACAAAACTAAGTTTACTTATTTAGATACTATAAATGTTTTTTTACTGTAAGTAATCAAAAAGTCGACAAATTACCAAATTGTCATGTTGTATTTGGTTATTGGGTTCGAATAATTAAATCAATTACTGTTATTTAATTTTTATCTATATTATTATATTTTTAATGGATAACTACGTCTGGTATTACTTATTCAGACGCTTATAAATCTCTCATAGCCTAGGCTCAAAAGGGCTTAGACTAGCCTTTTCTTTGAATCGAAACCTAAAACTCTAGCCTTATAGATTTATGGTCTTGGCGCCTTTGTCCAGCGGCTTAACTGAAGAGGTTTTCGACTCTGACCATTTTTGACCGGAGCCAAGGGCCTCTCTCCCTTAGCCCAAAAAAAGGGGCGGCTTTATCGCGGCCGCCAGAAAGTTTCGCCAAAGTTATGAGGCCTCGACCAGGCCAGAGCGATTCTTATTCCATCTTTGCTTTTCTCTGGGCCATTGTTCGCGAGCGTATGTTTTTGGTTTCTGACTTTTTTTGAGCCAGAGCTAAGGACAAACTTAGTCGTTTCGAAAACGTTTTTATAGGCCCTTACTAAAAACGGCGATCTCCAATTGGTCGAAAGCCGCTCGAAGACCTAACTCGTCAACATCGTCGAAGTTAGGCATTTTTTTGATCTTTAAGTAATTATTTTTACTTCACCAGTACTTTTATTGACTACTGGCCTTTTTTTGCGTTATAATAGCTGGAATATGATTTTTTAACTGGTAATAAGATAAAAAACAATAAGATACTATACAGTATATTAGTTTTAATGTCTTACCACCATCTCTTCGGCTTGATTGAGGATGTTTTCGAGGCTAGCCAGTTCGGCCGGAGCCAAGGGTTTGTCCCGATTAGCCATAAGCGAGGCCAGTCTTGACAGGCGACTTTGGAAGCTAAGATTCCATTCTATCGCCGCTATTTTAGCCTCGACCGGCGCTTCTGGGGCGACTCTTGGCCCTTTGAGCTCCAGAACCTCCAGCCAGTGAGGGACCACCGTCTCTAGTTCTGGAAAGAGTTCGTTTAAGAGCCGCTCAAAGGCTAAAGTCCCCGCCTCTTCCCCGTGAACAAGAACTACTTTTAAGCCCGGGTGGATCTGAGGCCTTAGCCACTCCACTAGCTCAGCCTGATCCGCGTGGCCAGAGAACCCGCCAATGGTGTGAATCTTAGCTTTAACCGCGACTGGCTCCCGAAAGATCTTGACCGTCTCCGCCCCGTCCACCAGCCGCCGACCAGTTGAGCCTTGAGCTTGAAACCCCACAAAGACCACGTGACAATTGGGTCGCCAGAGGTTGTGCTTAAGGTGGTGGAGGATCCGACCGGCGTTGGCCATGCCTGAGCCAGCCACGATCACGGCCGCCCCCACGATGTCGTTTAAGCGGCGGCTATCTTCCATGGACCGGGTCACTTCCAAGGAGGTCATGGACAAGGGACTGGAGCCGTCTTTAATGAGGCTCCGGGACTCTTGGTCAAAGAGATGGACGTTTTTCACGTAAACTTCGCTCGCGGCCGTGGCTAAGGGCGAGTCTAAGACAATGGGCATGTCGCGCGGGATCCGGCCCTCGTGCCACAAGGTGGATAAGAGAAACAGGATCTCTTGAGTTCTTTCCACCGCGAAAGCCGGGATCAAGACTTTCCCGCCTTCCTCGTAAGCTTGGTTAACCACGGCCAAGAGTTCGGCGACCGAGGCCGCAAGGTCTTTGTGCCGCCGATTGCCATAAGTGGTTTCCATAAAAATCAGATCCGCGGGTGGGGGGATCACGGGGTCAGGGAGTAAAAGCTGGCCACTCCGACCTAGATCGCCAGAGAAGAGAACCCGTTCCTTAAGGCCATCTTCGACGACCGTTAGATGAGCGCTGACCGCCCCTAAGATGTGCCCCGCTGGAATAAAATTTAATCGAACCCCAGGCTGGACCTCCATTTCTCGCTCCAAGGGCCAGGGTTTTAAAAGCTCGCCGGCTAAAAGAGCGTCGGTCTCGTTATATAAGGGCTCGACCCTTTTTTCGCCTTGACGGGAGTTTTTCCGAGTTTTCCACAGAGCCTCGTGTTCTTGAATATGGGCCGCGTCTAACCACAGGACCTTTAAGAGATCGGTCGTGGGTTCGGTCGCGTATACCGGGCCCCGATAACCAGCTTTAACCAAGCGAGGGACTAAACCACTGTGATCCATATGGGCGTGGGTGACGATAATAGCCTTTAATTCGCTGGGTTTGTATAAGGCGTGATTGAAGTTTCTCAGCTCGGTCTGGCGGCCACCTTGAAAGAGGCCACAATCGACTAAGATATAGCCCCCGGCCGGGCATTCCAACTGAAAGGCGGAGCCAGTCACCGTCCGGATGGCCCCTAAACATTTGATTTTCATTTGTCCCCTAAACTTCTAACCGCCTTAAAACTCTAATCTTTTTTAAAAAAAGACTATAGCTTGGGGCCCTGATCTCGCTTTATAGGTCTTAGTCAAAAGGGCGAAAAAGATTAACTCGCCTAATAAAAAGGCTTTAGACTTACTTAAGACAAAATTACACGATTTTTTGTTATAAAATTGGCTTTAATAAGTGATCTAAAAAAAGAATAAATATAGATGCCACTAAGCTTTAAAGATCTATATTATCTTTTTTAAAAATTTTTAGCTGACTTAAAGGTATTTATAAAGAATTTTTAATTAAAAAAGAAATAAATATAGCTAACAAAACTGTAAAGCCCAGCGACTAATTGGTAATTACTTAATTTTATTGGGAAAATACCACCAGGTTATCGCGGTGGACTATTTCCTCAGAATGGCCATACCCAAGCTTTTTGACAATTTCTTGACTAGACAAACCCATGATTAGGCTAACTTCAGGCGAGCTATAATTGGATAGACCAACCCCCAAAGGCCCAACTCCTTCTTTTTGGGCTATATTAACCGCGTCCCCAGCCGCGAACACGCCCTCGACTTTATAAACCCCGCCGGGGAGTAAGCTTTTGCCTCGGTCTTTTAAAGCCGCCGCCGCTCCCGCGTCCACCCACAAAGTCCCTTTGGGCCTGGTGGCGAAAGCCAGCCAGTGCTTGTAAGCCCCGCGTTTTTTCTTTTCCGGGGGAAAAAAAGTCCCTAAGTTTTCGCCGTCCACTAAGCGGCCCAAAACGTCCCGGGTTAAACCAGAGGCGATTATCGACGGCAGACCTCGCTCGGCCAAGCGACCAGCGGCTCTGACCTTGGTAAACATGCCGCCGACTCCCAAAGGCCCGCCCTCGCCCCCGGCCATGGCTAAGACCTCAGCCGTCACTTCGGGGACCTCGGCCAAAAGTTCGGCCTCGGGAAATTTCCTCGGGTCGGCCGCGTATAAGCCATCGCGGTCAGTGAGGTTAACGAAAAGATCGGCCTCGACTAATGAGGCCACCAAAGACCCCAAGGTGTCGTTGTCGCCAAACTTGAGTTCCTCCACGGCCACGGTGTCGTTTTCGTTAATGATAGGGGTTAAGCCTTGCTCTAAAAGACAGTTTAAGGTGTTTCTGGCGTTTAAAAAACGACCCCGGTCCGCCAAATCCTCGGCCGATAACAAGATCTGGGCGGCTTTTAGGCCATAAACTCCCAAAGCTTTTTCCCAAGCCAGCATTAAAGACACTTGGCCGGCGGCGGCCGCGGCTTGCTTTAACCTTAAGGTTTTGGGTCGCTCGGTTAAACCAAGGCGCTTATAACCCGCGGCCACGGCCCCAGAGGAGACTACTAGACACTCTCGACCCTCGCGATTGAGCGTCGCGAACTGTTTAGCCAAAGATTTCAGCCGGTCGAAAGCCAAACCCTCCCTTTGGGCGATGACTTGGCTACCGACTTTAACCACTAGGCGCCGGACCTTTTTTAGACTCGCTCTATCCATTTTATATAAGATCTATTTAATAATTATTAATATTTTAGGTAATAATATCAATTTTATTCAAAAAAATTATTATATATTCATTAATATTACCTTTAAATATTGTTAATTAATTTGTTGATATAGTTATAAAACTTACTTTATTAAAAAAAATTATAAACTGTTTTCTTCTTTATACACTTATATAAAACATATTAATACTACATAACACATATAAATTAGCCTTATAAAAAATCAAACATTTACTTAAAGCGTTTTTATCTATACATTCATTCGGGACTAAAACTTTTTATCTAAACTGACGCTATCTATACATTCATTCGGGACTAAAACTTTTTATCTAAAACGACGTTATCTATATATTCCTTCAAAATATAACTTTTTATCTAAACCAACGTTATCTTTAGATTCCTTCGAAACTATAACTTTTTATCTAAAATATCGTTATCTATAGATTCTTTCGAAAACCTAAGGGGCGGATCTTGGCTAACCAAAAAGAAAACAACCTTAAGGGGTTTTGAAAATTTAGTTTTAGAGGCTTCTACTATAAATATTAATCTAAATTTATAGCGACAACTATTTATTGCATATAACCAGTTATTATTTATAACCAGCCCTTTAAAAAAATCAGGGGTTTTGGCGATGGCGGAGTTTTTTTAAGGAGCCAGACTTTTTTGGCCCTTAAGGCCTTAACGGCTTTTAGGCGGCAAGACCACCTCGTCGCCCACCCAGAGCATTTGGCTGGAGCGGTCCTTGATCTGGGCGTTTAAGTCTAGGATTTCTTTAACCGTCGTCCCATAGCGACTGGCCACCTTGGACAAGGTGTCGCCGACCTGGGCCCGGTAGACTTTGGGGCGGTCGGGATCAGCCGCCCCGGCCGCTGGCGGGAGAGGGCTTTGTTGATCTGGATTACTAGGGCTGGGCAAAGTTAGGCCACTGGCCTCGGCCGCGCCTCGGCTGATCTGGTCCACTAGCTGGTCGCGCTCTTTATAAACGTTGGTTAAGACTCGATCCAAAAGAGCCGCTTCCCGTTTGACCGTGGCTAATTCGGCCTCCAGCGCGTAGGTGTCTTCCCTTAAGCGCCGCATCTCCTCGTCGGAGACCGTGGAGCACCCAAAAGGCAGGTAGAGAAAAAAGACCAAAGCCACCCACAGCCAGCTTTTGACGCCTGGGACCTTAAAGGGGGCTTGGGGGGGATGGTTTGCTTTAACGTAACAACGCGCCATAAAGGCCTTCGCGGAATAAAATTAACTACCTGCTTATATTAACACGGACCTATGGCCTTGACAACGCGTTTTTTAGGGGACGAAAAGGGGGGAAGGGGCGGACCAAAACCCGTTTTTTTAAGGGATAACCTCAAATTTATGGGCCATGTGGTCGGGTTTTAATGATTCCTTGGAAAACCTTAACCCAGGCAGACCCAAGTCTTGCTCTCTGTTAATATAGGTTAAATGACTAAAATGGCGCCGACAGAACTCGCTACACAAGGCCACGTAGACGCCCCGGATCTCGGGGTTACCCTTTTCCACGTGAATTACGGCCGTGTCCGCGTTTAAGGGCTCGCCTAAGGTAAAGGCCTCAATCTTGCCCTCCACCATAATGGCGAGACCTACTAGATTTAGCTCTAAAAGGTGGTCTAAAGCCAGGCTCACGGCCTCTCTTTCCATAATTAAGTGGTTTTGCGGCCCGATCTTCTCGGTCTTGGCCGTCAACCACTGGTCGGCCACGGCTAAAAGATCCGGGACAAGATCCACGGTCACGTCCAGAAACTCATGACGGTAATTTTGTTTAAAATAGTTATAGTGGTTCTTTTTCTGGTGCATGCGGCGACCAGAGAGGTTAATCAGCTTTTCGGCTAAGTAAACGTAATCGTCGTTGTCGGGATCCGGGTTAATTTTATAGGTTGGATGGGAAATGATTAAGTCTTGGGCCACGACCTTAGGGACTCGAGACAATTTTGGTTTTTCCAACTGGCCTAAAAGCCACTCCGTGGCTTTTAGGCCGTCGCCCGGTCCTAAAGGCGAAAAAGCGAAGGGTTCTTGGTCTTCGGGACTAGCTATTAAGCCCAAACAGCCAAAATTTTCCGCCCAAGTAAAGTGATAATAGTTGTCCCAGATAAAGATATTAGTAAAATTAGCGTCCGAAGTGACTAAGGGCCTGGCCTTTTCCGCGGCCCGAAATACCGCTTGATCGGCCAAGGTTAGAGGCTTAAAACTCATAACTATCCTTTAAGGCTTTCTTTTTCGCTAAAACCCATAAATCTAAAACGATTATAGAGTCTTTTGTTTTAAGGTGGTTAAAGGGCGTGGACGAGAGGGGAGATAACGCCTACTTGCTCTCGCTAATTTCGGCGACGGCCTTTTGGGGGCTAATGGCCAGATTGTCCTGACGATCCTCAGCCGGGGCTTTATCCGGGTCGGCCGGTAGCCAGCGGGCTAAGGTTTTAAAAAGTTCCGGAACGTCGATGGGTTTGGTGACGTGGTCGTTCATGCCCGCGGCGATACTTAAATCCCGATCCCCGGTCATGGCGTGGGCGGTCATGGCCACGATGGGCAGATCCTGAAACTGGTTCATTTTGCGGATTTCCCGGGTCGCCGTCAAGCCGTCCATCTCTGGCATCTGAATATCCATCAGAATCAAGTCAAATCGCTCTTTTTGGAGCATTTCTAAGGCTTCTAGGCCGTTATTAGCGATTTTAACCTCCAAACCCGCCTTCTTTAAGATCTTACTAGCGACCAGTTGGTTGACCTCGTTGTCCTCCACCAAGAGGATGGGCCGGCCTTTTAAGTGGGCCAGTAAAGCGTTAGGATCGGCTTTGACCGGGGCTTTGGCTTTTTCCGTTGGAGCTTTTTTCTCTAATAAGTTCGACAAACTCGTCTGGAGGGTAAACAAAGAGATAGGTTTAGACAAAATAGTCTTAACGCCCAGCTCCCGAGCCTCGGTTTGGACGGATTCCGAAGCTATACCCACGACCATTAAAACCAAGAGCGGTTCGACCCCCCCAAACTCCTTCTTCAGTTCGCGGATGGTCTTTAACCCATCGAGTTTGTTCATTTTGTAATCCACTAAAACCGCGTCGGGGATCTCCATTTCCCTCTTTAAGCGACTGGCCTTTAAGCGGTTAATCGCCGACTCCCCCGACGAAGCCCGAGACACGGTAAAGCCCATGGTCCCGAGATTGGTGGACAGGATCTGGAGAGCCGAGGGGTTATCGTCAATAGCCAAAGCCAGCCGACCTTGGTAAGGTCTGGGAGCCGTCTCCCGGCGCCAGGCTTCGGTTAAGCCAAAGCGGACCGTAAAAATAAAGGAGCTGCCTTGCCTCGGCACGCTTAAGCACCAGATCTGGCCGTTCATCATCTCCACTAAGCGTTTGGTTATGGTCAGCCCCAAACCCGTCCCCCCGTACCGCCTGGTGGTCGAGGTGTCGGCCTGGGAAAAGGGCGTAAAAAGGCGGTTCATCTCCTCTTGGGTCATGCCAATGCCCGAGTCGCGGACCTCAAACCGTAAGGTGAGGACCTGGGGGATCTCGTCGCCGACGATCTCCATCTTCACCCCCACCTCGCCTTGGGCCGTAAACTTAATGGCGTTACTTACGAGGTTATTTAAGATCTGGGACAAGCGCACGGGATCGCCTAAAACCGTCGGCGGTAAGAGCTCTGGCAGATCCACGTAAAACTCGAGGTTCTTTTCCGAGGCTTTTAAGGCTTGGAGATCCATGGTCTCGGCGATGAGTTCGCTTAAGCTAAACTCAATGCGCTCCATCTCCAGCTTACCGGCCTCGATCTTGGAGAAATCCAAAATGTCGTTGATGATCCTCAGTAAAGTTTTGGCCGCCTTTAAGACCCTATCCACGTAGTCGCGCTGCTGCTTTTCCAGTTCCGTCTGTAAGGTCAGGTGACTTAAGCCAATAATGGCGTTCATGGGGGTGCGGATCTCGTGGCTCATGTTGGCCAAAAACTCGCTCTTGGCCCGGGTGCTCGCCTCGGCCGCTTCTCGAGCTTGGGAGAGAGCCTTTTCCTTTTCCACCATCTCGGTGATGTCCATGAGCCAGAACAAGTAGCCAATGTCCCCGTAGTACTCGGTCTTAAAGGCGTTTAAGAGCATATGCCGCTCCGCCCCGTCGCCATCGTAAATCAGGGTCTCTTGCCAGGCTAAGCGACCTTTGCGCTCGAGATTCTTAATTAAGGTGTTGTATTGCTCCTCATTGGCGAACACCCCCCTTAAAGGGCAGTCGGGGGTTAAACCTAAAGACTGCCTGGCGAAGGGCGAAAAGAAACGGATCTGGCCAGCCACGCTCACCAAAAAGGCGATGGGGCTGTTATCCAAAATCTTCTGGAGAAGGCTTCTTTCCCTTTCCACGGCCGCTTCCGTGGCCTTTAAGCTAGACACGTCGCGGATAAAGCTGACTAAAAGGTCGCCCTGCTGGGTGTGAACCCGAACTTGATTGACCTCGGCTTGAATGGGGTCGCCTTCTAAAGTTTGAAACAGCCACTCAAACTGGTCTTGCCCTTCGGCGAAGGTTTTAATTAAGTGGCTCTGAAAAGTTTCCATGGACGGCGACCCATCAGGCTGATAGGGCGGGGACAGGACGGGAAAATACTCGGTAAAGGCTTTTTTGGCCGGCAGCCCAAATAAGGGGACCACCGCCTCATTGGAGTCTAAGTGGTTTAAAGCGGTGTCCCAAAGGCTGATGACCTCGGACATGCTATCCAGCATGAGCCGATAGCTCTCCTTGGTATAATCGTCGGGCCCTCCCGAGAAGTTGGCCGACCGTTTAAGCTTTGGGATTAACCTTAAGTAGCCGCTTAAAGAGATCTCTTGGGGAGTTTTGGCCGTCACCCCCGCGAAGGTCTGGGCCGACCGCCAAGCCCCCTCCCTCGGGCGGAAGATCAGATGATTTAACGAAAACCCGGTCGAGCCATTAAAACAGTCGTCGACCGCGGCGAAAAAAGAGGCCCAGTCTTTGGGATGGATTAGCTCGGTTAAAAAATTAACCGGTTCCCCGGCCACAAGCTCAGGGCTTAAGCCCAAAGTTTGAACCAGCTCCGGGCTGATGGTTAAGGTGGCCTCAATCAGCCCGTCGGTCGCCTCGTCTGACCCAGGGACCTTAACTAAACGGGCCTCAAATTCAGTTAACCCCCCCGCGGCCAAAACATTAGCCCGCCCATTATTTATGGCGCGGCTTTCAGAGCTCACCAATATAGCGGCTTTATAGTTCATGGCCTGACCGTGGCCCTCCATACGCGAAGGGGTCGAAGCGGCGAGAGAGAGGAATCCAAAGTCGCCGCCCAAATCTTCTAGCGAATATCGTCAACGACAATCTTAGCCTCGCCATCCTTTAGCTCTGGCTCTGACCCGGTAGGGCTTTGGTTAGCGGGCGAGACCGCTTCTGGTCTATTGGCCCCTTGATAACGGAGGACCACGGTGTTTTGATTGGGATCCAAGGCCACCATGTTGTCGGGGACGTTAACGGTGGTAAAGAGATACGAACGACCATTATAAGCGAAACTCTGGCCAGCGATGGTCAAAGCCACGGTTGGGCCGCCCGACGAGGAGCCATTTAAGGTTAGATCCCCACCCAGTTTAATGTTCTGGGCGGCTAAGATGGACTTTAAGACCGATTGAACGTCGCGGCCGCTGGAGACCACCCGAAAGTCGTTTTTCTTTAAGACTTCCAGATCCTCGCTGGTCAGATCCCCGTACTCCAAGACGTTTTTGGTCGTCCCTGACTCCCAAAAAACCGGCGGGGCTTTATCCGGGCCTAACTCAGCTCCCCCAGTGACGATCCGACCCCGGTTAAGATCGACGCGCACCCCTAAACGCGGAGCGAACCCAAAACTTTTAATTAAAGCCTCCGCGAAAGCCGAGGGGTTTTGGCTATCCACCTCAATCACCGTAAAATTATTGATGGGCGTGGGCGAGCGGGTGGAGTCAGCCAAAGCGAGGCCTTTATACAGATCAATGACCGCGATCCCGTGGTTAGCTAAAAAACGGACCCAAGCTTGGGGCGTGGCGTTGTCCGGGGCCGGGGCGAGGTTAATAACCAAAGGTTGTCCTCGATTCCAAGCCTCGGCCGTGGGCCAGACCAGCCAGTCGGCGGCGAGCTTTAACTTGACCTCAGTCCCCCCCTCAAAAGTCTGGCTCTTGTCGTAAATCCGGTAATAACCGCACAAGGGCCACAACCGAGCTAAGGCTTTGTCCATGGCCTCGCCTCGAGCCGGTTGAAAGATCATGTAGTCTTGGTATTTAGCCCTAAACCGGGTAATAAGCTCAGGTTTTAAGACTCTTTGGAGGTCTAAGACGACGCGTCGACCGTTTCTTAACTCAATTACGGGCAGACTCGCGGTATCCACGTCAAAATGGGGCGGCTCGTCTAAAGGCAAGAACAAACGCCCTCGGTTAACGTAATTTTCCCCTAAACGGGTAAAGATAACCCCTAAGATGGTCCGGGCGTTTTGGGAGTCGGCCGTGGGCATGGGAGCCGGGGGCAGTTTCTTGGTGGACAGGGTAAAGCGGGGTCGCTCGGGGGCTTTGGCCGTCCCTTTCTTGGGTGGGGAGGAGGCGATGTTTTCCCGGCGACTGCTGGAGCCTTTGGGGATCCTGGCTTGAGCGAGGGTCGTCTGGGCTCCGGGTAAGTCGGCTAAGTAAGACCCCACCGAGGGGATCCGGAGCTCGGCCCCGACCACGATAACGTTGGGATTTTTTAGCTCTGGGTTTAAACTTAAGGCGACTTTAATGAGGCTCCGATAAATCAGATTGGGATCCACCCCTTCGCGCCGCAGTAGCCGCTCTAAGGTGTCGCCTTTGCGGACGACGACCGTCCGAAACACCGTCCCATCCGGGGCCATCTCTAATTCTTCTGGATTTTGGGCGGCCCTGGTCGAGGTCGGAACATTTACGCGGCTCCCTTTTAAGGGATACTGGCCCGCCTCTAAGTCCGCTGGGCCTTCTAAAGGAATAGGCTCTGAGCCCGAGCCTGTCGAGGCGGTGGACGTGGCGGCGTTAGCATTCGAATCTTGGCCTGAACCGGAAATAGCGTAAGAGACCACCCCTGGCGGATCGACTTCCTCAACTTGAGCCGGCGGGGTCGGAGCTTTGGGCGGGGCGGGTTCGGCTATTTCTCTGGGCGTGGGTAAATACAACTCTTGGCCTGGCGAGATGAGATCGGGGTTAGCGATGGCCGGGTTTAACCTTTTGACCAGCCGAATCATCTGAGCTTCGCGGTTAGCGTCTGGCGTCCGCGGCCACAGGCCGCGTTTTTTTAAGACCCCCGCGAGATTATCGCCTACGGCCACAGTGTAGGAGTCGATGGAAAAAGTCAGATCCTCAAATGTATAGACCTCCACCGTTTTGGTCAGGGTAATGGTGGAGTCCGCGGGCTCTCCACCCTCGGTCTGAGCTTGGACTCCTCTCGGGAGCCAAAAGACCAGCCAGAGAACTAAAAGCGCTCTGACGAGGGTAAGATAGCCTTGGCGCGGCTGAACTCTGAAAGATAACGACAATGAAAGGACTCCAATTTTAATTATTAAAGACTTACGCGTTTTTTGGGGTCGGTTCGTCTAACTTGCGGTCATAGACTATTTTTTTGGCCTTCTTAAAAACAAAAAAAACCTTAAACCCGGACTTAATCGTTTTTGTCTTAGCCAACCGTAGGCAAAAAAAGACCATGACCATTAATATAGCATAAAGGCCAAAAAACCAACTGTGAACTTAAGATCCTTTAACCAAAAAAGCTTATAGCGAAAAAACCCCGACGACTAAAAGGCTCCATAAGTCATACTCCTAAAAAGCCGCCAAGGAGATAATTACGCCAAAAAAACGGGCTTGATTAAGGCTTTGGCTAAAGGTTAAAGGCTAAAGGCTAAAGGCTAAAGGCTAAAGGCTAAAAGCTAAAAGCTAAAGGCTAAAGGCTAAAGGCTAAAGGCTAAAGGCTAAAGGCTAAAGGCTAAAGGCTAAAGGCTAAGGGCTAAGGTTAAAGTTAAGGTTAAGGTTAAGGTTAAGGTTAAGGTTAAGGTTAAGGTTAAGGTTAAAGTTAAAGTTAAAGTTAAAGTTAAAGTTAAAGTTAAAGTTAAAGTTAAAGTTAAATTTAAACTGAACCTTAACAAACGTCCTTAATATAAGATTTATTTTCTAAAAAAGTTCTAACTAGCTTTAAAACAAGCTAAAACTTAAGCTAAAATTATAGTGTAGCCGGAGCTTCATAATATAATCACGTAAACCCAAAATTAATAGTTTAAACTTCAGGATAAAGGCCTTGAGATCCACCCTTTAACTATAACGAAGCCAGCCAAAGACCCAAAAAATATTTAAGTTACGTCTAATTTTTTTGGCCAAAATTTTACGGTCAAGACGTTAACGCGCTAAATAAAACTATTTAATAAAACTTTCCAATAGTTTTTTTCTAGTATCTACAACAAAATTATCAATCATTATTTTTAAAAGATAGGTAAAAAACATAATAAAATGATGCTATTTAAAAATATTTTTAGTTTTAAATAACGTTTAAATCATATAAAAGTCGTCTTACCTTTAGAAGGACTCATTATAAAACGCTCTTTTATTTTCAAAATGCATATTCTTTAATTAACATAGTTATTTAATAACTACTGGTTATTTTATTTAATAAATGCATACTTTATTTATAAAAAAATTTTATTTCTTAAAAATGTTTATTTTGAGCGCTAATACATTATGATTGTAAATTTAATGTTTAGTAAAAATAATAGTTAGCCAGGCTAATAAAGTTTAAAATCAATTTTTTTACGACCTCGCCTTTAAAAATCGTCGTCCATGGGAATGGCTTTTTCCAAGTTTTTTTGCGAGACCTTACGACTTGGGCTTTTAGATTCGGCCACTGGACTCGCCGCTAAATCAACGATAGACTTTGGGGTTAAGGTCTTGGGAGCCAGGGACTTTTTCGCGTCGCCCTTTTGAGCTGACCCTAAGCTTAGCGGCGACCCGGCCAGACCATGTAATATAGCCGCGATCCTTTTCACGGCTCGACCTAACAAGGTAGCTTGGCCGTTTAAGGCCAGAGAGATGTTTTCCGTTTCCGCCGCCTCGACCGCGTTTTCCTGGGTCACCTTGTCCATTAAAGCGATAGACTGGTGGACGTCTTGGATGGCCCGGGCTTGGCTTTGGCTAGCCTCGGCGATGGCCCCGACCAGCTGAGCCACTTCGTCGGCCGTGGCCACTAGCGACTCAAAGCTCTCCGCGGTTTGGCTGACTAAAACCACGCCCTCGTTAATGCGCTTAATGCTCCCGGCCAGCATGGAGGCCGTGTTCTTCGCCGCTTCCGAGGAGCGGTTAGCCAGGCCTCTAACCTCGTCGGCCACCACCGCGAAACCCACGCCGGCTTCTCCCGCTCTGGCCGCTTCCACGGCCGCGTTTAAAGCTAAGATATTGGTCTGAAAAGCGATCTCTTCCACGGACTTAATAATTTGACTACTGGCTTGGCCGCTGTTTTTTATCTCCTCCATGGCTGAGGCGATGAGACTCATGGCCGAGTTAGCCGCGTCAACGCAGGTTTTGGCCTTTTCCATCAGCTCCGTGGCCTGGTCCGAGTGGCCGGCGTTTCTTTTAGCCGCGTTTAGGAGATCTTCTAAGCTAGAGATGGCGGCCAAAACAGCCCGGGTATTATCCGAAGCCCCTTTAGCTAAGGAGCGAGAAGAGCGCGAGAGTAACCTCACCGTGCCCGTGACTTCCCCCGCGCTAACTTCCAAACCCGCCAGAACCCGCCTTAAGGGAGTAATGCCGGTCCGGGATATATAAAAAAACAGACAACCGGTTAAAACGAACAAACCCAAAAAAGACAGCCCCAAGACCCCGGCCAATTTCCGGGCGGCATGACCTGGATCGCTGGGATGCTGGTTAATGGTCGTTAAGAGGGCTTGACCTAAACGCGTAACTAGACGCTCAGCTTCGGCTATCTCGACGAGACATTTCTGATAAGCCTCGCCTGGCTCTTTAAAAGACGGCAAAGCGCTAAGAGCGGGATTTTGGCTTAAGGCCTTATTCTCGGCCGCGGTTAAGGAGATAAAAAAACTAGCGTAGGTCCCAGACTCGCCGGGTTCGGCGCTCCAAAACTCTAACCCCTTAGCCAAAAGATCGCCCATAGCCAAAGACTCGTCTTGGGCGCTGGCTTTAATCCAAATTATAGCGGCCGCGCGTAAAGTCACGGCCAACTCTTTGGCTTTTTGCCGCTTTTCGGCGACTTCGGCTCGAGCGGCTACAACTTGGTGGTAAGCCCCGGCCGCGGTCTCGGCCAAAACCCGGTTATCTGGCCGCGGATCTTGGCGCAGTAGAGCGTAGTACTCGTCAGCCGTGGACTTCGGATCCGCGGAACTGGCCGCGATAACCTGACCAGTCTTAAGCCCTAAGGCGAAAGCCCGGTCTCTGGCGGTCTCAGCTAAATGAGCCGTCTCGGCTAAAACCCGGATGGTCAAAAGGATGATGGCCAGGGTGGCCAGTAAAACCAGAGCCAGGCTTAAAGAGATTTTGAGGCTAAGATTGAGATTTTTCACTAGCCTTTGACCTTTTTTTGAAAAGTTTAGCCCTTTTCTGGCTTGTTTAGCCGATATTTGATCTTTTTAACTAAAAGCCATCAACCATAAAAAAATCATTTAATCTATCTAATTATTTAAGTCTTTCATCAATTTAGTTTTAACTAGGCGTACATATTATTAGCTATGTTGAACTAGGTAAAACTAGATTGACATAAAATTAACTAGGTAGAACTTTATTGAACTATATTGATCTAGGTTGAACTATTTTAAACTAAACGACTTTTCCAGTCCTTAAATATTTTCAACTTTAGGCGACATTAAGCGAAACTAGACAACTTTAGGCGATCTTAAGCGAAAATAGACAACTTTAGACGACCTTAAACGAAATTAGACGACCTTAGTCGATTTTAGGCGAAACTAGAAATTTTCTAAGCCTTTGACGATCTACCGACCTTAGACGATTTTTTAGCCTTATTTTTTAGCCAAAAAGCGAGGTTAACAAGTTTTACGGTTTTTTTAGAGGCCGCCTTAAGCGTTTTCGTCTTTTTCTTTGGCCGCGACAGGCTCAGCTTTGGCCGCGACAGGCTCAGCTTTGACCGCCTCTGGCTCTGTCGCGACTAGTTCTGGGGTTAAAGGTAAAGACCCAGGTAAAATCTGAGCCGGCTCCAAGGACCCCGAAGGCTCGGGCGGGGGAGGCGGGGGGGGCGCCTCAGGGCTAGGTGGCCGCGGCAGGCCCACCGACGGCAACAAACGCGAAGTATTCGCGTCCTCGACTGGCCGTTGGATTTCCGGGGAGCCGCCTTCGGTTTTTTCCCAATTTTCCATGCCGACCCAACAAACCTGATTCCGACCGCGTTTTTTGCCCATATATAGGCCTTCGTCGGCCTTAGCCAAAAGTTTGCGTAAAATGTCCTCGCACGAGCTAGGGTCGTTTAAGGCTTCGTCCTGACTCAAACTGGCTAAACCAATGCTCAAAGTCAAGGGAGCCTTACAGTTGGGCGCGGGATCGGGCCGCTCGCCGACCTCGGTTTTAATCCGCTCGGCGATAACCAACCCCCCAGCGAAACTAGTCTGAGGCAAGAGCAGCACAAACTCCTCGCCCCCGTAGCGAGCGAAGATATCCGTGTTCCGCTTAAGCTCGTTAATTATGTTAGTGACATGAATAAGAGCCGCGTCTCCGCTTAAATGACCGTAAGTGTCGTTAAAATTTTTAAAATAATCCAGATCCATCATTAAAAGACACAAATCGGACCCTTGCCGCCTGGTCAGCTCAACTTCCCTTTTACCAGCTTCGCTAAAATAAGACCGGTTATAAATTCGGGTTAAGGGGTCGTGGAGGGCTTGGTTGCGGTAGTTTTTCTCGCTTTCTTTTAAAGCCGCCTCAAACTGATCTCGCCGGTGGATCTCTTTCTTCAGCTCCTCGGCCATTTTGGCCAGCTCTTCTTGCTTTTCCTTGATCTCCAGCTCATGCCGGCGCAAAGAGGAGGTCATGAGGTTAAAGGCCTCGGAAAAGTCCCCCATAAAATCGACGGTGTGACTATAATCCCCTGAGGCGGCCACCTTAAACTGCCAGGCCAAATGGGATAAATTAGCTAAAATAGCCTTAAGACTGCCGGAAGTGGCCCCTTTTTTCACCAAACGTAGATCTAAATCGCCCTTAGCGAAATTGCCTAACGCGCTTTTTATCTCCGTAGTGTGCTGGTATAAAGAGTTAAAAGTATCCCACTTGGAGTATTCCGGGGGTAAAACCGGCGTTTTACTCTCCATGATTACTTTTTCTAAAAACTTAAACATGGACTCGGCTTGAGCCCTGGTAAAAGTTTTTAATCTGTTAACGTGGATGGACTCTTCAGGCAATTTTGATCCATTATGGCCGACTTTTTCGGGTAGAATCGCTGTTATTTAACTCTTTTTTGGTTGACCCAAAAATAGTTAGCCTAAAAAACCAAAAAAAACGAAAGCCTAAGCTGACTTCGGCTTGGCCTCAAAACGGCAGGTGCGCTCGTTGGTGCACCAACAATCGATTTCCTTAACGTCAAAAACTTTCCCCGTAAACGACTCTAAGATGCCCGCGATGAAACC
>JAIROO010000187.1 GCA_031257535.1 Deltaproteobacteria bacterium
GTGATAGAAGAATACAATGATCTTTTGGCGCGGCTCCCCTACGAGGCTTACAAAAAGGGCCTGCCCAAGACCAGAGTAAAAGACTCCACAATCGTCGACCCTGGGGAGCTTTTGTTCCGTAGCCTATTGTTCGCTTTGCTTTGGGGGGGCGGGTTTAAGGCCCATCGGCGAGCTCCATGGACGCCACGGACGGTCCGACATTGTGGTCCCCCACAATGGAGGACACTTTGTAATCGAGCTTAAAATTTCCCATAATACCGTCCAAGACGACCGAGCCAAGGCCAAAGAGGCCTTGAATCAGATTTTGACCAAAGGCTACGCGGAAGGCTTAGACAACCCTATCCTACTAGGCCTGGCCGTGAACGAGCCCCAAAGACAGGCGACAACCTGGGTCAAGAGAGCCGGCTTGGCTGGCGATGACGTCTGGACGCTTCCCTAAGCCGCCCAAACCAGCCTCGTCGCCTCCCAGCGACTAGAGCCCCCCTTTTCCCCGCGCCAAAAGACTCGGCTCGGCCAATAAGCTCGCCCTCCCAAGGCCTAAACTTTAGGGGTTGGCCAAGTCCACCGCCAATATAATTAAGAAATGCCCAAGCCCTTAAGAGAGAGGCCCTGATCAAAAGGGCGATAAAGAGAGCGTCTCTCGGACGACGTCTGATTCCTCTTTAGCGAGGGGACTTTTGGTCAGGCTCTCCTCCCCAAAAGGGACGGGAATCTGATTGATAACGAGCCTCGTCACGGCCGCTTGCCAAATGCCCCACCGAAATGGCCACCCAAACCTTTCGCGCCGAACGGCCAGGGGAAGATGGGATCCGTTTTTCAGTCGGCGGGTTTTAGGTACTCCGCCCATTTTATGGATTTTAGTTATAGCTAAATAGAAAAAACCTAAGGATATAATACCTAGACATCGATAGAAAAAATAGACACAAATAGTTGACTAATTTTGCGGTTGACCCGCTTGTCGGATATATGAAAAAAAAAGACATGATTAGGGATTTTATTGTTCGAATGATATTGCGCTAGTTATTTATAAAACAACTTAATTAATTCTTAACATTCTATAATATAAATTTTATTAAATAAATATTGCGTAATAAATGTTTATATATGTAAAAAATAACTATATTTATTTTTTGATCCGTCTAAAAAAATTAGTTGAGCTTTAACTAATGACCATAATATTTTTAATGATTTTACCGCAGGTTGAGATCCACCCGGAAAGGCCTTTTGACTTCACCGCCGCGCCTAACTAAATAGAAGAGATTCTTTTGGCTTATAGCGAATTTTACCTCAATATATAACTTTAAATTGACTTTAATGCCTATAACTTTGGCCAAAAAATTAGACCCGAAAAATATTATCGTAACCCCCCCTAACCAAAAAAAGGGCCTAGAGCTTATAAGGCGTCTAAAGATACCGCCCCCTCCCTTAGCCGCCTAAAATCAAAGGCTTTTTTTTGACCCCAAACTTTGTTAAAATCAAATATAATAGACCGTCCGCCCCTTAAATCAGGGACTTTGTTTTATTTCGGATTCTTGGTTTTTATCTCAAACTCAAAGAGTCCTTTGACATGAGTCTATAAGCCGTCCTAAAGCTTTATATAGGGCGGCGGGAGTTCGCGCATGCAATTTACGGTGACTTTCCGGCGTATGGATCCCTCCGAAAACCTCAAAGAGTTCGGGCGGGAAAAAATGGCTCGTTTGGAGAAATACTTGGACTCGGTTATCGACGTGGACCTGACCTTTACGGTGGAAAAATTCCGCCATCGAGTCGAGGCCGTGGTCACCGCCGACGGGCTGAAGATCAAGGCGGAGGAAGAGACCGAGGACATGTATTCCGCCTTAGACCTCGTGGTCGACAAGCTGGAAAAACAGATCAAACGTCACCGGGAAAAACAAAAGGTTTACGCGAAGGGGGCTTATCTCCCTAAACATAAAGCCGCGGGCCACAATGGCGGGGTGGCGCCCAAAGCCGAGGGCGAAGACGACGCCTTCGCTCAAGACCCCTTCGTCGCCGACCGAGTCCGGGATCTGCCTTTGGACCCCATGAGCCTAGAGGACGCGGCCGCCAAGCTCAACCTGTCCAACTCCCCTTTTGTGGTCTTTTTAGATCTTGACAACGGCGGAGTGCGCCTTTTGCGGAAAATGGCCGCGGGTTCGACCGAACTCGTCAGATATCACGCTCAATAAACGCCTTATACTCATCATTTATTTATTAGGCGAATTTTTTATCGCTTTTTTTTAAAAAAACCGTTTTAACCTTCTATTAAGGAGGCGACGGGAGTCCTTTAGTTTTTTATGGATCTAAAAAAAGTCCTATCCAAAGAGGCTATCCTCTTGGATCTGGCGGTTAATAGCCTGCCTTTGGCTATCGCGGCCCTTTGCCATCTTTCGGCTAGGCTCCTCCGTCGACAAGTCGACGAACTCTTGGGGCCCGCTCTCCAAAGGGAGAGTTTAGGCTCGACCGCGGTGGGCGGGGGAGTGGCCATACCCCATGGCAAAGTGCCTGGGTTGACCGAATCTTTTTTAGCCGTGGCCAGGGTGGCTAAAGACGCTGGACCCGACTTTTTAGGGCCCGATGGTTTACCGGTCCGCGTTGTGGCTCTGGTCTTAAGCCCAATAACCCCCACCTCCGAACATTTACAGATTTTGGCCCTTTTGGGTCGGCTGTGGAATACGCCGGAAATCTTAAGACTGCTCCTCTCCGCCCCGGATAAGGAGTCCTTTTACGGCGTTTTCCTCGAGCTGGCGGCTATTGCCGCTTAATCTAAAAAGGCGATTATCGCCAGGAGCCCCCATGGTCGACACCCTCAAAGCTGGTTTGATAATCGTGGTCACCGGCTTATCGGGCTCAGGTAAGACCGCGGCCTTAAAATCGCTAGAAGATCATGGTCTTATGGCCATTGACAACCTGCCGGTCTTGTTGCTGCCCAAACTCTTAGCCCTCCGGAAGGAAAGCGGCGATTTTATCCGTTTAGCCGTGGGCATGGACGCTAGGGAAGCCGAACTCTTAACCAACTACGAAGAGGTCTTTGAGCAAGCTCGGGACTTGGGCTATGACTTAAAGCTCTTGTTCTTAGAGGCCGACGAAAAGGTCTTAGTCCAGCGCTTTTCCGAGACTAGAAGACCCCATCCTCTGGCCCTCCAAACCGGCAATCTAGCCGCGGCCATCCGTTTGGAGAAGGAAAAGCTCGCCCCTTTACGGGATATCGCCGACCTAATTTTAAACACCACGGGTCTAACGGCCGCTAATTTAAGGACCTTGGTTTTAGAAAAATTCGTCCAGATCCAAAACCGCCGGGACCTGGCGGTGGAGGTCTTGTCCTTTGGCTTTAAAAATGGCCTCCCCCCGGAAGCTGACCTCATGCTGGACGTCCGATTTTTGCCCAACCCCTTTTACGTGGAAAAGTTACGGGCTTTAGATGGCCGCGACGAGCGAGTCTTAAACTACGTGCTCTCCTTTAAAGAGACCAAAGAGTTTTTAGAAAAACTCTTGGATCTCTTAAATTTTCTTCTCCCCCTTTACCAAAGGGAAGGCAAGTCTTACCTAACCATCGCCGTGGGCTGTACTGGGGGCCAACACCGGAGCGTGGCTTTGGCGGGTTACTTGTGGGAGCGCTTAAAAACCTGTTTTTCAGGGAGCTTGGCTTTACGCCACCGGGATATAGTCTAGATATATAGTCTTTATATCTAGACTAGATATTTTTAGGCCTTACATATAATATCTTTAAAATTAATTATTAACCTTCTTTATAACAAAGGTGACTTAAAATATAAACTAAATATTAACCTTCTTTATAACAAAGGTGACTTATAATATAAAAACTAATTATTAACCCCCTTAAAAAAAAGGGACTTAAAATAAAGGAAACTATTTTGATAGGTCTAGTCATCGCCACTCACGGAGACTTATGCGTGGCCTTAGTAAAAGCCGCCACCCTCATTACCGACGAAATGGAAAATTGTCTCACTGTGCCCGTGGAGCTGGACTTAAGTCCGGACATGCTAAAAGCTCAAATGGAAAAAGCCATCCAGAGTCAAAACCAAGGGCAAGGCGTTTTGATCTTGACCGATTTATTCGGCGGGACCCCTTCCAACATCAGCTTATCGTTTTTGAAGGGCGATCAGGTGGACGTTCTGTCCGGGGTTAATCTGCCCATGGTCCTTCGGGCCTGCCAAATTAGAGACAAACCCGCGATGACTTTAAATCAATTGGCCCAAGAATGCCGAGATTACGGGCGCAAGGGCATCACCTTGGCGGGAGACATGTTAGGCAAAAGAACCGCGTAAAAGCCTATTTTGCTTAAATAGTATTCTTTTTAGGATAAAAAATGTCTTTATTAGCCACCCGCGTCGACCAAAAATTGACCCACGGACAGGTGCTCATAGGTTGGGTCCCTTTTTTAAAGATCACCTTGATCTTCGTGGTTGACGACCAGGCTGAAAAAGACGACTCGGTAATTGAGGCCCAGCGGGAAATGATCCGCACTGGTTGCGAGATCGCGGACGTTGAAGTCGATTTCGTGGACTCCTTAAATCTGCCGGCTAAGTTAAACAAGCGCTTAAGCCTGGACCCCACCTCCCGCGTCATGATTCTTTTTTCCGACGTGGCTGGGGTCGCGCGGGCTAAAAAAGCCGGTTTGTCCTTATCTGAGTTAAATTTAGGTTTTTATATATATGACGTAAGCGACGAGTCTTTGAGCCTGTTTGATTCGTTTAAAGTTAGCCGACGGGATTTCGCCGATTTAACCGACCTCGTTAAAGCGGGGGTGAAAGTCTTCTATCAGCCCTTACCCCGCCATTCTAAGCGACTCTTTGACCCTAAGCGCTACCAATGGAACTGTTAAACGTCCGCTTACTCGCCGCCCTTTTAGTGGCCGCCTTTTTAAACTTAGACCGCCAGGCCGTGGGTCAAAACATGGTCTCCCGACCTTTAGTCACGGGTTTGTTAGTGGGGGCGGTCTTAGAACAACCTAAAGCTGGCCTAATATTGGGTCTTTGGACAGAGATATTGTGGGTGTTTCGGGCTAACTTAGGCGGCGTTTTAGTTCCTAACGGCGGTATAGCCGTGTCGGCCGCTCTTTTAGCCTTTTCCATATTAACGCGTTTTGATGGAGCTTTCCCCATGGACGCGTCCTTACCCCTCTTCTTCGTCCTGATCCCGCCCGTGGCCTATTTAGCCTTGAGTTTGGAGATGTTATCTCGCCGCGCTTCAAAAAAGGGCTTTTACCGTTTGCGAGAGACCTTAGCTAAAGGCAAAGGAGTCTTGTTCTGGGCCAATTTTAAAGGTCTTTTGTTTACTTTATTCGCTTCTTTGGCCGCTTTAGTTTTTTTCGCCCCCCTTTTAAGCCTCTTAGTGGGTTTATGTCTTAAACTAGATCCAATTTGGCTCGGACCGGCCTTGGAAAAAATCGCCCCCTGTCTCCCCATTGTGGGGCTGACCATCGCCGTCGGCCAGCTCAGCTCTAGAGCCGTTGTTTTTTTCGTTTTAGGCCTCGGCGCGGGTTTTTCGGCTAACTTATGGCCATGACCGAGAAACCCTTGACCAAAAAACCCTTAACCAAGAAACCCTCGACCGAGAAATCCTTAACCAAGAAACCCTCGACCGAGAAATCCTTAACCAAGAAACCCTCGACCGAGAAATCCTTAACCAAGAAACCCTCGACCGAGAAACCCTTAACCGAGAAATCCTTAA
>JAIROO010000209.1 GCA_031257535.1 Deltaproteobacteria bacterium
GGATCGGCGTTTTCGTTGATGGTCAGCCCCGCGGTGGTATGAGGACAAAAAACCGTGGCTAGGCCGCTAAGGACCTGACTCTTAGCCACGGCCAGCCGGACTTCCTCGGTGATGGGATAAAATCCCTCTTTCTGGGTCGTTTTTAGACTAAAACGCTCTAAAGTCACCCTTTTGACTCCTCCTGTTAACTAAAAATCATTATCGTTAAATACGCGTAAGCCACTTCGCGAAGCGCCCCCCCGTTATGATAGGGCTTTAGCGCGCGAGTTATCTTTCGCGTCCCAACCCACCCTGGGCCAGCTTATTAGTTTTTGACTACTGGTAAGTATACGGTAAAAATCGTCCCTTGGTCTTTCTCCGAGGCCACCTGGATATGGCCTTGACCTTCCCTAACTATCCGCCAGACCGTGGCTAAACCCAAACCCGTGCCTTTGGGCTTAGTGGTAAAAAATGGCTGAAAAATGTGACTCATCTGGTCGTTTTTGATGCCCCGGCCATTGTCGCGGACGGCCATGACCACCATGCCCGGCCGCGCCCTAGCCAGCTTAGTCGAGACGACTAGTTTTAAAACCCGGGTGGAGTCAGCGGCCTCAATGGCGTTTTGAAGGAGATTAAATATAACCTGGGTCAGCTGCCCATAATCAAAGAAGACCAAAGGGATCTGGCCCAACTCTTTCGCGATTATGACCTCCTCGCCCTTCCAGCTCTTAAACACGTGCAGCTGGTCGTAAATGAGCTGGTTTAAGTCAATGGCCTGGGGACTGCCGCTAGAGGGCCGCGCGTAACCTAAAAAGTCGTTAACTAAAACGCTTAAGCGATCCATCTCGCGACCAATAATCGCTATTAGTCGCTGCCGGTCCTCGTCGGTGAGCTTTTGGTTGTTTAACATGCTCCAAGAGCCGGACATGGAAGCCAAAGGAGTCCGGATCTCGTGGGCTAAACCAGCGGCCAGTTCGCCCATGGCCGCCAGACGCTCGCTCCGTTTGATCTCCGCCTGCATCTGGCTAATGGCGGTCCGGTCCTGAGCCACCAAGAGCCGTCCCCAGGGTTCGTTGTCCTTGTCCACGAGGTCGGTAAGGCTAATCTCTAAGATTAACTCCGCCTGATCCGTGGGCCGAAAGTGCTTCACGGTCAAGCCTTCCGTCAAACTGGCCAGGTCGTCGGCGACGTTGGTCGCGACGACCAGCTCTGGAAAAAATTGGCGCCAGTTTCGTCCCCGCACGTCGTCGTGGGTGACTTGGAACATCCGCCGGCCCGCCCGGTTAATGGACAAGATCCGACCCTGGGTGTCGATGGTGATCAAAGCCGCGTCAATACTTTGGATTACGCTCGCGTTTAACTCCGAGAGTCGGTCAAAAGAGGCTTGGCTAGTCTCCAAAGCCCGACTAGAGATGTCTAACTGAGAGGAGAGGTAACCGCCTAAGATAGCCACCAGATAAGTGGCCCCGGAATTGACTAAGATGGTTAAAGCCAGCTCGGTCGCGGACATGCTGGCCCCTAATGGCGATAAACCCGGCAGATAGCCATAATAGTGAAGGTCCACGATGCCAGACCAAGCTAAGGCCGAAACCGTGGCCGCGATAAAGGATATTTTAAAGCCCCCCAAAAAGGAGCTATTAACGACCACGATAATCAAAAGAAAGGCGATGGCGCTATCCACCCCACCGGTCAAAATAATTAAAATCGAGGCCGAAATGGTGTCCGCCAGCATCTGAACCACAATCTGGACCCCAGGCCCAAAGAACATGGGCATGAGCTGGTAGTAGACCACGGCCAGACCAAAGGAGGCGATAACCACGATGACCACGGCGTTAGACCAATACTGCAGAAAGATGGGCACGCGGCCATTAATGTAGATCAAAATAATGGCGCTGATTAAAAAGGTATTGGCGATCATGCGGAAGAAAAAGAGCCACCTTAAGCGCCCGGGCTCGATTGTTTTGGGAAACCACTGCATGAACGACGCTTTACTCCTTAGTCCCGGTAAAATGGCGAGGAAACGCGAGGGGCCTTAGCTTTTAACTTATCCGGTTCCCCCATAAAAAGCAAAAAATTAACCAAAATTAACCGTTTTTAGAGTCTACGAGGGATTATAGCCCCAAAAATAAGACTCGCGAAAAGACGGTCGGTCCAGAGGACGACTAATTGTTGTCTTGACGCCAATAATTTTAGGCTTAATTCCAAAAAGGCGGCTCAGACTTAGAGACCGTGTTCCCACTTAAGCCAAAAAAGCGCGTGGAAGCCAAAACGCGCCCCACCCCTTAAGTTCGCGAAACGTCGAAGAAAGTTAAACAAAAAAAGAACTTAGCGGTCGAAAAAATCTGGCAAAAAAACGCGCGAAAATGGCGCGAAGGACCAGTAAAAATGGAAGCCCAATAATAATATTAAAAATAAAAGACGTATAACTACAGATATTGAAAGTTTAATTATAGTTAAAAATATATAATAACCCCCTAGCCTCAAACTAGCCTTCGCTCTTGTCCCCTTAAATTTTTCGCTAATCTTTTACTTTTCCTAAAAACCAAAAAGGGGGCTTAAGCCATAATTTTTTGTTATCTGGAATAACAACTAAAAATTGAAAATTAATAAAATTAAAACTCAATTAATAGTTTAATAATGTCTCGTTAAAAGGCGAGGTCGCTGGAGTTCGGCCTTTAAAAATTGGCTTAAAAACTAAAAACTAGGCCAATCGGCCGCCAAGGCTATAAAAAGTGGCCGAACGGCCTTTAGGGTCAAAATCAAATAAGTCGCGTCTTGATTTTATTTTAAAAAAAATATATTATTTAATAAATTGAAAGGCTAGGGCCTGGCCAAGCCCACAATAAATATAACTAAATAATCTTTTTTTAACATTAGTTTTGAGTTTTTTGGCGGTGGGTAAAACTAATGACGCTAGGGTTTTATTTTTTTTCTGACGGGGTCAAATCCGAGGGAAGAGTTATTGGTGGGCTTAATTTCTATATACATTTTTTAACAAATTAATTTTTTCAATAAAAATAGTTTAGATTTATTATTATTTATGTCATTTAAAAATTATAATAAATTGTAAATTTAATTCTTAAATGATATATAAACATATATTAATTAAATAAACAGACTTAATAAAATCTATGATTAATCTACAAACTATTAAAAAATCATATTAAATCATTTTTATTGCTTATTTATATTTATTCTACAAGGCCATGACTTCAAACAAGGCCATATGGCTTTGTTATTACCTTTTTTTCAATTTACTGTTTATTATCTTTTTGGGCAATTGTTTTCTGACTAAATATAAGGCGAGCCATTCCTAAAAGAACTAACGATCAGACTATATCTAAAGTTTGATGGACCTTTTCAGGAATAACTGACTTGAACTTGACGACGTTTTAGGCTTTGCCAGGTAGTCTTTTTCGGGCTTTTAGGGTAGGAGGAACTATTTATGTCCCAGGTTTCATCGAATATCCCGTCGCTTAAGTGGGCCCTTGGGCGGTTCGGGAATCGTCATTTCAAGTTATTGTTTGGGATAGCCTTTTTCGTCTTGGCGCTAACGCTTTCCTTCGAAGTTGTGAAAGCCGCGGAAATCAGATTTGATCAAAATTCAAGAGACGCTTTACATAATTTAATCGCCAGTAGTACGGTAACAGCAGGCGATACAATCTATTTCGGCTCGGCCAGCAATAATTTAACGTTTTCCGACTCTAATAACGCGATAGGGGTAACTAAAAACGATCTTACCATTCGTGGTTACTCAAATACTGGCTTCGGAGCTAAAGTTGAATCTTACGCCTCAACAATATTGAGATATGTTAATACTAATAAAAATAATGTTTTTGGATCTTATGTAACGACGAATGTTACTTCGGCGGTCAGTCAATTTCCAACGACCGTCACCTCTATATCTGGATCATCTAATAGATCCATTGAATCAGCTGATTATACATTAATAGAAAACAAAAAAATTATTGATTTAGGTTATAATAATATTCGTTATTCAACGGGTTTAAGCATAAAAAACATAATCTTTAAGGATACAACGACAACTTATAATTATACTGGTACCGCCGCTAATGGCGGGGGAATAGTTAATAGTTTTATTGGCAATCGATACGATACAACAAATGTAGATACATCACTTAAAGATATTATAGATAATGAATTTACAAATATACATATAAAGGTAAATGGGAATTTAGACTCACATTATCTAGCCGGCGGCGGAATAATTGGTCTCCGTTCCACAGCGAAATCGGCCTCTATCTACCAAATAAACGGGAACTTATTTAATAACATCTCAGTAACAACATATAGACGTACAAATAGCGCTACTGGCGCCCCATATATTGAAGGTGGTGGCGTTATAGGCGTCAACGGGGTGTCTTCACCCGCGACTAATCAAGGTTACGCCTATTTGGCCACCCTTTACAGAAATTTGTTTACTAATGTCAAAATCAACTCCGCCGACATGATCTTAGGTAGTGGCGTAGTGGGAGTCAATAATAACAGCCAAAGCGAAATTAATGATACGACATACGCTAAAATTGACGTTGTTTTAAGAAATATTTTTGGTAACGGCGAAGACGCCAATATTGAGGTCAATGCCGGTTACTCTCTCCGCGGCGGTGGGGTTATTGGGGTCAATGGCCTTTCTCACGCGGGAGTGGAACTGACTAACCTTTACGACAATATTTTTGCCGGCGTCAACGTCGAAGCTCAAACTTACTTAAGAGGCGGGGGCGTCGTTGGGGTCCAAAATAACGATACTGATCACAAAATTCCTTCTACGGTCTATACCCCAAGTCCTATTCCAGAAAGAAAGACCAGCGCCGTTATCGCTAACGTGGTTAATAACCTTTTTTATAATATTAACGTCCAAGCTGGCGGCGGGACTAATCTCAGTACCACCAAAGGCGAACTTTCTGGTGGCGGCGTTCTAGGGGTTCGGACTGGGCCTAACGCTGGGTCCATCGAATATTTAATGAACAACGTCTTTAAGACAATAACAGTAACCTCGACAAATGGTTCAACCTCGCATACTGTAAACCCCTCTATTCTTGGCGGTGGCGTAGTCGGCGTCAGCTCAAAGTGGTGGTCAAACCTAGTCCAAGCCAGCGGGAATTACTTTGACGATATCACTATTAACGCGCTCTATCAAAGCACTACCGCAAGCTATGGCCTAAAAGGCGGCGGCGTTATTGGCCTTTACTCGGAAGGCGATACTAGCGTTGACAACGGTATCGCCATGGGCCAATTCCTGACGGACAATACTTTCGTCAAAATTAAAGTCAACACTGAAAATACTTATGGCGGCGGCATCATTGGAGCCTATACGGCTAAAGGACTTAGTAGCACTCCTGGTGGCAGATCCGCCATATTTGAGTCTGTTTCTAATAATACATTTGGACAACCTGGTAAAACAATTGAGATCAAGACCAATGATACAATATATGGTGGTGGTCTCATCGGACTTTATACCGAAGGCGGCGACGCCTTCGCGGATTACATAGATAGTAACACATTTGGCTATAGCCCAGATTCTAATAATCCCATAATAGATGTTGAAGCGAAAAAAATTATAGGTGGCGGAATTATAGGCGTGGCCACTGACGTGAACTCAAAAACGTCGAATTTTGCGCTCATACAATCCGTAAGCAATACTAATTTTTACAACCAACATATTTCTACTACTGGCCATCTGACTGGTGGCGGAATCGTCGGCGTAGTCGCCAAGGGGTATGGTTCGGCTAGACTTTTTAACGTTATGGCGAACTACTTTTCGGGTAACCAGATTACCGTTGACACGGCTCTTGAAGGCGGCGGCGTAATCGGCGCGGTCTCTAGCGGGACCGCCCTAATCGACTCTATTTATGATTCCCATTTTATATCTAATACGGTCATTGTCACAGGATTTATTGATGGTGGTGGTATAATTGGCGTAACCGGGCCCCTTAACAGCAATAATATCAATAGCAATTCAACTCATCGGTACGGGATATCGTTAATCAAAAATTCCCGTTTCTTAGGTAACACAATAACGGCGACTAATGGGCCAATCGCGGGTGGGTTAATTTATAGTTATGGTCTAAACTCGCCTATGACCATTCAAGGTAGTACATTTTGGGATAATAAATTTTATTCAAAAATTACTAATAATAGTGTTTACACTGGAAATACGTACGCTAAAGTTTATGGAACTATTACCATCGATACAGGTCTTAATAAAGCTAGCGAGATAAATAAAAATAATGTTGTCGTTTTAAAATCTCTTAGCCAAGACGACAATGTATTATTCTCTAATAACATTATTTATGATAGAGAATCTCCAAATGGCACTCCCAATTCCCTGTACTTCGGTAGAGTTGAATCATTAACTGAACTCTCCGATGGAGCTTTTAAAAGCGACCCAGACTTCGCCAGATCCGACGCTCAATTAATAATCCTAACGGATAAAGGCGGCCAAGTTCTGTTAAGCGACCCTATAAAAGTTTATCAAGATAATCAGGGTTATTCTGCTACTCCTAATCGCGCTTTCCAAATGGATGTCATCGGAGGCGGGAATTTCATATGGGGCGGCGCGAATTTAATCGAAACTGGCACGATTACTTCCCAGACTTACGCGACCAACACGATTAACCTTTATTACGGCAGCAATACTATTTTGGCGCCCGGCATGACCTTAACCGCGCTTAACCATACCTTTAATCTCTACCCTGGCGGGACGATGACCATCAATGGCCAAAACAAAATGACCCTCGAAACAGGCAAGCTTTATGGGACATTACAATTTAACATGGCCACGAGCGAGGTTAACAAGTCAAACACGGCTTTATTAAATATTACGGGAGCCAGCCAGAACAAGGTCAACGTGCAAGGAGCCGTGGTCAAACTGCTCAACTTCACCCCTGGCCCAAACCTAAAATATGGCGATAAATTTTATCTGATTGAAACTAACGGCACTGGTAACCTTCTTGGCGAGACCTATACTAAATCGGTTAGATATCAGCAGGGATATTTTACTCTCTATGATTTTATAATTGATAAAGTAGGTGAAAATGATATTGATGAGAAAAAGCAATTAGTGGCTCGTCTAGCCCCGCAAGTCGCGCCGACTCCAGATCCGGTTATTCCGCCCCAGCCTCCAGCTCCGACTCCGCCGCCGCCTGACGAACCGGCTCCGCCGACTCCGCCAGCCCCCCCAGCGCCGGAGACGCCGCCAGCTCCGCCTGTAACTCCGCCCAGCGAGCCTGTAGCGCCACCGGTTCCTACGCCAAGCCCTATTATCGAGCCTGAAGAGCCTCCGGCTCCAAAAAATCCAGAGACGCCGGATGGTCCTACTCCGGTTGAACCTGTTCCTATTCAACCCATACCTGACCCCAGTGGCGGTGGCAAGTACGTCTTCAGTCCGCCCGAGCAAGCCAAGATTGTCCTTGAAGGTCAGATATCGAGCGTGGCCATCGTGGCTGGTATTGGCAACTGGTTAGCCGACCACAGTTACAAGTCGGCCGACATGGCTCTTAAAGAAGGCAATCCCTTAACCCATCACGCTCCGTCTAGCGGGGACAAGGACCATGGCTGGGATCCTTTCGCCGGGGTTGACGCTGGCCTGTTCTGGACCAACAAAGGCTCTAAAAACAAGTATAGAACCTTTACCTTCATCGCTGGTTTAGCGCGTCAGGTCTATTTCCCGGATCACGACTCCTCCTTCCTGATAGCCGCTTTCGCTGACGGTGGGTTCGCCAGTTACGACGTGGACGCGGACTACAAGACGGCTTATAATCAACCCTTAAGCGGCGACGGCTCCCTTAGATACTTAGGGGGAGGACTTATGGCCAGGCAACGCTGGGACAATGGTTTCCGTTTAGAAGCCTCAGCCAGAGCCGGGCGCATCGAAAACAAGTTTACGTCTAGTTTGGCTAACCCCTCTAATCCCGCGCTCGCTAACCTCCATTACGAGACCGACACCCCCTATTTAGCTCTTCACTTTGGGGTGGGCCACGAGTGGATGTTGTCGGAAAATTCCACTCTTGACTTATTGGTTAGATATTTCTGGACTAAACAAGACGCCAACACCATTAAACTATCCACTGGCGAAGAAGTTGATTACGACAAAATCATCTCCCAGCGTTACCGGATAGGCGCCCGTTACACCAAGTTGAAGTCTGAACGGTTCTCCTATTACTTAGGCGCCTCCTACGAGCACGAACTCGACACTAAAACCAGGGGTTACCTATTTGGTCAGCCATTTGAAGTGCCCAGCCTTAAAGGCGGCTCTGGCATTGGCGAGATCGGGATCATTTACCGCTCCACCGAAGATCGCCACTTCAACATTGAAGCCGGCCTCCAAGGCCACGTTGGCGTCCGCCGCGGTATCTCTGGGGGAGTTCGGCTAGGCTGGGAGTTCTAAACCGCCTAATTTAGTCCTCCATTATTTTACGCCGTCGGTCGAGTTCGCTTGACCGACGGTTTTTTTTAAGGGGTGTTTAGGACAAAGAGGGGGTATAAAGCCTTTTCAAGTTTTCTTGGCTAATATTTTTCTGGCCTTTAACTCTCCGGCCGCCTATTTTCAGTCCCTTAAGTTTCCTCGCCGCTTATTTTGGGTCCCATAAGGTCCCGCCACTGTATTTGGACCCACAATTAGCGGCCACTGTTTTTTTGGCCTCAGAGCTTTTGGGACTCCACTGTTTTTCTGGCCCACGATTAGCGGCTACTTTCTTTTGAGTCCTTAGCTTTTGGCCTCGCTGTTTTTCTGGCCCACGATTAGCGACTACTTTCTTTTGAGTCCTTAGCTTGGGGGCTCGCTGTTTATCGGGCCCATTATTAGCGGTTTCTGGTTTAGGACCCCTAGTGTTTAGGACAATTAGCTTGGGGCCCCGTTGTTTTTCGGGCCCATTATTAGCGGTTTCTGGTTTTGGGCCCTTAGCTTCGGGGCCTCGTTTTTTTCTGGCCCCCGATTAGCGATTTCTAGTTTTTGACCCTTATCTGGCGGTCCCACTGTTATTCAGGCCCACAATTAACGACCTATAGGCTTACGAGCTTTTATTTAGTCTTAACATTAATTTATAATCACATAAAGTTACTTTATAAGACAATAAATACTCACAAAAACCCCCAAATACTCCCATTTAGGCTAGGTCGTCATTTTGGCCTTAACCCATCAAGCCCAAAAACCGCCATCTCGCCTCTCTCCCCTTCCCCCCCCATTTTTTGAGCCCTTTTCGTCGCCGCCAATAAACGCCTTGGCCTTTCGCTTTAAGCCAAAAGAGCTTTAGCCCAGGCGACCATCTTCAGGCCAACTTCTTAAAAAATCTCCCCCCAAATTTTGGCCAAAAAAAAACCCCGCCAAAAGACGGGGTCAAATTTTTCGCGAAAGGAAGAAAAAAAATTAGCCGCTGACCGCCGAGCCCATCCCGAAAATGGGTAGATACATGGCGATGATGAGGGTCCCGACCGTGCCGCCCAAGAAGACGATCATCATCGGCTCAATCATGGTCATAACCGTTTCCACCGCCGCGTCAACCTCGTCGTCAAAAAAGTCGGCGATCTTAAGGAGCATAACGTCCAAGGCGCCAGCTTCCTCGCCGACGGCGATCATGGAGGTGACCATATTGGGGAAGACCTGAGACTCAATCAAGGGGTCCACCAAGGGACGACCTTCCGCGATGGCCGACCGCGAGTCTAAAAGAGCCTCTTCCACCACCTTGTTGCCGGCCGTGCCAGCGACGATGTCTAGGCTGGTAATAATGGGAACGCCGGCTTGCAGCATGGTGGCCAAGGTGCGGGTAAACTTCGAGACGGCCACTTTCCGGAGCAGATCGCCAAACACGGGCAACTTTAAGGAATAAGTGTCAAAAAGGAGCTTACCCACCTCGGACTTAAAAAATCTCTTAAGAATGATAAAAACCGCGATCAGGGCCGGGAGGAGAATATACCACTGTTTGATGAGGATATTAGAGACGTCGATGACCATCTGGGTCAAAGCCGGCAATTCCTTGCCAAAGCTAGAAAACATCTCCTCGAAGGTCGGGATAACGAAGATCATGATAACCAGCATGACCACGACGCCCACGCCCATAACGATGAGAGGATAAGCTAAAGCGCCCTTGACTTTTCTCTTCAGCTTCTCGGCCTTTTCAATGTACTCGGCCAGACGCTTTAAAATGGTATCCAAGATACCAGCCGTTTCCCCAGCCGCCACCAAGTTACAGTAAAGAGAGTCAAAGTGTTCGGGGTATTTACGGAGAGCGTCGGACAAGGTCGCCCCAGACTGGACCGAGTTGTTGATATCGCGGAGCATGTTCTTTAAGGTTGGGTTATCGGTCTGGTCCGCCATAATTTTCAGACACTGGACCAAAGGCAAACCAGCGTCGATCATCGTGGAAAACTGCCGGGTAAAGAGCATGACGTCTTTGACCGTCACCTTAGGGGCGAACATGGCGATACCGGCCAACAGATCTTTGGGAGCGTCCTTGATGGTGTAGTCGCTAATCCTAAGGCGCTTTAAAAAAGCTTCCACCTGTCGGGTGTCGTTGGCCTCCATGGTTCCTTTGCGTTTTCTTCCCTTGAAGTTAACGCCGGACCAGGCGAAAATGGGCATAAAACCTCCAAAAATAAACGCGAGACCAATGAAATAAAAATTTATTCCATAAAAAATATAATATCGCTTTAAATATATTTCAGCTAAAAGAAAAATGAGAAAAAAAAGGCAAAAACAAGACAACTTATTTATAGAAATAAACAATGATGGCCTCGTAAAAACCCCTTTTTAAAAAAGCAGGGGTAATGGCTTTCAAGGCCCTTTCAAGGCCTATTCAAGGCACAAGAAAAAAAACATGGTCCTTAGAAAACCCTTATTGC
>JAIROO010000345.1 GCA_031257535.1 Deltaproteobacteria bacterium
TCTACTAAAAACGTTAATCTATAGTTATTGTAACTACCTTATAAGGTTTAATTTTTAATGGAAGATAATAACAAAAAAGTACCAGAAAGTCCCTTTGTTGATGAAGTTACTAAATTATCTCCTCAAAACAAATTAATTGATTGGCATAAGGCTTTTCCTGCTTGTTTCCAATCTTATTTTTATACTATAACAGACTCTCTTTTGGTTAACATTGAAAATACATACAATTTAAAAAAAACGTAGGTCTTATCTGTATGTAGAAAAGCAGACTGACGAGAAACTATCTGATACTATTGGCAAGATATTCTTGAAATATAATTTTATTGAATTTCTACCTCCATCAGCTGAAGTTAATATTAATCTTTTTTTACAAGGTATTCGTAGAATCGCTAATTTTCTAGAATATAAAAGTCCTTCTACAGTTAAAAATACGACTTTAACTTTTTTCTATATCATTATCCTAGAAAGTTAATATCTTCGCGCAATTACTCTGGCATAGGTTTTATAGAAAAAGACTATGGAGTTTTCGCGGAACCCTTTTTTATTTTTCCATTTCAGTTTATTATAATTAACAGCCTTATTGACAAAAAAACTCTATTTTGGTAGCCTGCGTCAAGGCTTGTCCTGGGCTACTATCAAACGACTTACGAGTTCCTTAATAAACAGTGGCGCGCCATCAGATATGTATTTTGAGTTTCTGGCGACAGTACTTGAGGCTAGCGCCAACGCCTTCGCCAAGCGTTAGAGCCGGCGCCACCACGAATCGCGCTGGCACTGGCCAAGGTTAATCTCAAAAACCAAAAAAAAGGCGGCTTAAACTTTAGTTCGCTAAAAAAAAATCTTAAAGAGCCAAAATCCCTCTTTTTCCACTTATGATATAGCTGTAATGACCATCCGCTTTTTTTAATTTTAAGCGTCTGACCATTAGGCGCGACGCTAAATAGAACTTAGTTTTTTTGGCGTTGGCTTTTTAAGCCTTAACCTTAAGATTTTTGGGACTTATTTTTTAAGTTTTTTTCGGTTGGTTTAGCCTTTGTGGCTCTTTATAGTCCTTTTTCGCTTTTTTTTGGCCTTAAGGTTTTTTGGCTTTAGGGCTTTTTTTTAGCCTTTTTGGCCTTCTAGCTTTTTTTGACTTTCTAGCTTTTTTGACCTTCTAGCTTTTACGGCCAAAGTTCTAAGACTAAAGGCTCTGGCGAACGACTTCTACAGGTATAAATGAATCTCCAAATCGCCCCCTATCCATTTGTGGCCATTGTCGGTCAGGAACGCATGAAAGAGGCCTTAATCCTCAATATAGTCAATCCCAGTTTATCTGGGGTCCTCATTCGAGGCGAAAAAGGCACGGCCAAATCCACGGCCGTCAGAGCCCTGGCCGACATTCTCCCGGAAATCGAGGTCTACGCCCAAGACCCCTTCCAACTGGACCCAGAGACTGAAGCCGACCTTTGGCCAAGTTTAAGGGAATCTTTGGGTTTAGAGGCCGGACCCCCACCTAGGATCGAAAAAAGAAAAATTAAAGTCGTCGAGCTACCCGTGGGGGCCACTGAAGACCGTTTGGTGGGCTCTTTGGATCTGGAAAGGGCCTTAAAAACCGGCGAGAAAAGAGTCGAGCCCGGCCTTTTAGCCGCTGCCCACCGCGGCATTCTTTACGTGGACGAGGTTAACCTTTTAGACGACCATCTGGTGGACGTCTTATTGGACTCGGCGGCCATGGGGGTCAACGCCATTGAGCGGGAGGGAGTCTCTTTCGCTCACCCGGCCCGTTTTACTTTAGTCGGCACCATGAACCCCGAGGAAGGAGAGCTTCGGCCCCAGCTTTTGGACCGCTTTGGCTTGTGCGTCAATATCGGGGGGGTGATGGATCTCGACAGTCGAGTGAGCGTTTTAGAAAGACGAGCCGACTTTGAGGCCGACCCGCCGCGATTCGCCGCCAGGTGGGGCGTGGAGTCCTTAAAACTGGCCACGACCATTCAAAAGGCTCAAAAACTTTTACCCGAGGTTAAGGTCTCGCGGGAAATCCTCTACGACATAGCCAGCCTCTGCTTGGAAGTCGGGGTCGACGGGCACCGGGGGGATATCGTGACGCACAAAGCCATTAAAACCATAGCCGCCTTAGATGGGCGACTTATGGCTAAAAAAGCCGACGTCTTAGCCGCGGCCGAACTGGCTTTACCCCACCGGATCCGGCGCCAACCCCTCCAGGCCATGGCCGAGAACCTGGATCTGACCCTCAAAAACCGAGCCCAAGCCGCCTTAAAAGAGTCTTAAAGGCCTAACTTAATTGGCCCTAAAAAGACCAGCCACCCCAAATTCAGAGCCAAAAAAACGACTATTAAGGCGTTTTTTTAAGTTTTAACTTTATTATACAGCCTTATTAACGCTTATTTTTAACAAAAATAAGTTTTTTTGGTTTTTCCAAAAATAGAAGATCGACCTTGATTCAGCTTTACGACGTTCACAAAAGCTATGGCTCTAAAGTCGCTTTAGATGGCTTAACCTTAAGCGTGGCCCCTGGCGAGTTGTTCGCTTTTTTAGGGCCGAACGGCGCGGGCAAAAGCACGACTATAAGTTTGCTAACGGGCCTGGCCACCTATGATCGCGGCCAAGCTCTTTTGGGCGGCTTAGATCTCCGGCGAGACCCCTTAAAAGCTAAAAGGTTGTGTGGGTTAGTCACCCAATACCCAAATCTTGACGCTGAGCTGTCCGTGGGCGAAAACCTGGACATCCACGGCCGCCTCTTTGGCCTTTCGGCGAAAAAACGCCGCGAGAAAAAAGCCGAGTTATTAAATTACGTGGAATTGGCCGACCGCGAAAATAGCTTAGTCAAAACCCTTTCCGGCGGCCTAAAACGGCGGCTCATGCTGGCTAGGGCTTTAACCCACGAGCCCAAAGTTCTTTTTTTGGACGAGCCCACGGTCGGCTTGGATCCAGCCATTCGGCGCCGGGTCTGGTCTTTGATCAAAAAAATCAACCAAGATCAAGTCACTATTTTTTTGACGACCCACTATATAGAGGAAGCCGAGTTTTTGGCCAGTCGGGTTGGATTTTTAAACGAAGGCCGGCTCATAAAGACGGGTCAACCTCAAGAAATCATGGCTAGTTTTGGGGAGTGGGCGGTCGACGTTTACGGTCAAGACGGGTATAAGTCTCAGTATTTCCCGGACCGCGAAAAAGCGGCGGATTTTTTACGGACCTTACCCGAAGGCGGAGCGATGCGCCGGGTTAACTTAGAAGACGTTTTTTTAGGGCTAACCGGGCGCAAAGTAGATTAAATAGAAGTATTTTAGAGAAAAAATATATAAAGTTTTTTGATTACTCTAAAAAACTTTTAAAAAGTTATAAAAACTTTATAAACTTTTCTATAAAAACTTTAATTAATAAAGATTGGTCTTTTAGCCCCACAACACCGACAAACAACCATAAACCGGCCCATTAACGGCTTGGAAGAAAATGGGTGGAAAATAGGGGCCAGTCTAACGGCTATCTTTAATAAAGGGCCACCCATGGCCGTAGCCAGACCCCTTCTGACCAGGACCGTGTCCCGAGAACCGCAAGCCGAACAGCAAATTGACATATTTACCGCCTAAAAACGCCTTTTAGAGAAACCGACTTTATTCTTAAAAAAAGACGTTTTTTTATAACCTTAAAACTTTTAAACTAAAAATATTAATTTTCTATATTTATTAAATTTCTTATAACCAGCGCCCCCACTTTTTTTTACTCGATCAACGAAAAAACTCAATCGTTTTTTCGTCGTCTTTTTTTCGCGTTTCAAAAATACAAAGGGCCTTTTAAGCCTTTGGTCTTTCCTTTTAAGGAAATTTTTTATGCCCCAAAAAAATCGCTATTTTTAAAAACCCAAAAACCAAAGAAAAAGGGCTTATTTTGGGTCATTTGAAACTAGCCAGCGAAAATAATAAAAGGCGATTATAGACGGGTTAAAATAAAAAAATTGAAAAATAAGAGGTTTATTTTTTAAAATTTTTATACAAAACGATTAAATCTAAATTTTCAATCTTAAATTAAAATAATATTCTCTATGCCCTTAAAAACAAAATAGCTTTCTTGGGTTTTTTAGCTTTCTTGGGTTTTTTAGCTTTTTTAGGCTCTTTATAGCTAAAAAAAAGGCTGATAAAAAACGACCCTACCCTATAATCTATCCTCTCGCTCGCCAAAAGGGCTGTTTTGGGGCGAAAAAGGACTAGCGGCTACTTTAATTTAGATTCAGGCCTTTTCAAAAATTTAATTAGCGTTAAGGCGAATTTTGTAGATAAAATACCCCTATCCCTAAAACCAAAAGCGGTTTTAAGGCTTTATAGAAATTTTTAAAACTAAAGGCGCTTAAAAAATTTATCGAGGTAGCCAAGATAAGGTCGCCAAACCTTTTTTAAAGATTTTAACTTATCAATACTAATATATTAACTATACTAATTAATCTAATATTTTAAAATACACAAATACATTATACATGAATTAACTTTTAAAAAAAATATAACTTTCTTTCAAGGAGCCAATATTTTACTTAGGGCCAACATTTCGCTTTAGGTCAATATTTTAAGGCGCGTAAAGGCTTAAGCGGGGATTTTATCGGATAGTCGTCAAAAAAACTTTTCGCCGCTAAAAAAAAACGAAAAACCACCTAAAATTCTTAAGAGCCCTAATAAAGATGTCCTAGTAAAAACCCCCTTTTAATTTTTGAGGATTGGTTAATATACAATATATAGTGGTCTTTACAGTTTCAGATTGGCTTATGTAGTAGAGCCACGCGGCTATAATTTTAACGGCAGGGTTTTTACGAATCCATCAATAAAAACCCGCCCTAAAAAAATCAGCCGCCTAAACTTTCGGCTCGGGGAGAGTTCTAAAAGGCCGTTTCTTAAGGCTCTTCCTCCTCGCTAACCTTAAACCTTAAACGCGGGCTAGGATGAAACAAAAGGCCCAGTTTTTTGGTTTTGGCTCGCGGGTAATAACGAGGAATAAATCGTCCAAAGCCTCTTAAGCAAACTTCCCGGCCTTCGGCTAAACCGTCGCCTATGGCCCCTAAAAGAAGATCCACCGCCTGGCGGAGCAACTCATTAGGTAGCTCCCGATTCAGCTCAATCACCCTTTCGAGCAATTCTTTTTTGTTAAACGAGTCAGTCATGAGTCATTATCAGGAAGAATCTTAGATCAAATATTAGAAAAATATTCAAATATTTGATTAAATATTGAAAAAATATTCAACTATTGTATTTAATCTTGGATAAATTTCAACTATTAAATTAAATATTGGAAAAATTTTCAATTAATAAATTGCGCGTTAGAAAATTCTTAGAAAGCTTAATCTTTAAAGAGTCTTAAATTTAAAAAAACTTATAAGCCCGGCCGATACAAGAACTTAAGCCCACTTTGGGGTAAAAGAGAGCTAGGCCGTAAAAAGTTTTGATTAGAGGTCAAAAGACGCTGCCAAAAACCGCCTCGACCGTCGTCGTAAACCATGGGCGGCGGGTTGTCCGAGTCAAAGGACCCTGTGGCTAAGGTTACGGCTTTGTCCAAGGCCTGATCCATTCCGCCTAGGCCATCGACTAGGCCTAGCCTTAAAGCTTCTTCGCCGCTAAAAATCCGGCCATCGGCTAACAGTCGGACCTGATTTTCGGTCAGATTGGGCCGACCTTTAATCACTTCAGCCACAAACTGCTCGTAAACTTGTAAAACTACGCGCTGTAAGAGTTCTTTTTCCTCAGCTCGCATGGTCCGAAAAGGCGAGCCTGTGTCTTTAAATTTACCGCTAGTTATGGCCTCGGCCTTGACCCCGAGCTTTTCCATGGCCCCGGTCAGCTCAATGGTCTCTAAGATAACCCCAATGGAGCCCGTAAAAGTCCCCGGGTTAGCGAAGATGTGATCGCCAGCCACAGCCAGATACAAACCCCCAGAGGCGGCTACCGAACCCATGGAAACCACTATGGGTTTGCTCATTGTCCGCATGACTTCCACAATCTCTTGACAAGGCACCACCGCTCCCCCTGGCGTGTCCAGCCTTAAGATCACGGCGATGATATTATTGTCTTCCTCAAAGCGTTTTAAAGCTTTAATCGTCCCAAAGGAAGAGATGATCTCCCCTTCCAAGGTCACCACCCCGACGCTCGACTGGTTGGACCCAGCCGACGGACTTTGGTTAAAACTCTCGTTTAAGGACTCGGCGAAGTTTAAAGCGCTATAGTGGCAGCTTCCAATAACGGCCAGCCCCAAAAGCAAAATAACCAAAGGCCAACCGGCCAAACGCCACTCCGCGGTTTTAGCCGCCGCGGGCGGCAAAACCCGGCGATTGGCTGGCCTCACCGGCGGGGTCTGATTTAGCGGGGGTCGATAAGGCTGGTCGGAGGAGGCTTTGGGCTGGTCGGCGGAAAGATTAGGCGGTTTGACTTCCGCTTTGGGCGAAGACGGAGAGGTTGTAGTCTCAGCCGTAAGGGCCGCGATATCTTCGCGTAAGTCGTCGGCCGCGGGTGAGGTTAAGACCTCGCCCGCGGCTACGCTCTGAGAACTCTCGCTCTTAGCCGGGGTCGACCAAGGCTCGGTTAAAGGATCCGGAGTCGTCGTCGCGGTCGACGACGACTCCGGCTCTAAAGCCGCCTTTTCGCGATCGTCTTGAGTCACGACTTTAAGCCCGCTAGTCCACCGGCTCCGGCGCGGACTCCGGTTCCGGCTCAGACTGGACGAGGGGCAAGTCGTCCGTCGGCGTTTCGGCCGCGGCTTGAGGCTCGGCTTGGGGCTCGGCTTGGGACTCGGCTTGAGACTCGGCTTGGGACTCGTCGGGCTCGACGGCCTGTTGTTTTTCCGCGAGCAGCTTATCTAGGTTGCCAAAAGCCGACCCAAAAGAAGAGCCCGCGTGAGAGGAAGCGGTCGAGCCAGCCGTCCGGCTCTCGCCAAAGTCCTTGTAATGACCATCGTCGTCGTCTTTTAAAAGACGCTTGATGGACAGGCCAATCTTGTGGTCCCCGGCCGAGACCGTAACGACTTTGGCGGTGACCACGTCGTCTAAGTTAAAAGTTTCGGACAAGGGTTTACCTTTGGGCAGACCCGACTCGGAGACGTGGATGAGCCCTTCGATGCCGTCGGCCAGCTCAATGAAAACGCCAAAGTCGGTCACGTTGGTGACTTTACCGGAAACCTTGGCCCCCACTGGGAAGTTACTCATGGCCGCGGACCAGGGATCCTCCTCCAGTTGCTTGATGCCTAAGGAGAACCGCTCTTGATCGCGGTCAATGGCCAGGATCAAAGCCCTAACCGAGTCGCCCTTCTTGAAGATCTCCGAGGGGTGCTTGTACCGACGAGTCCAAGAAATGTCGGAGATGTGGACCAAGCCGTCAATGCCCTCGTCAATGCCAATAAAGGCCCCGAAGTCAGTGATGTTCTTGATCTTACCGACGATGATGGTGCCAATGGGATAGCGCTCGGCCACCGTGCTCCAAGGATTGGGCTCGACTTGTTTCATGCCCAAAGAAATCCGTTTGGCCGAAAGATCCATGTTTAAGATGACGCTTTCCACCAAGTCCCCCACCTTCAAGACCGTGGAGGGGTTCCGGACTTTCCGGGTCCAGGACATCTCGGAAACGTGGATTAAGCCTTCCAAGCCTCTTTCCAGCTCCACGAAAGCCCCGTAGTCGGTTAAAGACACGACCCGGCCTTGGACTTTGTCGCCCACCACGTATCGGGTCGAGGCCGTGACCCAAGGGTCGTCTAGGAGTTGCTTAAGGCCTAAAGAGACCCGGCCACTTTCCTTGTTAAAGGACAAAACCTTGACCCTAACTTTTTCGCCAACGTTTAAAAGCTCAGAAGGATGGCCCAAGCGACCCCAGGACATGTCCGTCACGTGCAGAAGGCCGTCTAAACCGCCCAACTCCACGAAAGCCCCATAGTCGGTCAGGTTTTTGATCGCGCCCTCGACAATGGCTCCAACCTCAAGGTTGGCCATGGTCTGGCTGCGGATCTTATCCCGCTCGGTCTCCAAAATGACCCGCCGACTCAAAACCACGTTACCGCGGCGCTTGTTGTACTTCAGAATCTTGAAGTCGTGAGTCTTGCCGACCAAGGCTTCCAGATTTTTAATGGGCCGAGTGTCGACTTGCGACCCAGGTAAAAAGGCGGGGACCCCCACGTCCACGGACAAGCCGCCTTTAACGCGACTGGTAATGAGGCCAGTGATGACCCCGTTCTCGTTGTAAATCCGCGCGATGTCTTCCCAAATCTTGATCTTGGCGGCCTTTTCCTTGGACAGGAAAATCTCCGACTCGTCTTCATCCATACGGGTGATCAGGGCTTCCACGCTGTCGCCAACTTTAGCGGCCAATTCGCCCCGCTCGTCAAAGAACTCATGCAGGAGAATCCGGCCCTCGGATTTGGCCCCGATGTCCAGCATGACGTATTCTTTAGTAAACTGGACCACGATACCCTGAACCACGTCGCCCTCGGACAAGGTCCGAAAGCTATCCTCGTATAACTGGTTCATATGAAGATCTTCTGGCCCTGACTGGCCGTCGTTCTCGGAACCCGTTCCTTCCTCATCCTCAGGAAGCTCCTGAAATGGGCCGTCGGTCTCCTCAAACGCCGTGTCGGAACAAGGCGAGGAGTTGTTGTTTTCTGTGTTGGTGGTGAGACTGTCAGACATGATATCCCCGAACAATGAAAGTTATAGCGGACTTCGCGAAAAAACCGCCAAGGCCGCCCCAGACTCCGACCTCCTAAGAGAAAGCGTTGACCGCTCTCAAACGTGAGAATCGAATATCCTTACTAGAGTACCATTTTCTCCAAGTTTTGCCAATTATTTTTAGACAAAAAAGAAGGACCAGGTGGAGATTTTTGGCGAGGGCCCCGTAAGCCCTTTTGGCCTTATTGACCAGGGCAATGGAGCTAAAATTCAAAAGATAGTTTGGTCTTAATATAGTCTTTAGAATTAAGAAAATATAAAGAATTTATTTTTAAGTAAATAATTCGTATTAGTTGCTTAAAAGTATATTGTAGAATAATAAATACGTAATATAAGCGTCAAACAAGTAAAACTGCTCGATTAAACAGCCGTTAAAAGGTGACCCTAATAACCCCAAAAAAAGATCCTAAAAGCCTTTAACCGGTAAATTTTTTTTTAAAGAATCTTTTTGGGGCTAAAGACTTTAGACGCCTTTTAGCCTTTTGGCCTCTTAGCCATTAAAGCCTGGACCTCGGTAAAATCTTTAAAGTTTAAAGGCAATTATTTAAGTATTTTAACCATTATAATATTATAAAAACAATTTAAATTTATATAGTAACTTAAATTTAATTTATTAATTATACTATGTATATGGCTCGATTAAAGGCTGCCGACTGGCCGCCAAAAACTTTGGCGGCCAGCCACGGCCATTGACCAGTTAATTTCTGGATAAAATGGGCTAAATCCCATCGAGCTAGACTAAGTCGCTAAAGTTAAACCAAGGGGCTAAAGGGGACTTTATGGTTTTTTTAACGATTAATAGAAGCATTTCCCCGCTAGTTTGGGTTACGGCATCGCGGCCAGTCTAACACAACCAATTTTTTTAATTCTATCGAAAGTTCCAAGACCACAGACGAAAAGGCTCTTTTTTTTTTCCGCTGCATTTGTTTTGGCCGACCTTCTTTTTGACAGCCGACGAAGGCCACAGCTCCCTGGCCTAAAAGGGTCAACCGTGCCCTGGCCTAATTTAATCGAATTTCAATAGAAATTTTTGGAGAACGCTTTCAAAGGTCGGATAATATAAACCACATAAAGCGACCTAGCGGGCTAGCTTAGGGGTTAGCTTTAGATATTTTTGTGATCTCACGTGCCCCATTGCCTTAAATAAGATCTTAACTAATTCTTACAATAACCAAAATTTATTTTTATTTAATTCCTTAGCTATTTTAATATCTTTTTGTTGTTGACTTTTTGATTTTTTCTCTGTTATTAACAAAACAAATATTGTATGACCAATTAAATGGCAATAAAATCTTATTTGTCTTTTACTAGTAACAAATTTTAACTCTGAAATTCCATCGCCTAATCTTTTATAATGTTTACTATTAATTGGTAGACCTAATTCAAGCATATTATTAATAATAAACTGTATACGATTTATATCATTATTAGTTAATTTGTTAATATTGTTAAGATTTACATTTTTAATGTATTTAATAACCAACTTATTAGTATTGTACATTTCTTTGTTATTATTTTTTATACTTAAAATTTCATTTTGAATCATATATTTATATTACTCCTATTTAATAAATAGTCAATAAATAATATATTTGTCATAATTTATACATATACAAAAACCCTGCCCGGCTTTTTTAAAATATTTTTTGACGTTCTCCTCGGTCAGGCCGAAATGTTTAGGGAGCTTCTTCATGTCGATATGATTTTTTAGATCGTCGAACGCCTTTTCGAACTTGTCCTTACGTCGATAGAACTCAAGAATCTTTTTGAGCCGTCGAAAGTGGCCACATTGAAGTTGAAGTTAAGAGCGATATCGTTTAACTACGTCGTATTAGAGTTTGGCGGTCTGGTTGAGAGACTCTGCCGCGCCCTGCTGGCGCGGCGTAAATCATCCTTTTGTCGTTCCGTAAATTCAGATTCATGATATACACGAGCGTTGTCGCCTTTACTCCGAAAAAACAACCACGTTAGTGGATAGCGAAAATCCCGCGCTCAGCGTCGTGAATATGCAAGACAATATCCCGCCGAACGTCGTCTATAACCGCTCGCGTCGTATTAAGTCGTCCTTAAAAGCCCATGACGCGCCTCAGTCCGTCCTTGACCATAAACTATCCTTGCCCGAAGAGCTAAACCCCTGTCCATAACGTCTCCACGTCCTTTATTCCAAGCTCGTCATTTCAGGGAGTCATGACAGCTAGGCGCGACTTGACGGCTATTGAGCCAGGAATAGGCACCGTAAAATTCGAAAGGCCGGTGGACTCAGATCGGTGCCCACAATCCCCTTTGCCTTTAGGTGGAAAATGAGGTAGCGCCCTAGGCCAGCTAAAACTCCCGTGACCACGTGTCTATCCAAACTTTAAAAAGGCCAGCTTCTCGTCGTCGTCAATTACGAGAAGACCCAAGACTCTTTCTTGGAATGTCAAAAGTGGCTCGTTAAGGACTGACCCTCCTTTCCAAACTCCGCGCGCATCATTAAAGACCTCACCCCAATGCGTCATGTAAATCGCTACGGTTTTTATTAATGCAAAGCGGCTCATCCCAAAGGTTTCATCGAGTACCCGACCTATCCCCTTAAGTTGAACGATTAACAAACCAAAGAAAAATGACGCGACGAAGGCCCAGACAGAACGATAGCCGGGTTCTTCAAACTTGACGCTGTCATAATGATAAAAATAGTAAAAATTGGGAATGAGTTTGTCTTTTTTAGTATCTAATAAGCTAATGATAACTCTAACGTTTATCTGTAACCCACTTTCGATCATAAAAGCCTAAAATCTTTATATATAGTCTTGTAATAGCCAGTTTTATGGATAATTGTGCATTTAAAGGGTAAAACAAGCAATTGGTTAGTGTTTAAAGTCATAATTATTCCTATTATCATATACAAAACAATAAAAATATATATAATTAATTGTTAAATATTACATACACAATAAATAAAAAAAGCTCCTTATGGAGCTTATATAACTAATTTAACTGATATTAGGAGAAGATGTTAAGACAAATTTTTTATTTGTATACGCTTATTTGAGCGTAAATTAAGGGACTTCGACCATCTATTTAAGAATCATGAAATCACTTTTTTTCTTAAAGGGCCACGGCAGATGCCCTTTGGAACTGTATTACCGAACAACTGGCGTTCAAGCATTTCCGTGGCCGACCTAAAAATATGTAAGCCAACTTATTGGTTCGCCCCATTTAGACAAAGCTTCGCTGTCCTCATGGCCAAAAAAACCGAAGGCTCTTCGAGCTTCTGTCTAAAAGCGCAATCATGGGGCATAGATTTTAAAAGCACTTTTTATAAAAATATGATATACTCCTCCTGTCTGGCTTTTTTCTGGAGGAGTATCTGACATGAGTAAAAATGATAGCCCTGATTTATGGAATATAAGTAAAGACGATTTTGTAGCTAACGTCGTTAAGATGATAAACGATATCTCTCCAGACTTATCTCCATCGATTTTTGAGCGGCTTATTGGGCACATTAAAGCTGTTTTAGATCAGGCGGAGCAACTTCGGGCAGGGACATCAACGCCCGATAACTTTCTCACCATTGACCAGATAGAGTGTTTACTAACTGAGCTTCGTCAGCGTCAAGCGGATATTGATTTTAAATCTTTTATTGATTATTTAAAATATTTTAAGGCTGAAGAAGCTCTTATCAATCAAAAAAAAAATGAATACGGAATATTAGGCATAAAATTAAGGAAAAACAGAGTTTATAATACATCTGTTTTAACATTGTTTGGTCGTATTCCATTTCAGAGGATGGCACTGCTCCCATCGACTTTGAAAGACGTGGAAAAACTAAAAGAAATCGGGCTTGCCAGCGGAATGATTTTTCCAGTTGACGAAGCTCTTGGTCTAAACCGTCTGCCATTCAATATTACCATCGCTGCGATGCTTGAAATAGCCAAAGAGTCGACGCGTTGCGAATCATACGAGGATGCTGAGCAAATTCTCAAAGAAAAGACTGCGATCCACATTAACGATGACACAATGAGGAAGGTAACCAATCATATAGGGCGTCTTGTGTTCGATAATGACGTTAAAACGGCTGAATACCATTGGTCAGAATTCAATACGGGTAGATTAATTTTTCCTAAGGACATAACAAATCATACTTTATATATTGAAGTTGATGGAGCCATGCACCAACACGTAATATTGACAAAAAAGGTATTATTTATAAAGAAAACAAGCTTGGAATGGCTTTTTCTACAGATCATTTTTTAAATTGGACAGATAAACATGGAAAAAAACAGCATCGAATTTTACAAAGAGAATATACATCATTAGTTGGCGATAGTTTAGATTTTACTAAAATGTTTTTTTCTTTAGCTATTAAAAATGGCTATAGAAGATATAAAAATACTGTTTTAATATCTGATGGGGCGACTTGGATCAGAAATATGAAAAATTATATATTTCCTGATGTTCAACAAATTCTTGACTTTTATCATTTAAAAGAGCATGTTGCTGATTATTTTAAACAAGTATTTAATTTTAATGAAGAACATTATTTAAAATATACTGAAATTGTATGTAATTTATTTAAAGATAGCAAATCAATTGAAGCAATAAAAATCATTAAAAAATTATCTAATAAAAAAGATAAATATATTTTAGAAAATATTCTTCAATATATTGACAATAATAAAGATAATATTGACTATAAAAATTATAGACTTAAAGGCTATTTTATTGGTAGTGGAGCTATAGAAAGCTCTAATAAAACTGTATTACAGCGATGTCTTAAATACGGCGCTATGCGATGGAACATCGCCTCCGCCCAAGCGGTTGTCACTTTAGTGGCAAAATCAAGAAGCGGATTGTGGAAAACCGACGTTGTTGACGCGGTTTATAAACAATATGGCGATCCTAAAGCTAAAGGTTTTTCCGCAAATAAATAGGCGCGTTACTGCGGCAAGGTTGTTTTAAAAAGTGCTTTTTAAATCTATGCCCGCAATCATGAATTCATTTTTATGAAATCATGATTTCATTTTTTACTTAACGGGCCGCGGTGCTCGCCCTTTAGGCACTGAATTACTGAACATCTGTCGTACAATCATTTCCGTTGCCGACCTAAAAATAGATTTTGGTCAACATCTTGGTTCGCGTTCAATTAGACAAAGCTACGCTGTCCTCATGGCCAAAAAACCTTAAAGGCTCTTCGAGCTTCTATCTAAAAGCGCAATCATGAATTCATATTTATGAAATCATGATTTCATTTTTTACTTAAAGGGCCGCGGCGCTCGCCCTTTAGGCGCTGAATTACTGAACATCTGTCGTACAATCATTTGCGTGGCCGACCTAAAAATAGATTTTGGTCAACATCTTGGTTTGGCCAATTAGACAAAGCTACGCTGTCCTCATGGCCAAAAAACCTTAAAGGCTCTTCGAGCTTCTGTCTAAACGCGCAATCATGAATTCATTTTTATGAAATCATGATTTCATTTTTAACTTAAATGGCCTCGCGGTCGCTCTTTAGGCGCTGTATTACCGAACATCTGCCGTACAATCATTTCCGTGGCCGACCTAAAAATACATTTGGTCAACATATTGTTTCGCCTTGTTTCGCGCCATTTTGACAAAGCTACGCTGTCCACATGGCCTAAAAACCTTAAAGGCTCTTCGAGCTTCTGTCTAAACGCGCAATCATGATTTCATTTTTTATTTAAAGGGCCACGCGGCGGTCGCCATTAGGCGCTGTATTACCGACAGACTGGCTGAACAATCTTTTTTATAGGACTGGCGGTTTCGCGGGTACGTCGCGGTAGGAAGGGCCCCCCCAGCGCGGATCCCCTCAGGCGCGATTGACTCGCGCGAGGCTTCTACGCTTCACATCCCCATCGCGGGAAACAGCGCGTAGCTCGTGATTGACGCGGTTCGTTACTCCTTTACATACTACCTGAAGTCCCGAATTTCTCCCTATGAAAAATGGGGGCGATTAAGAATCTAAAAAAAAGATAAAAATTTTCTTGTTAATTGGTCATTTTTTACTTGACTTATTCCTAGGACCTGGGTAGAATTATTTCTACCCAGGTCCTAGGAGAGTTAGATGGCTTGTTATCTCTTAAACACCAAAAAAGACTATACATACGTTATTGAATCAGTCTCTTATTGGGATAAAGATTCAAAAAGTGTTAAAAACACTAAAAAAATTATTGGTAAAGTTGACAAAAATTCCGGTAATATTATTTTTAAGGAAGATTTTGTCAATAATTCTGGATTAAAAACAATTAAAATAAGGGGCCAAGAAATCGATATTACAAGGCCAAATATTTGTAATAGCTCATATAGTGTTCCAGTTACCAATCTTATTGATACTATAAGCAATACTATTGAATTAAATAGTGTTGATAATAGCAATCAGAATAACCAGCTAGATGAAATATTAGATAACTGTAAAGTTTTTGGTGTTTCATATTTACTGTCAAGTATTTGTGACCAAATTAATTTAACATCTATTTTAAAGGATGTTTTTACTAATATATATTCTTTTATAATTTATATTATAATGTATTTAATTGCATCTCATGATTCAATGGATAATTGTGTCTATTGGATTGCCGAAAATAGTAATCAACAACCATCAAAATTTTCATCTCAACGAATAAGCGAGCTTTTTGATAAAATAACTGCTAAAGAACGTAATTTATTTTATAAAAAATGGATTGATTGTTCAAAAGAAGATGAATTTATTGCTTTAGACATTACTTCAATACCTACATATTCAAAAACAATTTTAGATGCTGAATTTGGGCATAGTAAAAATAGCGATAAAATGGCTCAAATTAATATTTGTTTACTTTATGGTGAAAAAACATATCTACCAATGTATCAAACAACTTATAGTGGTAGCATTAATGATGTCAGTACTCTTTCATCTACATTATTAGAATTTAAAAATATAAATGGCAATCTTAATATTAATATTGTTATGGATAGGGGTTTTTTTAGCAGAAAAAATATTGAGTTTATTTTATCACAAAGTAATCTTCGGTTTTTAATTTCTGTACCTTTTACAAATAATTTTGTTAAACAATTAGTCAAAAATGTTAAACATAATATTGATATTGCTGATAATTATATCGAAGCAGATAATCCAAATGAAATTATAAGAGGTGTACACCACTTTATTCACTGGACAAATAATGATATTGTTCCTATTAGCGAGGTAGAAGCCAGTAAAACTAATCAAAGTGAAATATTACATGCTTATATTTATTATAACCCAACTAATGCACAAAAAGAACGTCAAAAATTTTTTGAAAAATTAAATAATATAAAACTATTAAAAATTAATAACCAAACAAATATTAACAAAGACAGTTCATTCGATAAATATTTCATTAAAAATGGTAATAATTCACTTTTACTGATTAATCAAACTGAAGTAGAAGAACATTTAGCAAATTCTGGTTTTTTTATATTATTAAGCAATGTTAAAAATTCACCACAAGACAATTTTAATATATATAGAAAACGTAATGTTGTTGAAAAAGCTTTTAATAATTGGAAACAACATCTTGGACTTGATAGATTCCATATTTCTGGAAATAGACGTATGGTAAATAAATCTTTTATATTATTTTTAACTCAAATAGTTTATTCGGCTATTTATAAAAAAATGCTAGACAATCATTTATTTAAAAAATATACACTTTCTAATGTAATAAACGAGATGATTAAGATGAAATCTTTAACAATTGATAATAAACAATATATTCGTTCTATTTCAAAAACACAAAAAGATATTTTAAATAGTTTTAATATTAAAACACCAAACAATATTGATGAAAATTAATAACAGTTAATTTTTTTGATTTTATAATTACTTTAATAGTCTATTAATCTTTTATTAATTACTATTTACAATTTTATTTCTATTATAATATAAATATACCATATTTGTGTTCCATGCCTAGGTAGAACTTTTCCGGGACTTCAGGATACTATGGACTTGAGCCACCAAAGACAAAAGAATGGTGACTCTCACCCATGTTCTAGCGAAGTTTACGCAGTCGCTACATATATGAAATAATAATATCTACATTATCAGATGTTATGTATTATATAAAACACAATAAAAAAACCCCTTACGGAGTTCATGCAAACTAATTTAGTTGATACAAATAGAAGATATCGGATATTTTTTTATATATACTTATTTGAACGTGAATATGTTATTTATCTAATGTAATATAATTTAAATTAACAAATGTACTTCAGTTCTAAAGTTCTTAAACGGCAATTAAATTACACCACTTCGAGGCCGGCCTAATAAATATTTAGGTCAACATAACGGTTCGCCCCATTTAGACAAAGCTATGCTATCCCCATAGCAAAAAACCTTAAAGGCTCTTCGACCATCTGTATAAAAAGTGAGTTTATAATCTCACTTTTTATACAGATGGTCGCTGCGGTCGCCCTTAAGCCTCGAGGTAACAAATATTACTTCATTAATTACAATGGCCTAGAAAAAACCATGTTTTGCAATTTTAGGTGAGTGGTTAAACCATATAAGCCAATCTAAGATTATAGAGACCACTACTTATTGATATAAACGTACCCTCATAAATTAAAAGTGATATCTTTACGAGTTCGTCAATAAAATTAGACTTGCGCTGAATAGGTCTTCTAAGTTAATGGATTTTTTTAAAAATATAAGCAAAAAACATGCCAATCTGTCAAACTATGTCTGCCGGCTATTTGGTTATACCCCTTAAAATAAGGCCGTTCGCGGGATCGCTAAAATTTGGCTGAAAAATATTTTTAGACGCTTAAAGGCCATTCCTTAT
>JAIROO010000015.1 GCA_031257535.1 Deltaproteobacteria bacterium
AACCGTCTTTTTTGGATTCTTTAGCGTAACCAGCCTCAATGTGCCCCATTAAGGCCATGCCGGTCATTAAAGGCACCGGCACCCAGTGGGCGTACTCGGCCTCGTACCGATGGAAAGCCGTGTCGCCGCCCAAAAGCCCGGTGGCGATGGTGTAACCAATCCGAGCCGTGGACCCCGCCGTGGGTTGGAAGAAGTGGTTTCGAGTGTCGCGCCGTAAAGCCAAGGTAAAGGTGCTGTTAACCGAGTTACCCAACATGGACCGTAAATAAGCCGAAGAATCGACGCCCACGTGGGTAATTTCGACTTCTTCCCAAGAGTAGGTGCCGGTTAAGTAAAACCGCTCAAAAACCGGATAACCAGCCCTAATAGCCGCGCCTTTAGAGTCTTTACGGTAGTAATCGTAGTTATTATAGTACTTAAATAAATCTAAACCCATCATTAATGGGATATCGCCCACCCAAGGATCGGTAAAAGAAAAGTTAAAATAATTACTTTCGCTACCGATGTTGGCTTCTAAAGCCACCCGTCGACCATAACCAAAAAGATTGTCTTGGGTTAAGCGAACCGTGCCAAAGATGGAGTTGTAATTGGAGTAACCAGCCCCAATCTGAAACGAGCCAGTCGGCCTTTCTTTGACCTCGACCCTTAGGTTCATCATGTCGTCCTTGTCGGAAGGACTGGGCACCAAGTTAATATCCTCAAAAAAGGAACTGCGCATGAGGTTATTTTGGCTGTCTTTGAGCTTGGTGTTCGAGGTTAGGTCGCCTTCGGAGAACTCCAGATGCCGCCTAATGACCTTGTCGCGGGTCTTGTCGTTGCCCACGATGGTGATGCGGTCGTAATAAACCAGGTTTTTCGGCTTAACCGTCAAAGCCACGGGCAGGACGTTTTTCTCGTCGGGCTCCCCAAATATCGGCTCAACCTCGTTATGGGCGTAACCTTTATCGGCGTAGTAGTTTTTGAGCCTATTGACGTCCTCTTGGAGCATCTCCCGGTTAAACCACTTCTCGTCTCTTAATTGGACATACTCTTTGAGCATTTCCTGGGGTTTGTCTTCTTCTAAAAGATCGCCCGTAATAGTGATCTCCCCCACCTGAAAGCGCTCGCCCTCGTTAATAGGAAAAGTGATCACAAAGCCGTCGGAGCCCTCTTCGCTCTCTACAGAGGGTTCGCCCACTCTGGCCAGAAGGAAGCCATTATTATGGTAGTACTGGGTTAAAATCTGGGCGTCGTTGGCCAGTTTTTCCCGGTCCAGTTTACCCGAGCCAGTGAGCCAAGAAGTCAGAAAAAAGCGGGTCTCGCTTTCGATCTGCCGCTTTAAGGTCCAGTTGGAGAAGAAGTCGTTGCCCTCAAAGAGGATTTTCCGGATATAAAGTTTGCCGCCCTCGACGATCTGAAAGACCAGTTTGGCTTTGCCTTCTTCCGCGGGTTGGAGTTCGTAAGTCACCTGGGCCATGGGATAGCCCTTGTCGGCGTAAAACTTTTGGAGATTGGAGACCGCGGTGGTTAACCTATCGTCGGTGGCCAGATCCAAAACTTTAAGGCCAACGATCTCCTCCAAATCCTCGGCGTCGAATTTGGCGTTGCCTTGATAAACGATGCTCCCGATCTGCGGCCTTTCGGTAACTTTAAAGTGGACCGCTTTACCGCCAGGGACATCGTCGACCTCGACGCTAACCGTCTCAAAATAACCCATGGAGTGGAGCCGCCGAATGTCCGAAGCCGCTTTAGTCTCGTTATAGGTGCCCCCTTGCCGGATGCGTAAGGAGTTTAAGATGGCTTGGTTCTCCACCAAACCGCTCCCGCTAATGTTGACCGACACGACCTTGGCCCCACCGCCGAAGAGGTGGTCGGTAACCATTAGAACCAAGCGCTCGGCCGTCTGCGGTAAATTTTCCGAGGCTGGCGAGGAGACGCTCATCCTTTGACTGCTTTGAAGACCTTGAGCCAAAGATTGCAATTGGCCGCTTAAGGTAAAGGAGGTTCCCGAGCGGGTTAAACTCGGCCAGAACAAAAAGTCCGCCCCCAATTGCTTGGCTTGGGCCACGACGGCGCTTTCCCCTTGGCTTAAGGTCTGTCCTCCCATAGCTAGAGGCTGAAACCCTTGAGCTTGAAGGGCCGAGACCGTCAATTCCAAAAGGCCTCGACTGATATTGCTCAGCTGCTCTAACTGGGTCCCGGTCACTCCAACTACCTGGTAAGGGGCCACGGCGATTTTTTGTCCGGTCTGCCCATAAGCCTCATGGGCCGCCCCCAAAATCAGACAGCCAAAAATCAGGAGGACAAGCGGTTTTTTGAGCATTTTCGTTTTCTCCGGCTCCGAATTATTGCCAGTAAAAAAAAGTTTTATTATAATTTTTCTTCTGAACTTTTCAGCATATTACTAATATAAAAAAAGATAAATGTCAACCTATTAAAAAATGATTGACCGGAGAACCCCTATTTTGAGGCTAATCTTCTAAAGCCAAAAAGCTAAAAAATTAAGCCAGAAAAGAGGCTTTTAACTCCAAATTATAAAACCGCCTTTAATTTTTAAGCGACTTTTAACGATCTTTATTTACGCCAAAAAATTCAGTTTAAAGACATTAAAAACTATAAAAGAAAAAAAAGACTAAATATTTTTAAGCCATTCGGCTTTAAAATTTCTAAAAATCAGATTTCGAGATAAAACTTAACGTGAGTATTTGTCAACTAACTAACAATTAATTATTGTCTAATAATATTTTAGTTTTATTAAAATTATAAATTCACTATTTTTAGATTTTTAAGCTCAATAAAACTAATTAAAAATAACATATTAAGCCTAAAATTCTAAAAACAAGAAGATATTAAGCCTAAAAAACATCTAAAACCCAAAGAAACAATATTACGACAAAAAAAACAATAATAAACTAGATTCTGGTTAATTTGATATTTTTTAAAATAGCGCTGGTTGGGCTGACGGGGCCAATTTGGACCTTAAAGCCCTAGAAATTTATGGGAACTGTTTAAGAGCCATTAAAAACTTTAATGCCTTATAGTGAGGCACAAAATCAAGATTTAGGAGTTGAATCATCTTGGTCTTCAAATTATAGGACTCAAATCCTGGTTTGTCAAAAAAATATAACGGATGATCCTTGATTTTTTTTTAGCCAAGCCTAATAAGACCGATAAAATTCTAAATGTCTATAAAAAAGACTAGGTTAGACGCGAACTGGCTCTGGCTTAATTGACCGCTTTATCTTTCTGAACGCCCCAAACAGCCCCTTAACCCACTCTTAAGGCCAAAATAATCAACCCTTAATTACCCCAAAATCCGGCCCTTAGCGACTTTCTTAACTAAGCTCTTTATGACCTACTTAACCAAGCTCTTTACTACCCTTTAACCAGCCTTTAACTACTCTTTAACTAGCCTTTTCCCAATTTTTAAGAGCTACTTAAGCCATTTAGAACATCTAAGCAAGTCCTTTACTACCCTTTAACCAGTCTTTTCCGACTCTTTAACCAAACCAATTAATTTAGACTCTAAAAAACTTTATCTTGAGAATAAAAAAATCCCTTTTTTTTATCTAGAGGTTGGTCTTTTAGTCTTTTAGTTTTAACCCGCCCACTCCCGGAGTTGGCCGCCCACTAGCTCTAACCGGATCTGGGTTTGCCTAGCTAAATCAGCGTTATGGGTCACTAAAACGGCGCTCATTTTTCTTTCCGCGACCAGATCGCCGACGAGATCGTTGACCATTTTCGCGCTCCCCGCGTCAAGGTTACCAGTGGGTTCGTCGGCTAAGAGAATTTTCGGCTCTAAAACCAGAGCCCGGGCTAAAGCCACCCTTTGTTGCTCGCCGCCCGACAGAGCCCCAGGTCGATGCCTTAAACGCTGGCCTAAACCCACCCTAGTGAGAAGGGGTCTAGCCAGTTCCTCGGCTTGATTAGGAGCCAAACCCGCTAAAAGAGCCGGCATGGCCACGTTTTCCAAGGCCGAGAACTCTGGTAAAAGGTGGTGATATTGAAAAACAAAGCCCACTTCCCGAGCTCGCCATCTGGCTAGATCCGGCTCGGACAGACGAAACAACTCTTGGCCTTGGGCTAAGGTTAGGCCACTAGTGGGTCGGTCTAAACCCCCTAGTATATACAATAAAGTGGATTTACCCGAACCCGAGGCCCCTAATATGGCCACGGACTCGCCTTTTTCGACTTTAAAGTTTAAGCCGTCTAAGATGGTCAGCTCCTGGCCCCCGGCGAGAAAGGACTTTTTTAGGTCGCGGGCTTCCAATAAGGCCACGTTTGAAGCGGCCGAGGCCTTTTTAGGGAGCGTCCTACTCATATCTTAAGGCTTCCACCGGATCGAAGCTGGCCGCTCTTTTGGCGGGATAAACGGTGGCCAGGTAACTAATGGCCATAGAAACCAAGGTAATAGCCGCCGCCTGAGGCCAGCGTAACTCCACCGGCAAAGAACTCATGAGGTAAATCTCTGGGGGCAGGGAGATAAACTCGTAGCGCTTAAGTAAGAGACACAAAACGATCCCCACGATAAGCCCGCCTAAGGTCCCAACTAACCCCACAATTAGCCCCTGCCAGGTGAAGATCCGCTTAATCTGGGCGGAAGTGGCTCCCATGGCTTTTAAAATAGCGATGTCCCGGGTTTTTTCGGCCACCATCATAATTAAGGTGGAGGCGATATTAAAGGCGGCCACTAAAACAATGAGGGTCAGGATCACGAACATGGCCGTCCTTTCCAGCTTTAAGGCGGAAAAAAGGCTCAGATTCATGCGCATCCAGTCGCGACCCCAGTAGTCAGGACCTAAAAGCTCGATGATCTCCCCGTGGATCCGGTCGGCTTGGTAAATGTCAAAAACCTTAACCTCAACATACGAGACCTCGCCCGGGACTAACCCCAAAAGGTCGGCGGCTTCCTCTAAATCAGTAAAAGCCAGTTTAGAGTCAAAGTCGTAATAATGGGCCTGAAAAGTCCCAGCCACTTGAAAATAGCGAGTCAAAGGAGCTCTCTGGCCTAAAGGGGTGATCCGGCCAAAAGGAGAAATGATCCGGACCGCAGACAAAGGTCCGGCCCCTAAAGATAAGGCTAACTCCCGACCTAATAATATAGGCCTAACTGGCTCAGGCGCCTCCGCCTCAAAATCAACCGCCGCCGCCTGGCCGTTAGACGCGTCTTCGTCTGGGCCGACCGCGTCTAGGCCAACTTTTTCTGGGCCGACTTTCTCTGGGCCAACTTTATCTGGGTCGACCGCGTCTGGTCTAACTTTTTCTGGGTCTACGGGAGCGTCCTTAGGATCGTCTTGACTCGAAGATAATAGGGTCGCGGCCTTAGCGTCGTCTTGACCCAAAGGTAAAAAAGTCGCGGCCTTATCAGTCGACGCGACTTTAAGAATCGCGAACTCCAAGGCCACGTCGAGCCTTTGGTTGGCTTTAATAGCTAAAGAGGCTAAGGTCGCAAGGGGAGCTTCTTTGGCCGCGGCGTTTTCGCGGGGTGGGATCGCGCGATCGACTTTGGCCTCGGCGGTCGCTATGGTCGCCGAAAGGGGATTGGGCTGGCCAATGGTAGCGGCTCCGAAAGGGGTTTGGTCGCGCCAGCCGTTTTGGAGTTGGCCGCCCGATTCATTAAGAGGAACTCCGACCGACTCTTTAAGCGGACTAGGGGCCGACTCGCTATTGGATTGGCCGCCCGACCCCTTAAAAGACCCCTCGACCGACTCTTTAAGAGGATTAGGGTCCGTCTCGTCTTGGGACTTATCCCCTAACTCTTCTTGGGACTTATCCCCCAACTCTTCTTGGGCGCTATCTTCTGGCTCGTCCGGCAGATACTCTTCTTCGTCGTCAAAGATTATCGGCGAAAATAGCCTCATTAAATCATTAGCCGGGGCGACCATGGGTCTTTGAGTCAAGTTTTTGACCGCTTGGGGATCCAAGTTTAAAACCTGAAAAAATCCCGCTTCGGCCGTAGCTTGGGGATCAAGGCCCATAATAACGACGCCACTAGCCCCTTGACCGCTCGCCGCCAGAGCTTGACCTTGAATAAACGGTAAAGCCGACTTAACCCCGGGCACGGTCTTGATCTTGGCCACGACCGTCTCCCAGTCGGTCAGGTTGCCGCCGGCCTTAAAGATGGACACGTGGGGCGACAAACCTAAGAGCTTGGTTTTTAAGTTGGTCTCAAAGCCGTTTAACACGGCTAAGACCACGATCAGGGCCGCCACGCCTAAGCCTACCCCGCCCACGGCTAAAACCGAGATCAAACTAACTAAGCTATCGCGTCTTTTGGCCCTTAAATAGCGGAGGGCGATGGTCCGCTCAATAGTCGCCATGGGTCGGTTATGACCTCAGGGCGACGAACCGAAAACAGATCATTTTTCCGATCTTAAGTGTGGAAAGAGGATAACGTCGCGAATGCTGGCCGAGTCGGTTAAGAGCATAATCAAGCGGTCGATCCCTACCCCTTCCCCCGCCGCCGGGGGCATACCGTACATAAGGGCCCGGACGTAATCCTCGTCAAAAAACATGCCTTCCTCGTCCCCAGCCTCGCGTTCGGCTACCTGAGCCAAAAAACGATCCTTTTGGTCTAAGGGGTCGTTTAACTCGGAAAACCCATTGGCTATCTCCCGGCCGGTAATAAAAAGCTCAAAGCGGTCGGTCAAGTCTGGATTATGGTCGTTACGCCTGGCCAAAGGACTAATGTCGGCTGGGTACATGGTGATAAAAGTGGGGTCAATTAGCTTTTGCTCCACCGTTAAATCGAAGATCTTGGCTAAGATCTTGCCTAAAGGGTCGCTTTCGGTTTTTTCCCCGCCCAAAGAGGCTAAATGGCTTAAAGCTTGGTCGTGGTCGAAAAGGACCTCTTTCGGGGTTCCGCCTATGGTTTCTAAGGCTTCGTGAAAGGTCAAACGACGCCAAGGGCTTTTAAAGGACACGGGCTGGCCTTGATAAACCAGATCCGGCGACCCCAAGATAGTCGTGGCCGCCTCAGCGAACATCACCTCGGTCAAGTCCATAAGGTCGTTAAAATTGGCGAAACTTTGGTAGAACTCCAGCATGGTAAACTCGGGATTGTGCTGGATGGAAACCCCTTCGTTGCGGAAATTGCGGTTAACCTCGTAAACCCGACCTAAACCCCCGACTAAAAGGCGTTTTAAGTAAAGTTCTGGGGCCACCCTTAAGTACAAGGTCCGGTCCAAGGCGTTGTGATAGGTCGTAAAGGGTCTAGCCGCGGCTCCCCCGGGGATGGGCTGCATCATGGGGGTCTCGACTTCCAAAAAACCGCGCTCGTCCAAAAAACGCCGAATAAAAGACACGACCTGAGAACGAATCCGAAAAACCCGCCGCGAGGTCTCGTTCATGATTAGGTCCACGTAGCGGCGCCGGTATTTAAGCTCGACGCTCATTTCGTGAAACTTTTCAGGTAGAGGCCATAAACTTTTGGTAACCAACTCCAGATGGTCGACCAAAATGGTCAGCTCTCCGGTTTTGGTTTTAAAAACCCGACCTTTAACGCCTATTAAATCGCCAATATCCAGCTTTTTGGCTAGATCCGCCACCTTTGGCTCGACTAAGTCACGTTTTAAAAATAGTTGAATTTTCGCCGACGGGTCTTGAAGGTCAAAAAAGGTGGATTTACCGTAATCCCTTTTGGCCATTAAGCGACCAGCCACCACCCAAACCCGGGATTGGTCTTCCAGCTCTTCGGCCGTCTTAGCCCCTAACTCCCGGTGGATGGTCAAAACCTCGTCCGTCGGGCGAAAAGTATTGGGAAAAATAGGTATGGACTCGGCGAGAAGAACGGATTTTTTTTGACGAGCTTCTAAAACCGAACTCGACTCTTCGGCTCCCCCTAAATCGTCGCCCAAGTTGTTCGCGGTCGGGCTGGTCGTCGTCGCGGACGCGGCCCCAAGAGTAGCTACGGCGTTATTAGTCCCAGAAGGCTCTTTAGTCAACGTCTTTTTCTTCCTCCAAAACCAAAAAAACATAAGCTAAAAAAAGCTTAAACTTTAACGTAAACAAGGTCTAAAAACCGTAAATAAGGTCTAAAGCCAAAAACGTGGCTTTTTTGGGCGCCTTATTTCGCGGCTGGCTCCTAAAAAACCAAAAAGCCAGACTTTAACCCTAAAGCCAAACTTTAGCCCTAAAGCCAGACTTTAGCCCTAAAGCCAAACTTTAGCCTTAAAAAAACTAACCGAGCCAACCTTCCAAAACCTCTCGCAACTGGGCGAGTTTAACCTCTAAATCGGCCAAAGCCTCGTCGACCCCGTCAAGGTTCTTTTCCCGGCCCATGAACTCCAGTTTTTTGGCCGCCTCATAGGAGGGTCCGGCGGTAAAATACCCCATCATGCCCTTAATCGTGTGGGCTTCGGCCATCACCGCCTCGACTTGACGCTCGCTGACGGCCTTTTTGAGGTTGACTAGACGCGTCTTGACGTTGTCTAAAAACATGCTAACGCTTTCAACGAACAACTCCTCGTCGTCCATGAAAGTTTCTAAAACTTTCTCTTTGGTGAAAGTCAAAGAGCTCACTGTTCGCGCCTCCCCCTTGTCTTCAGCGACTTTTCTCAAAAAAATCGAAAGACGACTAAATCACCCTCCGGAAAAAAACGTTCCGGTATTTTAGGGCCGAAAAAAAACCGACGAAGTCCACCTATAAGGGCTTTGGATTTCGCTCGGCTAATTATAGCGTTAAAGACCATTTGGCGAAAGAGAAAAAAAAACAAAACCATTATATATCCCAATTTAGTCTCAACCTAAGAACGTTGAGATCAATATTTGGAGCTAAAGATAATGGTTAGCGTGGATCAAGGCCAAAAATTCGCCGCACCATATTCAAATTATGGTCAGCTCGACCATGACGGTGACATGTTTTAGCGAAAGTTAAAGGGTTATGGAGGATTCGCCGGACTAGGGCCCGACTCATGGCCGCCACGGCTTGACTTTGTTCGGAGTTAAAATCGGTCCGGTTTAAGGTCTTACTAAGCTCCAGCTCCCTAGCTTCCTCGGCTAAGACGGATAAGGCCTTAATAGTCGGTCGCGCCCCTAACTCTAAAAGCCAATGACTATACTTAACCAGCTCTTCTTCGATTATAGCCTCGACCCTGGCCACCTCTTTTTGGCGAGACTCGCGATTGGCCGCGACTAACTTAGCTATCTCGTCTAAGTTTTTTAAGCCCAGGCCCGGTAAATCGCCAGCTTTTTCTTCCACATTTCTGGGTAAGCCTAAATCAAAAAACCACCAGGGCCGACCCGTGGCTAAAGGGGTCAGGTAGTCGGTCGTTAAAAAAGGCGAAGATCCGCCTAAGGCCGTAAAAACCAAATCGCTATCAGCCAAAGCCTCATCCAGCTCAGCCCAAGGTCGGGCCATCGCTTCCCATTTAGCGGCTAGATCTTGGGCGCGAGCGAAGGTCCGGTTGACCACGACCAAAGACCGAAGAGCCCGCTCCTTTAAGTGAGCCATGGTTAAAGCGGCCATCTCCCCAGCCCCTAAGACCACGACCCTTTGGCCAGCGAGTCCCCCTAATAAACGGGCCGCCGACTCCACGGCCGCCGAAGCCACGGACACGGGCCCTATAGCTAAATCCGTTTCCGCTCGGGCTCTTTTGGCGGCCCGAAAACTTTTATGAAAAAGTTTGCTGACCACGGGACCAATAGCCCGTTTATTTAAAGCCTCGCGAAAACTGGCTTTGACCTGGCCTAAAATCTGAGGCTCGCCCAAAACCTGGGACTCTAAACCCGAAGTGACCCGAAAAAGGTAGCGAACCGCCTCTAAATCCTTATAATAGTGAAAGAACTCGTCTAAATCAGTCGCGGGAACCGCGATTAATTTAGCGATCTCGGTCCGAAAATAAGCCCGAGCCAAGTTAGCGTCGTCAGCTACTCCCACGATCTCTAAGCGATTACAGGTCGAAAGGATTAAGGCCTCGTTATAAGGGTCTTTAGCCAAAAAGTCGTAGACCCAAGGACCAGCGAGATTAAGGCGAGCCAACAGCTCCCGTAAAGCCACCGGAGTCCGCCAATGGTCGGCCCCGAATATGAAAATCTCCATAAAATCCGTCTAACGCTTTAAAAGCCACGAGTTTACCCAGGAAAAAAGGTCGCCTAGGGACGTTACTGGCGCCAATAGACGCTCTAAGCGCTCCTTTAAGGGCTCGCTCTCGCCGTCGTGGGCTTGGTTAACTAAAGCGGGCAACTCTGGATCCTCGGCTAAAGTCTGAAAAAGCCGCTTTCTGGTCCGCTCGTCCAAATCCGCGGCTAAAATCAAAGCCCGAGCCTGAGCTAGGAGCTTACACAAAGCCCCATAACCCTGATAAGCGTCTTTTAAGTCCCTAGCCACTTTCGCGGCTAAAGCGGGCGAGGAACCCC
>JAIROO010000137.1 GCA_031257535.1 Deltaproteobacteria bacterium
GTCGGCCAACTCAGCCGGGGCGTCGGCCGGGGCTTTGTTAAGCTTGGCTAAGAGCTTTTCCAGATCCCGCCGTAAATTTTCAATGTCCGCCCCTTTTTTGCCAATGACGACGCCGGGCCGGGCCGTATGGATCCGCAGCTTGACCTTATAACCAAAGCGTTCGATCTCAATGTTCGAGATTCCAGCCGCTTCCAGTTTTTTCTTTACGAAGTCGCGGATCTTGCGGTCCTCGACCACCAGGTGCCCAAAGTCGCGACCCGCGTACCAGCGCGAAGACCAGGTTTTAATGACCCCTAGTCGAAAGCCTAAAGGGTGTGTTTTTTGGCCCAAAGTGCCCTCCTAAAAACAGCTTAAAGAAAAATAAGGCCTAGACCCGCGAGACCACGACCGTAATGTGACTGGTTCTTTTTAAAATCGGCTTGGCTCGACCGTGGGCGCAGGGTTGAAAGCGTTTCATGGAAGAGGCGCGGTCGACGAAGACGCTTTTGACGTAGAGTTCTTCAGCCTCAAAATGATTGTTTTCCACGGCGTTGGCCACGGCGGACTTTAAAACCTTTAAGATTAGAGCCGCGCTTTTATTAGGGGCAAAGGTCAAAGTGTTAATGGCCTTCTCCACCGTTTGATTGACGACGGTTCGAGCCATGATTCGCGTTTTGTCGGCGGCCACGCGTAAATACTTGCCAATGGCTTTGACTTCTTTGACCTCTTTAGGGGTTTGGTCTGGTTTAGCTTCCATAACGAAAAGCCTACTTCTTGGTTTTCTTGACTTTCTTGTCGGCGGCGTGGCCAAAGAAAGTCCGGGTCGGGGAAAATTCGCCTAGTTTGTGGCCGACCATGTTCTCGGTCACAAACACGGGGATAAATTTTTTGCCATTATGAACCGCGAAGGTGAGACCGACCATGTCCGGCAGAATGGTCGACCGGCGAGACCAGGTTTTGATAACCCGGCGATCCCCGGCCTCCACGGCCGCGATGGTCTTGCTCATGACGTGATCGTCGACGAACGGTCCTTTCTTGACGCTGCGGGGCATGGCTACTCCTAAAAAGTCCTACTTGCGGTCGCGTTTTTTGACAATGTACTTATTGGAAGGCTTGGACTTCTTCCGCGTCTTAAAGCCTTTAGTCGGTAAACCCCACGGCGAAACCGGGTGTCGACCGCCAGAGCTGCGGCCTTCGCCACCGCCTAAGGGGTGGTCGACCGGGTTCATGGCCACGCCCCGGACATGGGGACGGCGACCTAAGTACCGGGTCCGACCAGCCTTACCTAAAGAGACGCTATTGTGATCCGGATTACTGACCTGGCCGATGGTGGCTCGGCAGACGGACAGAACCCGGCGCATCTCGCCGGAAGGCAGTTTTAACAAGGCGTAAGTCCCTTCGCGAGCCATGACCTGGGCGTAGTTGCCCGCGCCCCGGGCCAGTTGCCCGCCTTTGCCAGGTTTTAGCTCCACGTTATGGACTAAAGAGCCTAAAGGAATAGCCTTTAAAGACAGACAATTGCCCGGCACGATGTCGGCTTTGTCGCTAGAGACGACCTTATCCCCGGGCTTTAAATGCTGAGGAGCGATAATATAGCGCTTTTCGCCGTCAAAATAGTGCAGTAGAGCCACCCGAGCCCCGCGATTGGGGTCGTACTCGATGTGGGCGACCTTGGCTGGCACTTCCAACTTGTCCCGCCGAAAATCAATGAGCCGATATTGACGTTTGTGGCCACCCCCGCGAAAGCGGACGGTGACGCGGCCCAAGTTATTCCGACCCCCAGTGGACGGCTTGGGCTGGACCAGGCTTTTTTCCGGTTGGGCCCGAGTTATATCCTCGTAAGTAACGTAGGTCTGGGCCCTGCGACCGGCCGAGGTGGGTTTAACGGCTTTTATGGGCATGACTTATCCTTCAAAAAAGCGCCAAAGTTATAATAATTAAGAGCTTAACCAAAAATAAGCTTTTAACAGCAAAAAGGAAGAAAAATAGTTTTTTAAAAAAATTAAAAAACCATAAAAAGCTTTTGGCGAAAAAGGGCTAAAGCTTTTGTAAAAAAAAAGGAGCCTAAATCAATGGTTAGGCTTCCTCGAAAATGGGTAGGCCCTGACCTTTAACCAAGGTCACAATGGCTTTTTTCCAGTCTGAGGTGTAACCACCTTGATTACGACGGCGGCGGCGAAACTTGCCGGGCATGATGACGGTTCGAACGTCTAAGACCTTATTGGGTATCTGAAATAACTGTTCGACCGCGTGCCGGATCTCGACTTTATTGGCCGTGATAGCCACCTCAAAGGAAAACTTGTTATAGGATTCCCGCCATTTGAGGCATTTTTCCGTGTTTAAGGGCCGCAGAATAATTTGGCTAGGCGGTTTCATTTTAGGAGCCTCTCTTCCAAGGCCGGTAGACTTTCCTTAAGAATAACCAGGTGGTCGCGCTTTAAAATGTCGTAGCAGTTGAGGCCTTCCACTCTTAAAACCTGAAAATCCTGAAGATTACGGGCCGAGAGCTCCAAGTTGCGGTCCTCGGTCGGAATAACGACCACGGCTTTGTTAACGCCTAAGTCTTTCATGGTCGCCCGAAAATCTTTGGTCGTGATCTTGGGCATGGGAAAATCATTGACGATTAACAGCTCGTTTTCCCTAAGTTTGGCCGACAAAACGCTTTTTAAGGCTAAGCGACGAACTTTGGCTGGCGGCCGAAAACCGTAGTCCCGGGGTTTGGGCCCAAAAATGGTCCCGCCTTTGCGCCATAAGGGCGAGCGCCGGGACCCGGCTCGCGCCCGACCAGTTTTTTTCTGGCTATAGGGTTTGCGGTTGGAAAAAGCCACCTCAGCTCGGGTTTTGGTTGAAGCCGAGCCAGACCGCCGACAATTGAGCTGGGCGGTGACCACCTCGTGGATGATGTGGATTTTCGGCTCCACCGTCCAGATGGCCTCAGGAAGCTCTACCTCCCCGACTTTTTCGCGTTTTAGGTCGACGACGTCCACCGTGGGCATCATTATCTCCCAATTAATCCTATCTAGATTATCTATCTAGATCTTTTATTTGCCTAGATCTAACTATCTATCTATCTATCTATCTAGTTAGTTAGCTAGCTAGATCTATTTAGAGGGGCTGGGTTAGGGCCAGAACCATTTGAATGGCTAAAGGGCTAAACGACCTTTTTAGCGGCCAAACTCGCGGTTTTGGGATCTTTTTTCAAAAGAACCAAGCCCCCGTTCGGGCCAGGCACCGCCCCCTTGACCAGGATGACCTTGTACTCGGGCCGAACGTCCACGATCAAAAGATTTTTGACCGTAACTAAGGCCGCGCCCGTGTGACCAGCCATTTTTTTGCCTGGGAAGACGCGGCTGGGATCGGCGGCGCTGCCGATAGAGCCACCGCTACGGGGAGTTAAGCAGCCATGGGTGGCGCGACCCCCGCCAAAACCATGACGTTTCATGACTCCGGCGAAGCCCTTGCCTTTGCTGACCCCTTGGACCGATATTTTTTCGCCCGGCGTAAAGAGGGTTAAGGTGACTAAAGCGCCTGGGGCCAAAGACTCGTCGTCTAAGGGAAATTCTTTGACCATCTTAAAGCCGCGGTCAGGAAAACCCGCTTTGGCGCTATGGCCTAAAGTCGGCTTGTTAGGCTTTTTCTGGTAGTCAAAACCTAACTGAGCCGCGCTGTAGCCATCATTGGCCGGGGTTTTGATCTGTAAGACCGCGTTAGGTCCAGCCTCAATAACTGTCACCGGCGTGGAAGAGCCATCTACGCCAAACAAGCGAGTCATGCCTAGTTTACGGCCAATCAGTCCCCGGGTCACAGTTTTAACTCCACGTCGACGCCCGCCGAGAGATCGAGTTTCATCAGGGCTTCCACGGTCTGGGGGGTCGGATCCAGGATGTCTAAGAGACGTTTATGAGTCCTGACCTCAAAATGCTCTCGGGATTTTTTGTCCACATGGGGCGAGCGTAAAACGCAAGTCCGAGAGATGGTGGTCGGTAGCGGCAGGGGTCCGGCGACCTTAGCCCCGGTGCTTTGGGCGGTCATCACAATTTCTTGGGTCGATCGGTCCAATAGCTTGTGGTCATAGGCCCGCAGGCGAATGCGAATTTTTTGCGTGCTGGTCATATCTTGCCTTTGGCCATTATCCGGCGAGGCTAAAAAGGCGACCGGCTCCAACAATTTGGTAGGCCGCTCGCCTTACTAGTCGCCTCGCTATTCAATTATCTCGGAAATGACGCCCGCCCCCACGGTTCGGCCACCCTCGCGAATAGCGAAGCGGAGCTCTTTTTCCATGGCGATGGGCATGATAAGGGTCACGGTAAAAGTCACGTTGTCGCCAGGCATGACCATTTCCACCCCTTCGGGTAAGGTCACGACGCCGGTCACGTCCGTGGTCCGGAAGTAGAACTGGGGCCGATAACCGGGGAAGAAGGGGGTATGACGGCCACCTTCGTCGCGGTTTAAGACGTAAACCTCAGCTTTAAACTTGGTGTGAGGAGTGATGGAGCCGGGTTTGGCGACCACTTGACCCCTTTCCACCTCGTCGCGCTTGGTCCCTCTTAACAACAACCCAACGTTGTCGCCAGCTCGACCCTCGTCTAAGAGCTTCCGGAACCTCTCCACGCCAGTGCAGACGGTTTTTTGCGGGGGCCTTGGGTTCATGCCCAAGATCTCCACGTCGTCGGAAACTTTAATGATACCTCTTTCCACCCGGCCGGTGACCACCGTGCCTCGGCCAGAGATGGAGAAAACGTCCTCAATGGGCATAAGGAAGGGTTTGTCCACGTCGCGCACGGGCTCGGGCACGAACTCGTCGACTTGGTCCATGAGCTCCAAAATGGGTCGGCAGTTTTCGCACTCGCGTTTGCCGCAGCCGCACTCTAAGGCTTTTAAAGCGCTGCCGCGAACGATCGGGGTGGTATCGCCAGGGAAAGAGTTTTTAGTTAAAAGCTCTCTCAACTCCAGATCGACGAGCTCTAAAAGCTCCGGGTCGTCGACCATGTCGCATTTGTTTAAAAATACCACGATGGAGGGAACGCCGACTTGCCGGGCTAAAAGAATGTGCTCCCTGGTCTGGGGCATCGGACCGTCGTCAGCCCCAACAACTAGTATAGCCCCGTCCATCTGGGCGGCTCCAGTGATCATGTTCTTAATGTAATCCGCGTGACCCGGGCAGTCCACGTGAGCGTAATGACGTTTGCTGGTCTCGTATTCGACGTGGCTGGCCGCGATGGTGATGCCGCGTTCTTTTTCCTCAGGGGCCTTGTCAATACGATCGAAGGGCACGTACTCGCCCCCTCCGGCCTTAGACAGAACTAAGGTAATGGCCGCGGTTAAAGTAGTTTTTCCATGATCAATGTGGCCAATTGTACCAACATTGACATGAGGTTTGGAACGATCGAACTTTTTTTTGGCCATGGTCGAGCCTCCAAAGAAAAAAAGTTAGTGGACGACGATAAAATGAATAATAAATCGTTAATTAGTTAAATAATAAGTTATTAATATTAAAACTACTAAATAAAAATTAAATCGTTAAAAATATTAAACTATTAAAGCACAAAAGTTACAAAAAAACAATAAAAACTAATACTACAAGATATTGAGGCTAAAAAACGCTAAACAGCGAATAAAGATGTTTCAATTTAATAGCTTCAAATTAAAAGCTTCAAAAATTACCAAAGCTAAAAACTAGTAAAAACCCTTTAAACCGGAAAAACCTTAAAAGCCAAAAAACTATTTATTGCGAGCTTCTTTTAGGGCTATAACTTCTTGGGCCACGTTTTCCGGGCAGCTTTGGTAAGAGCCAAACTGCATGGCGAAAGTGGCTCGGCCTTGAGTTTTGGACCTTAATTCCGTGGAATAACCAAACATGGCGGCTAAAGGGGCGCTGGCTTTGACGATTCTGGTCCCAGCTAAAGACTCTAAGGCGTTAACCCTAGCCCTTCGCGCGTTTAAGTCGCCAATGACGTCGCCCACGAACTCTTCGGGGGTGACGACTTCTAAGTCCATGATGGGCTCTAAAATAATAGATCCGGCTTTGGCTAAACCAGCTTTTAAACCTAAGGACCCGGCCAGAGCGAAGGCCATCTCCGAGGAGTCGACCTCATGAAAGGAGCCGTCAAATAAGGTCACCTTCAGATCCGTCACCGGAAAGCCGCCCCGGACCCCGCCTTTTCTGGCCGCTTCCAAAGCTCCTTCGCCCACGGAAGAGTGATACTCTTTGGGCACTGTCCCGCCCACGACCGCGGTTTCGTAAACCAAGCCCCCGCCCGCGGGTAAGGGCTCTAACCGTAACCAGACGTGGCCATACTGCCCGCGACCACCGGTTTGGCGGACGTGGCGGCCTTCGACTTCCACGGTTTTGGTGATGGTCTCGCGGTAAGCCACTTGAGGAGCCCCTAAGTTAGCCCCCACCTTAAACTCTCGTAAAAGGCGGTCCACGATAATTTCCAAGTGGAGTTCGCCCATGCCCGAGATGACCGTCTCGCCGGTCTCTTTGTCGGTCCGGACCCGGAAAGAGGGGTCTTCGGAGGCTAACTTGGCCAAGGCTTGACCTAGTTTGTCCCGCTCGTCCTTACTCTTTGGGGTTAAGGCGATGTGGATGACAGGCTCAGGCACGTGCAGGCGCTCTAAGATCAAAGGCTCCCGCTCGTCGCACAAAGTATCGCCCGTGGCCGAGGTTTTTAAGCCCACCGCGGCCACGATGTCTCCGGCCTCGGCTTCTTTGATCTCTTCGCGCTTATTGGCGTGCATCTTTAAAAGACGGCCAATTTTTTCTTTCTTTTCCCGAGTCGAGTTATAAACCTGATCCCCAGACTTTAAAACGCCGGAGTAAATCCTTAAGAAGGTCAGATGGCCCACGTAAGGATCGCTCATCAGCTTAAAAGTCAAAGCCGAAAAAGGAGCCGCGTCGTCAGCCGGTCGACTAGTCGTCGAACCATCAGGGGTTAAGCCTTCAACAGGTTTAATGTCCACTGGCGAGGGCAGAAAGTCGACGATCCCGTCTAGAAGAGGTTGGACGCCTTTGTTTTTAAAAGCCGAGCCTAAGAAGACGGGCACGCATTTTAGCTCAATGGTTCCGCGCCTTAAGATAGCTCTTAAGCGCTCAGACGAAACTTCTCGACCTTCCAGAAAATCCTCAATCAAGTCCTCGTCAACGTCAGCCAAGGTCTCAATTAAATTGGTTCTGGCGGCGGTGGCTTCGCTAAGGTAACTGTCCGGTAGAGGCTTATACTCAAACTTAGTGGGGTCGTCTAAGGAATTGGGATAAACAATGGCCCGCATCTCTAAAAGATCGATTAAACCCTCAAACTTGTCTTCCGAGCCCATGGGCAGCTGTAAAAGAGCTGGCCGGGCCGAGAGCCTTTCGGTCATTTCTTTTAAGCATTTTTGGTAATCCGACCCTAGGCGATCCATTTTATTTATAAAGGCGATCCTGGGCACATGGTAGCGGTCGGCCTGGCGCCAGACCGTCTCCGACTGGGGCTGAACCCCGCCGACTGAGCAAAAAATCGCCACCGCCCCGTCTAAAACCCGTAAACTCCGCTCCACCTCAATGGTAAAATCCACGTGCCCCGGGGTGTCGATGATGTTGATCCGCCTATCGCGCCAAAAGCAAGTGGTGGCCGCCGAAGTAATGGTAATGCCCCGCTCCTGCTCCTGCTCCATCCAGTCCATAACGGCTTGGCCATCGTGGACCTCGCCAATCTTCGAGGAAACTCCAGTGTAATAAAGGATCCGTTCGGAAGTGGTGGTCTTGCCAGCGTCAATATGGGCGATGATGCCGATATTTCTAGTATTGGCTATGGGAAGCTTGCGGGCCAAAAAAAACGTCCTTATAAATAAAATAAATCAATAAATCCAGAAAATATTTATGGATTTATTCAACATGGCTATTGAATTAAATTATCAAAGAGCCAATATCCAAAAAAAAAGCGAGAACTTGGATTTAAATAGCCCAAAAAAACTATTTAGCGAACCAAATCAACTAAAACGTCTAGCTTTTAAAACGCTTAACTTATTAGCTAAGCGCGCCAAAAGGCTAGTAATTACCAGCGATAGTGGGCGAAGGCCTTGTTAGCCTCAGCCATGCGGTGAGTGTCTTCTCGTTTTTTAACCGAAGCCCCCCGACCTTGGGCGGCGTCCCAAATCTCCGCGGCCAGTTTAGCCATCATGCCTTTTTCGCCTCTTTTTTGGGCGTAGGCGATGAGCCAGCGGATGGAAAGGGCCGCTCGTCGATCGGCCCGGATTTCCACAGGCACCTGATAAGTGGAGCCACCCACCCGGCGGCTTTTGACTTCCACGGTCGGCCGCACTTGGTCTAAGGCTTTTTCAAAGGTCTTTAAAGGATCGTCGTTGGAGCGTTTGGCGATTAAGTCAATGGCCCCGTAGAAAATCTTCTCGGCCAGACTTTTTTTGCCCCGCCGTAAAAGGTTATTAATAAACCGGCCCACCATCTTGTGCCCGAATTTCGGGTCTGGCGGGGTCTCCCGTTTGGAAATCTCTCTGCGCCTAGGCATTGTCCACCTAATTAGTTATAGTTGGAAAAAAGCTAAAAAAAGGCTATTTGGGCCGTTTGGCCCCGTACTTACTACGGCCTTGACGCCGTTTTTGGACCCCGATAGCGTCTAGGGTCCCGCGAATTACGTGATACCGAACCCCGGGCATGTCGCGAACCCGACCCCCCCTAATTAAGACCACAGAGTGCTCTTGGAGGTTGTGTCCCTCGCCCGGAATATAGGAAGTAACTTCCATGGAGTTGGTCAGGCGAATCCTGGCCACCTTTCGCAAAGCCGAGTTGGGCTTTTTAGGGGTCGCGGTGTAAACTCGGATGCAGACCCCTCTTTTTTGCGGGCAAGCCTTTAAAGCCGGCACGGTGTTCTTCTTCGTCTGGGCTTTCCGCCCTTTACGGATCAGTTGGTTTATGGTCGGCATAAAACCCTTCGTTAAAAAAAATTACGCGTTATGGGCGAAAAAAACCCCTTTAGACGAAAAAAGGGGACAAAAACACCTTCTCCAGGCCTTAAGACCCTTAATGGACCAAATAATTTGGCCCTGGGTACACCTAGGGAAGGTCTTGATCGTTCGAAAACGACCTAAATCCGCGACCATTAAAGTTACGCCTCGCGAAAGGCCAAACTCGGATGCTTAAAATGGCCGCCATTGCGGATTCAGCTTTTATAACAAAAGCTAGAAAAGAAAGTCAAGGATTTTTTGGAAAAAATTTAGATTTTTTTTTAGAGGCCATATGTCGCGGGAAATCTTGAAGATGGCCCAATATAAAGGTACATGCCTTGCCTCGCCACCCGTCGACCGCCTGGCAAATCCAGGCCTTGGCCTTGGACTCGGCTCTCTTTGGCGAATTCTAAGAACTTATCGACCCCGGCTAAGGGCACGTTTTCGCCGCCGCTTTTGGTGGGAATTTTGATCCGCCGTAAGAGAAATAAAACCAAGCGCCGCCGCTCGGCTAAGCTTAAGCTCTCTAAACTAGCCGCTTTAAGCCTAATCTGGCCATTAGGCAGGAATTCCGCTAATTGGAGGGCTAGCTGGTTAACCCTAGAATCCCAAAACTCCTCTTCGGCCAAAGCGAGGTTCGCGGCTCGACCTAAGGCGAAAACTAAGCCTTGGTTCTGTTTTAAAAGTTCTGGCCAAATGGCGATTCTTAAGTGATTGCGGCGAAAACTAGGGTCGTCGTTGGAAGGATCGTGGATAAAGGGGAGTTTTTTGTAATTAACGTAGGCCAAAAGCTCTTCGCGGGAAAAAGACAGCAAAGGCCTTAAAAGGCGGTCCTGTTTAGGCTTGATCCCCACCCAAGACGACGGGCCTCCCCCTCGGAAAATCTTTAAAAGCATGGTTTCAGCCTGGTCATTGGCCTGGTGAGCGGTCAAGATATAGTCGCTGGCAGACGAGTTCGCGACTTGGGCCAAAAAGTCGTATCTAGCCTTTCGGGCCGCGTCTTCTAAGCCGCGGCCCCGATTTTGGGCGATCGTCCTTGTTTCGGCCTGGCCCAAGATAAAGGGGACGTTTAAACTGGCGGCGACCTCTTGGGCTCTATTGGCTTCGTCCGTCGATTGGGCTCTAAGATTGTGGTTAAGGTGGGCGGCTATGAGACTCGCCGGCGGCCGGACTTGGGTCATTAAGGCTAAAAGGGCGGTGGAGTCGACTCCCCCGGAAAAGGCCAAGACGAATTTTTTGTCAAAGTCGTTAGCGAGGGATAGTAAGGCTTTAGCGAAGCGCTCTTCTATTTCCGCCGGCCGCATGAAAACTCCTTGACTGGTCTTGGTCGCGACCGCCAAGGCCTTATGGCCAAGGGGTCGCCCGCTGGCGGAGCAAAAAAAAGTCCGAAAGCGTTAACTAATAATAATAAATTTCAAAAGTAAGTTACGGCAAAATAGGCTTAATTACAAGTTTTATAAAGGCGTAAAAAAATTATGTTTTCAAATTATAGACACCCTTAAATTGGATATAGGGTCACAAAATTAATACGAACACAATATGTTGTGAGTAAATAGGAGTTTCAAAGAAAAAAGGTTTTTAACAAAAAGAGGGCGGGGGATTTTAGCGGCAGCCTTCCCTAAAAGAAGGCGGGGGATTTTAGCGGCAGCCGTCCCCAAAAGAAGGCGGGGGATTTTAGCGGTCGCCGTTCCAAAAAGGGGACGAGGGATTTTAGCGGTCGCCGTTTCAAAAAGGGGACGAGGGATTTTAGCGGTCGCCGACCCCAAGCCCTCGTCCTTTTTGGCTTAACTATTATAACAGGGTTGGCGTTTTTAATAGGGGGCTGAAAACCAAAAAAGGGGGCAGGAGGTTTTTTTTAAGGCCTTCGTAAAAACCCCATTTTAGTTTTGGCTGGCTCATTTATATACTTTATATAGTTGTTGTATTAATTTAAGATTCGCTTATATAGTAGCGCCATGGCCGACAATGGCCAAAACAAGCTACCTTTCCGCCGCGGAAACGGACGCGCTTTTACGCGAAAGAAACTCTAGCTTCTGGCCTGGTTTTCACGAACTGACTCTGGCGGCGTTTTAACGAGCTAAAACCTAAGCCAGAAGGCTACAGTCGAAGGGCGGCCCGCCTTTAACCGCGCTGAAGTCGGGCCGCGTCGAATCTCCTAACCTTAAGGAAAACGTCTCTTGTCTCGCTAAGAAAAGAGGCGGACCATAAAAGAGCCAAAAGGCTCCGGAGCCGATAAGGTTAAGTGGGACGAAGCCGCGTCAAAAGCTAAAAAAACATAAATCCCACGCGTTAAGCGAAAAAGCGGGGCCGCCCGCGGAAGATCGTCGCCGACCAAAAGAGATCTTGGCCGGCTTAAAAAAAGGAGACTAACAGGATCGAAAAATTTTAAAAAAATTTTTTTTGAAATTGGCCTTACAATATCTGGCCTAGACGACCTAAATCGAACGCCCTATATTGACATAACAAGAGATTTTAAGGTTAAGTATTGGTCAGCGTAGACGGAGAACGATACTTTGTCCACCTCTGATTTCGCTAGCGGCCGAGTCAAACATCCGCTTGGCTGAGACGCTGTACGTTTCTTTGGTTGAAAGGGAGAAAGATAGCTGACCGGTATCCTCGTCCGTAAAACCGCGGAAAGTTCCTCCACAGGTGACCTCGGCCTTGACTGGGCGCCCTTCATTATTGACAACAGTAACAGTAGTAATAAAAGACATAATTATCCTCTTGGAACGCAATCTTTTAGATAAGTAGTAACAAAGATAAATAGTTACCCTGCTTATTGTAAAACATAAACGCGTAAACGTATTTAGCTAAAGAACAACGCCCGCCTGGCTCAGGTCATGTTTGTGGCCGGCCACCGACCGCGTCAGCGTCATTGTTAAAATATCCATACTTAGATAAGTATAGATAAATACAATAAAAAAATTAAATAATGTAAATATTTTTTTGTAAAAAATAATGGTAAAAGGTAATACTAAAATTACTATCTCACCACTTTAGCAACAAAGATTTGATATTATATATCTCGTAGTACTCCTTGTCGGCGAGATTTATAACGTTTGATTCCAACCGTTGGCTTCGCGTTTTTTGGGCGCCAAAAGACTGACAAGCTTAATATTCCAACGCGTAGCGACTTATTTGAGCCTCCGCTGAAGAGACGCCCCTACGCTCAGAAATTTAAAACCTGGATTTTGGCTTGAGGGTCATGAAATATTCCAACTAATTGTTGACACTTTAGCGTCTAAAAAACCGCGTGTCAAGTTTGATGATCTAGTAAAAAACCTTGTTGTGAAATTTTAGACGTGTAGTTCTAGGATATAAGCCAATCTAAAATTATAACGGCCACTATATATTATATATAAACGAGACCTAAAAAATAAAAATGGGGTTTTTCTGAGCTACCTGGCCGCCGCGGAAATGGACGCGTTTTCTCGCGAAACAAACTCTAGCTTCTGGCGTGGTTTTCCCGAACTGACTCTTTTTTGGCGTTTTCACGGGCTAAAACCAAGCCAGAAGGCAATAGTCGGTGGTGGCCCGCCTCTAACCGCTTAGAAGTCGGGCCGCGCCGATTCCTATAACCTTAAGGATTACGTCTCTGGTCTCGCTCTGAAAAGAGGTGGACCTTAAAAGAGCCAAACAGCTCCGGAGCCGAAAAAAGGAGATTAACAGGCCCCTAAAAATTTAAAAAATAATCCTTTTTTTATTTTTGGCCTTACAATTTTTGGCGCGGTCACCGCAATAATAGAGCAATATATAGATTTATAAAGTGTATTTTTATGTAAGTAGACTTAGAGGGCCTGAAAATTTTAAAAAAATTTTTTTTTGTCGTTGGCTTTATAATATCTGGCGTAGATTATCCAAATCTAGCGCAACATATTGACGTAAAACGAGACTTTCATATAGGGTTTTTACAAGGCCATCTTTTTTAGCGGTTTAAATTTTGGCCCTGAAAAAAACGCTAAGAAAAAAAAGGGCGACATAAGGTCGCGTTTTTTTAGGTTAAAAACTAAAAAATATCGCCCTTTTTTATTAAGATCTAAAATATTAGCGACTTTATCAAGAAATTGACGCGTTTGTGGGCTCTGGATTTATTAGGAAAAAGCGCTGTTTTTTTTTGACAAGTATGATATAAAGAAAAAGGTCTATATAAAAATAATTTCAGTGGTGAGGTTTTTAAGCCAGGTCTTTTTTTTGCAAAATTTATTGAAAAATTTTTTTGAAAAAGTAGCTTTAAAACATTATTACTGAATTTAAATTTGTAATTATAATATAATTAATATAATAATTACATATCAGGCAGGGAAAAAGATTCTATGATTTTTTAATAAACAATAATAAAAATGAAAATGGCGTTTAAATTTTTGTTTTAAGGATAAATATTTTGGTTAAAAATTTTGTCAATAAAATCTTAGCCAATGGGTCTTTTTATTTGGGCGAGTATTATAATAATCTGCCCAACGGCCATGGAATTTTATTAACTCAAGCTGGTTACCTTTATCGAGGTCAATTCAAAGATGGCGCCTTACTTGGCCCCATGGTTGGGATCTCCCCCACGGGCGAAGTTTTAGTCAGTGAATTCTTGGACGGAAAACCCAAAAACGACACTGGCTTAGAAATTACCCTCGAAGGATTTGTGCGCAAAATCTGGCCCACCAACGAGGCGCCCACTATATCAGTCACTGATTTTTATCCAGACGGCCATATTTTTAAAGGCCAGATGTTAAACAATAAGCCCAATGGCTTCGGCTTTTCGTTCAAGTCGAATGGCGAGATATATAAGGGGGCCTATAACAACGGCGCGGCTCATGGCTACGGGGTTATGATTAGAACCGACGGCTCTATCTATCGAGGTCAATTCATGGACGGCAAAGGGTCCGGGCTTGGGGCCTTGATTAAACCCAATGGCGATATATATTTTGGTCAATTTATTGACAATCATCCTGAAGGCTCTGGTTTTGTTGTTAAATTTGGCAAATTTATCTTTAAAGGTACTATTATCAATGGCAAAGGCGAAGGACGGGGAGTCCTTATTACGGATTCAAACAAGTTTTTCGCTGGCGATTTTAAACTAGGCCGGCCCAATGGCCATGGCCTTATGTTTTCGGTTGGACCCAATTTTTTTAATGGCGATGTTCCAAAAGACCAGGCTTTTGGGGCAGTATCCGAAATTTTTAGAGGCGTATTTCAAAATGGAGTCCCCATCGGCGAAAACGCTTTATCTAATTCAGATTTATCTAATTTAGATTTAAGTGAAAGGAGCATGTCGTGTAAATTAGATTTTGAACCAAGAAAAGTTTTTATCGAGGTTGTTGTCGAGTTAGATTCTTCTGTTTCAACATATCATTAACTTCTTAAACGCGTTAGAACGTGGTTGTTCAACCATAATAAGTATATTTTTTTATATAAACCAGTAATTTTAAAGGAAAATTAATTTGATAAAAAATTTTGTCAATAAGATTTTAGCCAATGGTTCTTTTTATTTGGGTGAGTACAATAATGATCTGCCCAACGGCCATGGAATTTTAATAACTCAAGCTGGTTACCTTTATCGGGGTCAATTCAAAGATGGCGACTTGCTTGGCCCTATGGTTGGGATCTCCCCTACAGGCGAAGTTTTAGTCAGTGAATTCCTGGACGGAAAACCTAAAAACGACACTGGCTTATCAATTAACCTTGAAGGTTCTGTCCGCAAAATCTGGGGCCCCAACGAGGCTCCCACTATTTCAGTCACTGATTTTTATCCAGACGGCAATATTTTTAAAGGCCAGATGGACAACAATAAGCCCAATGGCTTCGGCTTTACGTTCAAGTCGAACGGCGAGATATATAGGGGGGGCTATAAAAACGGCGCGGCTCACGGCAATGGGGTTTTGATTAAAACCGACGGCTCTATCTATCAAGGTCAATTCGTGGACGGCCAAGGGGACGGGATTGGGGCCTTGGTTAAACTTAATGGCGACATATATTATGGTCAATTTTTTGATAGTCATCCAGAAGGCCTTGGTATTTTAGTTAAATATGGTCAATTTATCTTTAAAGGTAATATTATCAATGGCAAAGGCGAAGGCCGGGGAATTGTTATTACGGAATCAAACATGGTTTACTCGGGCGAGTTTAAACAAGGCCGGATCCATGGCTACGGCCGTATGTATTGGCTAGGAACCGATTTTTATGGAGACGAATTTGCTGAAGGTGAATCACAAAATGTCGCCTCTATCGCTAAAAATGATTGTCTATTACATGATACAGATCTAAGTGAAAGTGAAGAGTCGGCTAGAACAAGTCTTGGAGAAGTAAACATTCTTATCGAGTTAGATTCTTCTACTAAAATAATTCACTAACTTCTTAAACGCGCTAGCGCGATGTTGTTCAATCATCATAAGGAGATCTTATATATAAATATGTAATTTAATTTAATTGAATTATATGATATAAATAACTTTATTATTGATATAAAATAATTAGATTAAAATTTGCTCCGTAATTACCATTAACCGATAAGACAATGGTTTAGTTAACTCTTTCGTTAAACAGAATATGTTTAACTTAATTAGATTGCCCTAAATATTGGCTCTTTTAGTCTGCCCCTTTCGCTCCCTTTGCCTCCGACCGCTTTTCGTCCTTGTTTCTCCAACCGCTTTTCGTCCTTGTTTCTCCGACCGCTTTTCGTCCCTTTTGGCTCTTCTTTTTGGTTTTTTCGCCCGCCCAAACATTTTAGGTCAAAACTTTGGCCACAAAAACCAAGTCAGGCTTGGTTTTATCAGGGGAGATTGTGCTATTATGGCCAAAAAGCGGCGACAAGCCAAAAAACTAAAATACGAGCTTTTTTTGGCCAACAAGCCAGTGAACTACCGCTACCCTGAAGGGTACCGGCTTCCGAAAGGAGGTTGGTTAGGTCACAAGACTAAGATTTGGAAACAAACCTACGTTGGAAAGGTAATGACGCCCAAAGGGTTGCCGCCTCAGATCCTGGCGATTGTCGCGACAAGTTAAAGAACTCAAGTGGTGGGAACTGCGCTTACCGCAATAAGCTTTTCCAACTTTGTCGAGAGGAAGTCCCAAACCTCATCATGGTAAAAGTGATGAGGTGGGCATAACCGACGAAAGTCGAGGTATTCATTTTTTTTGACTTACGTTTATGTTT
>JAIROO010000175.1 GCA_031257535.1 Deltaproteobacteria bacterium
GTTGGATACCGCTTTCCCTGGTCAACCGAAGGCTCTTACAAGCCTCCGACTTTAGTCGGGGGTAGTTGACAACCGACCACTATTTTTGGTGAAAGGCTTTTAAAGTAACCAAAAAAAGGGAGTTTCAAATAGACCGCGTCAAAACTTAGTTCCCTTAGGTATGTCTAAAATATTATACCGCGACTTTTAAGAGAAAAAAAGATCAACGGCCAGAGACGACGGGATTTATCCGAAATTTATTCGTTCAACATAACTTTCTAATAGCTAAATAAACTGTTATAATTAATATTTTTTTATCTATTGTTTTAATTTATTTAGTTTAATAACATGTATAATAGCCTTAAAATATATTGGTCGCTCGGCCATAAAGTCCAAAGAGAGAGTACGGTGACGAGGGTTTGGTAGCCCCTCGGATAGGCAAAAAAACTCCCATCGGCGAGACCTTTGACCAATTGATTAAAACCAACTTGTCCGCCCCCCCTTTTACGCCTCTTCCAAGTGGCCAAGGCCATAAGAAGACTCCCCGTAAAAACCCTTGTTTCGCCATTTTTGGCGGGAAAGGGTTTCTTCTACGCTGGCTTCGTCAAACCTGGCCTTGAAATAATAGGCGCGCGCCTCTACTACAATATAAGCGAATGTAAATTTAATTATGCCAATATAACCGTATATTAACGCCCTTAGGTAATTAAAACGGAGTCTGGTTTACCAGGGTGTTTACTATATAAGGCATATAAAATTATAGCTACTACTATGTAATGTATAAAAACCAGCTTTTAAAAAAGAGGTTATAACGAGGGCGGCCAAAAAACCTAACTGGCCGATAATTTTTTTGGCTAAAGGGCGCCTTAAGTCTCTTGGTTTAAATAGAGCCTTTTTAGGCTAATATAGTCATTAATAATCTTTAAAAATAATTTTAAAAATTTTTAAGTGATTTAAGATTCTTTAAAAGCCAATAAATAAAGTTATCAGCCATGTACTAGTCAAAATGAAGATTTATAAACTATAGTTTTTTGAGTTTATTGCAAAAAAATTATACTTTCATTATTATGATAATATAAATATGTATTTAATATAATTTAAACTAATTAAATATTGATAAATAGCGACAGTTATGTATTTATTTAAAGAAAGGTCCTTATGGCTCTGGCCAGGCTTATTTTGGGCTCTAGCTCGAAAGGGTCTCTTCAGGTTTACAAGATCAATCTAATTTGTTAAACTCCAATTAATATGGATTTAGATCCAAATAACGGCCGCTCCCGGAGTTCCTTCTTTTTTTTCGGCTGGCCCTATGTTTTTTTGACATACCTAAAAAGAGCGGTGAGTAAAAAAAGATGCGCGTTGTTATAGTCGACCGTGAGCCGACTTTTCTGGCCCCTTTAATCGATGACTTGACTCGCGAAGGCTTTGAGGTCACGGTAGTGGAAAATATCTCCGGGGTTATGTCTTTTTTAAAAAAGAACAGCATCCATTTTTTGGTGGCCGACAGCTCTCTTCTGGTGGACCATTCCTTAGGGTCAGAGGTTCGCCGCCAGTCTCCCCTTATCCGCCTGATTGTCTTGGCGGCCCGGCCTTCTCTTTTGGCCATGATCAAATCTATCAGCTTAGGGATCACTGATTATCTGCCCCGTGACCAGACCAGTTTTGGGCAGCTTTTGGATACCATTTTGGACGAGAAAAACCGGTTGGTTCGTTGGCAATACGCTATTTTAAGCGAGAGCTTAGGGGCTAGGACGGCCATGAGCCAAAGCGATAAACGACCGGCGAGTGGCGAGTCGGTTTAGCTGATTTTAAGTTCCTTATTTTTCGCGTTGAAGTCTTGACGACAGACGGTCCTTATGACCTGTTTGGTAGCCTTTTATGCCCTTTGATCCTGATCTTTTAGCCGACCAGCTCAACCGAGTCAGCCTTGATTTGATTATGTTGTCCTGGGACAACCTAATTGAGTTGAGTTCGGTTTTGGGCCAGTTAACGGCCATGGAAGCCAATGTGGCCGAGCTTTCTGGGTCCGAGCCGACCGCGGTTTTAAGGGCGTTGATTGAGTTGGTCAAGGCCATTATTCGCGATCAGACCCCGGATCGGAACCTGGCTTTGGGTCTTGTGGGCGACGGTTTGACCTTAACGCAGGAGATGGCTAGAAGCCTTTTGGTCGCTCAACCCATTGAGAGCGACGTTTTGGGTTTTTTAGCCAAAGTCGCGGCCGTGGCTCCGGCCGCCGGCGACATTTTGGCCGCGGCTCAAAAAAACCTCTCTTCGCCCCCGGCGTTGGATTCGGCTCAAGAGTCCAGCTTAACTACTGATCAGCCTAAAAGCGGCGCCCCTTTCGACGCGTCTCAAACCCTAGCCGCCGGTCAGTCCGCCGGTCAGTCTACTGGTCAGTCCCCCGGTCAGTCCCCTAGTCAGTCCCCTAGTCAGTCCGTTGATTTAGCCGTAACCAAAGATTCCGCTAAAGACTCAACCCAAGACTTGGCTAGTGGCCAAGACGATTCCGTCGACCAAGCTAGCGAAGACGCGGCCTTAGATCCCGACCAAGTCTTTGAGCGGGCCTTTAGCCCTAAGACCGAAACCACTCCGACCGACGCGACTTCTCTTTTATCCCCAGGGGCGCCTCTTTCTTTAACCGACGGCGACCAAGAGGCGACCTTAGAAACAGACTTAGAGGCTAAACCCTCTTTAGACGCGTCCCCGAAGTTTCCGCCGGGGGCTGGCCCCGAAGAGCCTTTATGGGTTAACCCCCAAAACGCCCTAGAGGCTCAAAGCGAGTCCGCTCCTGCCGCTAACGAGCCGAAAGGGGCGACCGAGACTAAACCTAAAGGGGCCTTTAAACCCTTAAAGCTCATCGAAAGGGCGGTCATCGTCCCCACCCCGACCCAGGTCCGTCGCGAGGCCTACTTAAGCCAGAAGCTGACGGTCGACTATTTTAAAGCCGACTTTACGGCCGCCTTAGAAGATCTCCAGATGAAGCTCGTGGCCGTGGAGCATAAGTCAGACCCGGTCGTGGCCATGAGCGAGACCTTGCCTTTGTTTAGGACGATCTTGGGGGGGGTGAGTCTACTGGATCTGGACGACCTGGCTCGCTTAACGGCCGACGCCATTGGGCTTTTAGATTACGTCTCCACCGAGCAAGTCCCCCACACCACGGCCATTACCGACGTTTTACTAAAGGCCTGCTCTTTTTTGATCTCAGGGTTAAATTCTTTACGTTTAAATCCCGACGGGCGCTCCTGGGTCATTGAGCCTAACTGGCCAGCCGACGATCTGGCTTTTTTACGGGAAAACCTGTGGGAAGCTCGGCAAGGCATGCTGACCGTCGGGCCCACCCGGGCTACGTCCAGCGGGCTGGGCGGGGCTTCGGTCGCCAAACCGAAAAAATTAGGCGAGATCTTAGTGGAAAAGGGCCTCATCACCCAAAATGACTTAGGGGGCCTGATTCAAGCGCAGAAGTCGGTCCGGGCCATTCGTTTAGGCGAGATCTTAATCCAAGAAAACCTCATTACCGAAGAGGAGTTAAACGAAGCCTTAGCCCGCCAACAAAATCAGGACAAAGGTCGGCGCTTGGGCGAGATCTTAGTCTCCATGGGGCGGGTGGAGCACGAGCACGTGGAAGCGGCCTTAAAACGCCAAGAGAGCTTTAAGGAAACCAAACTGGGCGAGATCCTTTTAAAGAACAAGATCGGGGCGCCGGAAAAAGTGGCCGCGGCTTTAAGGGAGCAGAAACAGAGCGAGGGGGCCGCGTCGCAAGGCGTGGGGGCTCACACGGTGAAAGTCGAGACCCAGAAGTTAGACGGGTTAATCGATCTAGTGGGCGAATTGGTCATCACCCAGTCGCTAGTCACCGCCAACGCTTCGATTAAGTTCCTAAAAGAGCAGAAGATCGTCAAAGATCTAGCCCAGGTCTCGCGGATCACCTCCGAACTCCAAAGAAACGCCATGAGCCTTCGGATGGTCCAGATCAATCAGACGTTTCGGAAGATGAACCGTCTAGTTAGGGATCTAGCCCACAAGTTTGAGAAAGACGTGGAGCTAGTGACCATGGGCGAGGACACGGAGATCGACCGCAACATGGTCGAGTCCATTTACGACCCCTTAGTCCATATGATCCGCAACTGCTTAGACCACGGCTTAGAGTCTCCAAAGGAAAGGCTGGCCGCTGGTAAATCCCCCAAAGGCCTGGTCACTTTAAAGGCTTACCACCAAGGCGGCAACGTCGTCATTGAGCTGACCGACGACGGTCGAGGCCTGGATAGGGAGAAGGTCGTCGCCCGGGCCATTGAAAAAGGCTTGATTCAGTCGGGCGACAACTTATCCACCCAGGCTATCCATAACCTGGTGTTTCAGCCGGGGTTCTCCACTAAAGACCGGGTCACCGACATCTCTGGGCGCGGGGTGGGCATGGACGTGGTCAAAAAGTCCGTGGAGGTTTTACGGGGTAAGGTCGACTTTAACTCCGAGCCCGGCAAAGGCTCGATTACGACCATCCGCCTACCTTTGACCTTAGCCATTATAGATGGCATGATCGTAAGGGTCGGAGAATTTCGGTATATTTTACCGACCATCTCCATTAACGAGTCATTTCGACCTAAACCCGAGGAGTATTTTACGGTTAAAAACCAAGGCGAGATGATTAAGGTTAGGGACGCTCTTTTGCCTTTGGTGAGGCTCTCCCAGATCGTCCGGGCCGCCGGGGCCATGACCGACCCGGCCTTAGGCTTAGTGGTGGTCGTGGAAAACGAGGGTCAGCGCTGCTGTCTTTTAGTGGACGAGGTCTTGGGCAAACAAGAGGTGGTGATTAAATCTCTGGGCGAGGCTTTAAAATACGTGCGCTCCTTAGCTGGGGGCACCATTTTAGGCGACGGTCGGGTGGGTTTAATCTTAGACGTAAGTGGACTGTTTGAGGCCCGGGATATGACGGGGGGACTGCCGCGGACGGCTAACGTCGCGGCGGCCGACGACTGGGACATGAGCGAGGAGTCTTGGAAATAGCCTTTTTTGGCTATTGGTCAAGGATAACTTGACTTTAATCCCCCTTTTCAAGGGAGACGAGCGGATAATGAGCGAAGGTCTAAAGCAAAACCCAGCCACGGCTTTGGCCGTGGATCATTCTCTGGACATGAAGGTTTTACGCTTTGAGCTAGCGGGGGAGTTTTACGGGCTAGACATTTTAAAGATTAGGGAGATCAACGGCATGATGGACATTACGAGCGTGCCCCAGACTCCCCAGTTTATGAAGGGTCTGATTAATTTACGCGGCAAAGTCATTCCGGTCATTGATCTGCGCTTAAAGTTTGGCTTGCCGGAGGAGACTTACACCGAGCGGACCAGCATCATCGTCATTGAGTTTAAAACCGTCAATGGGGCCACTCAGATGGGCATCGTCGTCGATCGGGTCTCGGAAGTCATCACCATCAACAAAGCCGACGTCGAGCCAGCCCCGGATTTTGGGGCCCGTTTAAAAAGCGAGTATATCAAGGGCATGGCCAAGACCAAAAATCAGGTTCTGATTGTTTTGGACATTGACCTTATTTTAACCGACGAGGACTTAACCTTTGGCCCAAGGTCAGAGCCTGAGGAATAGGCGAGGAGCCTTTTTTAGCTAATTTTTGGGGCGTAATTATAGTAATTTTAGGTCCTAAATTTTAGCCCTTTATAAGGATCTTTTGATTTTTTAGTGAAATTTTTGGTCCTTTCTTTAGAAATTTTAGCTAGAGAGAGGTCTATTTAAAAGGAGTTCCGTGACATTGGATCGCCATAACCCGCCCTCGGGGGGGTCAAACCCAAATTTTATGGCTAGACAGCTGGAGTTGTCGGACAAAGACTACCAGGATATCGCCGCGTTTGTCCACAAGGCCAGTGGCATTAATCTTCTGGACGGCAAGAAGGAGCTGGTGCGGGCGAGGTTAATTAAACGCATCAACCAGTTGGAGTTTCGGGATTTTAAAAGCTATTTTCGGTACGCCACCACGGACGCTTCCGGCGACGAATTGGTTTTTCTCTTAGACGCTTTGGCCACTAATCTCACCAGTTTTTTTCGGGAACCTCAGCATTTTGACTTCATGGCTAAGGTTTTTCTGCCGGAACTGGAAAAAAAACGGAAAAAGCCCGGTGGCGGCGGGCCTAGGTTAAGAATCTGGAGCGCGGCCTGCTCCTCTGGGGAAGAGCCTTACACCATCGCTATGGTGGTCTTGGAAAAGAATCCGTACTTCGCCAATGGCGGGGACTTTCGGATCTTGGCCACGGATCTATCGACTAAGGTTTTAAACGTCGCCAAAAAAGGTCAGTATGGCCCGGAAAGCGTCAAAAACATCAATCCCGTGGCCGTAAAATCTTTTATGGTTAAAACGCCCACCGACAAAGGCTCTTATTTCACGGTCACCCCTCAATTACGCAATCTTATCTCTTTTCGGCGCTTTAACCTTATGGATCCTTTGCCCTATAAAGGCCCCATGGATCTCATCTTCTGCCGGAACGTCATGATCTACTTTGACCGCGAGACCATCGGTCAACTGATCGCCAAATTCCACAAACTTTTAGAGATTGGGGGTTACCTCTTTATTGGCCACTCCGAAAGTCTGTCGGGCCTCACCCACGACTACCAGTACGTGGCTCCGTGCATTTACCGCAAAGTTTCCAATTAACCTTATAAAAATCTCAGATTTTACAATCTTTGGCGGGGTTTTGGTATGATCAAAGTATTAGTGGTTGACGACTCGGCCATTGTTAGAAAGATATTTACCGAGCAGCTCTCCAAAGCCCGGGACATTGAGGTCATAGGGGCCGCTCCAGATCCCTACGTGGCCCGGGACATGATTTTAAAGTTTACGCCGGACGTTTTGACTTTAGACATTGAAATGCCGCGCATGGATGGGATCACCTTTTTAAAAAAAATCATGGCCTACCATCCTTTGCCGGTCATTATAGTCAGCTCCTTAACCCCCAAAGGCAGCGCCATGGCTTTAGAGGCCATGGACTGTGGGGCGGTGGAAGTGTTGGCTAAACCCTCGGGCTCTTTTTCCGTGGGCGAGATGGGAGCGCAGTTAGCCGAGAAGATCAGAGCCGCCGCCAGGGTTAAGGTGATTAAAAGGGTCCCGACCGAAGCGGGGCCCATGGCTAAAAGGCAAGGGGCCATCACTCAAACCACTAATAAGGTGATCGCCATCGGCTCGTCCACTGGCGGTACCGAGGCTTTACGGGACATCTTGACCCGCTTGCCGGCTGACACCCCAGGTATAGTCGTGGCCCAGCATATGCCAGCTAACTTTACCAAAGCTTTCGCTGACCGCATCAATAACCTATGTCGGATCCGGGTTAAAGAAGGCGAGGAAAACGACTCGGTGGTGCCGGGAGTCTGTCTCATCGCTCCAGGCAATTTTCATATGTTACTGCACCGCAGCGGGGCCAGGTACTTTGTCCAGATAAAGACCGGTCCCATGGTCCATCACCAAAGGCCAGCGGTGGACGTTTTATTTAAGTCCGTGGCTAAATACGCTGGAGCCAACGCGGTTGGGGTCATTTTAACCGGCATGGGCTCGGATGGGGCTGAGGGCATTAAAGTCATGAAAGAGGCGGGGGCGAAAACCTTAGCCCAAGACGAGGCCTCTAGTATTGTCTTTGGCATGCCCAAAGAGGCCATTAAGACCGGCTGCGTGGATAAGGTCGTCTCCTTAAAGAACATGCCTCAGGGCATTATTGACATGATTTAGTTTTTTCCCCCTTTTTTTTTGGTTTTGGTAAAAAAATGGCGACTTCCCCTCATACTTTGGCTTTAGGTTGCGTGGAGCCGGTCAGCGGCTTATATCGGCGGGACCATTTTCTGATCGCTTTAAATTACGAGCTCAAAAGGCTGGGGGCGTGTCAAGCGGCTTTGGGGCTAATAGTGATTGGGTTTCCGAAAAACCCTAACTGGTCTCAGGTCGGGGCGGAGATTCAATTACTTTTAGGGGGTTGCGATCAGGCCGGCCGGGTGGGAGCTAAAGAGGCCGCCATTCTTCTACCTGAGACCGGGGAAAGGCCAGTTACGCGGTTGTTGGGGGAACTAGGCCGAGAACTGGGACCGGCGAAAGCGGGCTTAGCCTTAGCTTGGCCAGGTCAGACGGTCACGGCCTTAGGCCTAATCGCCGCGGCTCGGGAAAAAATGAGCGATTTTAGCGAGACTTTGAAAAGGATCGCGGGGGTGGATGGACCTTGGGCTAAAAAGGAGACGGCCATTGCCCCGGCCGAGCGGGAAAGCTTATTTATGGGGTTTGGGGCCTTAATCGCTTAAAGCGGACGAAAAACGATAAAATAGCCAATATCTACTCTCTTCGTTAGATAACTATTCCGTGAAACAATTTATTTTTTGTTTCATGATCCCTTTAGTGAATCCGCGAGTTAGGCGAGTTTTTTGGCCACCAAGAGTCTAGAGCCGCCCCAAGGAAACCTAAGGCCAAGTTTAATAAGATGATATTCCAAGGTCATTATCCCGCTAAGAAGGCGGTTTAAGCCTGAAGAAATGCCCAATTCTTTAAATTGAGGATTATTTTTCCCCCCTCTCCGGCGAGATAAAAATATGGCCGGCAGTAATAGGCTAACAAATGATCCACTAAATATTACGCTATAGCCGGCCGCTTTGATTTTCTCCCTAAGGTCAGAGATTTCATACCTTCGGACATGGCCCGCGTCCTCGTCGGCTTTCCCCCATAATCTCTGATGCTGAGGCACGGTGACGATAAGACCGCCGCCTTTTTTCGTGGCCGCGAAAAAATTTTTAATGACTAAAGAATCCTCCTCTATGTGCTCCAAAACGTCTAAGGCCACAATCGCGTCAAATTCTTCTCGATAGGGGATATCTCTGGCGTCTAACCGCATTAGAATAGGAGATTTCGCTCGCCCTTGGAACTTTTTGGCGGTAAAATTAAGAGCCTCAATAAAAACGTCAGAGGCGTATAAGTCGGCTTGAGGGAAGGCCTTGGCCACGCTCGACAATAGGTATCCCGTTCCACAGCCTACTTCTAGTAAGGAACCAAAGCCTGAAAAATACTTTTTCAAACAGTGGAGAAGTAATTTTTTTCTGGCCTCAAACCAAAAATAATTGTTTTCCAGTTCAGCGAAAAACGCGAAATTTTCAGGGTTATAGTTAATTTTATACTGTTCTGGCGCCCATAAAAGGACGCCGTTGTAGATAGCAACCGCGAATCCACAATTTGGGCAATTTTTTTCGCTTGATAAATATTCAGTTTGGCAACAGGAGCAAATAATCATACTATTTCCTAAATGTAAGACCTTTAAGTAGAGAAACAAACTCGTAAGTAGAGAAACCAACTCGTAAGTAGAGAAACCAACTCGTAAGTAGAGAAACCAACTCGTAAGTAGAGAAACCAACTCGTAAGTAGAGAAACCAACTCGTAAGTAGAGAAACCAACTCGTAAGTAGAG
>JAIROO010000224.1 GCA_031257535.1 Deltaproteobacteria bacterium
TGAAGGCCCGATCAAGGTCCTTCAGGGACTGCTGGAGGACATGGGAGGGGGCCTCCTTGAGCCAGGAGGTCTCCGGATCGTTCTTCCAGCCGATCAGCAAGGCGCAGAGCCGGGGATAATCGAGAAGGCCCTCTTATGTTTTTTTGGGTCTAACCAGAAAAGGTCAACCATAAGTTACGGGAGACGAGACAGTGACTAAAGAGCCCCAAACCCTTAACCCCGAGGAAATCGTCCGCTACAGTCGACACTTGCTTTTGCCGGAAGTGGGGGTGGCGGGTCAGAAAAAACTAAAAAACGCCAAAGCCTTAATCGTCGGCTTGGGCGGCTTAGGCTCGCCCGTGGCCCTTTATTTGGCCGCGGCTGGAGTGGGCGCCCTCGGGCTCGTGGACTTCGACCGGGTGGAGCTGTCTAACCTGCAGCGACAGATTATTCACGGCTCAAACGACCTTTCTCGCTTTAAAACCGACTCGGCGAAAGAGAGACTTTTAACCATAAACCCTAATATCACGGTCAAGACTTATCCTGTTCTCTTAAATAAAGACAACGCCATGGAGATCTTACAAGATTACGACCTAATCTTAGACGGCTCCGACAACTTTCCAGCCAGATACCTTTTAAACGACGCGGCCTTTTTTTTGGGGCGGCCTTTAATTTATGGCTCCATTTACCGTTTTGAGGGCCAAGCCAGCGTTTTTTGGGGTCAAAAGGGTCCTTGTTATCGCTGCCTATATCCCACGCCCCCGAGCCCTGGGCTAGCTCCGTCTTGTGGGGAAGCGGGGGTGATGGGGGTTTTGCCGGGTCTTATTGGGGCCATCCAAGCTACTGAGGCCATAAAGCTGATTTTAGGCGGGGGCAAAACCTTAATTGGTCGCCTAATGTTAGTGGACGCCTTTACTATGGAGTTTACCGATCTAGAACTCGAAAAAGATCCCAACTGCCCTTTGTGTGGCCCCAACCCCACGATTCGCGAGCTTATCGATTACGAGGTCTTCTGCGGCCAAAACGTCCCCCCCGAGCTTATGGCCGAAGGCTTAAGTCCCCTAGAGCTAAAAAACCGCCTAAGCAAAGGCCCACCCCTACAGATCGTCGATATTCGCGAAGACCAAGAACGCGAGCTTTTTAGTTTTCCCGGGGCCATAGCCATGAACTTTTTGGATTTAGAAAAGCGCCTAAGCGAATTAGACCCCACAGTCGACGCGATTATTATCTGTAAAATCGGGCAAAGAAGTTTATTCGCCATCCGAAAACTCAAAAAAGCCGGCTACGAAGGACGGCTTTTTAACCTCAAAGGCGGCTCCAACGCCTGGGCCCGGGACGTGGATCCCACGAAACTGATATATTAAACGATAAGGGCTGGACTTTTTTTATGGCGAGCGAACTAAGGTCAAAGAGCGAGTCGCCAAAAAGGCTTTTCGCGCTCTTGGAAAAAAAGAGCCACTAACGAAAAAACGTTAGCGGACTTCTAAGGCGGCTAATAAAAATCCTCTTGGGGAGCTTTTTATGGCCAAAAAAAAATTAAAATGTTTTTGACGTTTTTTTGGCCATAGTTAAAAATCTAACCGGGCGACGACGCCTTTAGGCTTTTATTTAGACGCTTTCGCGTTAAGGACTTTTAAAGGTTTTATTAGTTTGACCAAAAAGACAAAACCGCGAAAAAGACGAGATTGAAATCGACATTTATCGAGAACTAAAATCAATCGCTTATGGCGTTAATGAAACACGACCGGGCCTTAAAGCGAAAAAAAACTTTAAGGCCCGGCGAATAAATCCAACGATTTTAAGGCTCTAACTAAAATCCAAGGCTATTTAGACGCTTTCGCATTAACTAATTTTGAAGAATTGGGGGTCTTTGGGGTTTTGGAGGTCTAAAATTAACCCCGAGAAAAAAGACGGTCAAAAGATGGCCAAATAAATGGCCTTAACAAACTTTTAACGTAAGGCGTCGCGGGTTTTGGCGGTTAAATCGGGATCCACCAAATCGTCGTCATGAAGAACGACGCTCTTTTTTCGAAAAAAATCCAGCCGACTAAGCGAGCCAAAAACCACTAAACCCACGGAAATCAGTCCAAAAAGGACGGCGATAAAAATTTCCACGATAATCCTCCAACCGAAAGCCCACCCGAAAAGAAAACGGGTTTGATCGGTTTATTCTTTGGAGATAATTTCTCTAAACGCTCTCTCCCTTGCCCCGCGAAACGCGGCTTTTTATGGGGATCGCGCCTGGCCCGAAAAGAGCGACCTAAGGCCACTTTTTGTTTTTTAAGGCCCTTTATGGTTAGCGGCCAAAATCAAATAAGTAGCCGAAACCAGTTATAAATTTATTAATGGCCTTAAGCCTTAGGCGACATAACGGTCTCACTTGTCTTTTAACCAAAAAATTTTTTCCGGCTAAAGCTAGCCTATTAGTTAAAAGCCCAAAAACCGTTTTCTCGCCCAAAAGGAGTCAAAAACTTAAATTCGTTTTTAGCCCCTAAATCTTTTAAAGACCAAAGAACGCGCTTTAACGCGCTTATTTATTATATGACTCAGCTCAAAAAATGTCTACTCTATTTTTTTTAAGTCAGCCTAAGTTGTCTTGGCCGTTAAGAACAAAATACTATCAAAGACGAACTATTAGATCGTAAAGATCTTTTAAACGTTCCCTTAAAAAGAGATTGACTTTTCTTTTTCTGGCCAAAAGAGTATTGACGTTGGTCCCGGTTAAGTCGGCCAGCTCCTTAAAGCTCAAACCCTCAAATTCCGTCTTTTCAAAGACCTCTCTGGTCTTGGCCGGTAACTCGGCTAAAGCCTGAAATAACTCCCGCCAAAACAAAGCCCTTAGATACTCTTCTTCTAAAGTCGCCCCAGGCCTTTCTAAGACCTCGTAAATCTCCTCTAACTCAGAATCAGCCTCCCACTTAAGACTTGCCTGGACCTTTCTCCCCCGATCAATTATCTCGTTCTTGACCGCTCGAAAAAGCCAGGCCGCCACTGACTTTACGCTTCTTACGCGATCGGCCGCGATTAAATTACCCACCGCTTCTTGAAAAACGTCCTCGCGGTCGGCGGCCGGAACTCTTTTAGCGATAAAAGCCCGAACCTTAGCCTGACAGGCCTCAATTAAGGCGCCTAAGCCGGGCCGGGTATTGCCAACCTTAAGCGGCTTTAGAGTTTTAAGATTTAGAGCCACTCTTTTCCTTGGGCAAAGAACTTTTAAGGGACTTTAAGGGAGATTCGGGCGCGCTGAAGCTCTTAACGCCCATAAAGCTCTTATGGTTATCATCGTCGACTTTAGCCTTTTCCGCCCTGGCTTTTAGATCGCGGTCAGGTCTTCTATAGGGCCTTTGCGAACCAAAAGGGTCGCGCGAATGACCAGGGTCCCTGTCGCCACGGTCAGGCCCACGATGGCCTTTGTCGCCATGACCGCGACTCCCATAACCAACCCTTTTATAAACCCAACCCTTTCTGGCCTTTTGGTGAATGGCTAAGAACTCCTTCCGTTCGCTAGGGCTCATCCGTCGCCAAGAATCTTTTAAAGACCGGGGCAGGAGGCCGTCAACGCCAAAAAGTAAGAAGCGAGTTAAGACAAAAACGCCTATCGCTTCCAGATAATTTATATCCTTGAAACCAAAAATCCCCGGGACCAGGGCGTTCCAAAGAAGCCAAAAACCCAAAATTATAATCGCGAACAGGGCTATGGGTACGAATAATTTCAAACTTTTTTCGAGCATAAAGTTTAACCTCTATATAGGAAGACGATCGGGCCAGGCTTTTATTGTCATTTTTTTAAGGAAAACTTGAAAAAAACTCCTTAGCGTAAAGATTATCTCGCTAATAGGGGTTTATGGCGGTTGGAGCTGGCTCTTTAAAGATAAGCTCGCGAAAACTTAAAGGATTTGCGATTTTAGAAGGTCGTCAAATCTATACGCGCTAGTCAATAATTTTTTGACTACCATATATTGATTTTAAATGAGCCAGAAAATAAAAAAAAATTTACGAAAGTTTTTATTAAGTCTTTATTAGTTAATTATGACTAAGTATATCAATTTAAGAGGTCAGTTGTCAAGCCTCGCCGCGTTCCGGCCTTATAGGAAGAAAAGACCTTTTTGGATGTTTTTGGCCTGGCTATTTATGGCGCCTTTTAGGCCAGGTCGGAGCCAGGCCTTTTAAGCGATCCAAACCAATATTATATGGTCAGGGTAAAAGGCGCCCCTTGGCCCAAGAAAACTTTGGTTGGTTACGTCCGGGATCTATTGGCCAATAAGCCGCGAACGGAAAAGTAGCCCCGAAATCGCCGTTAAGGCGCAACTGATTTAAGCCAGGCTAAAATAGCTAGCCAGAACGCCTTGGCCGCCCGGATAAACGAGGTCAAGCTTCTAACCACGGGCCAGACTAAAATTATGGCTAATTTAAGGAAGTTATATGAAGCTAAAGAAAAAATCTAGTCCTTGGGGTGACTCTTAGTTTTAAGGGACCGGATTTTAAAATCCGTCAAGGGACGGGACACTTAAGGCGTAAAAGGCCTCGTTTTTTGTTTAAGGTATTAGCGAGTTTTTTAGTAGCCCGATACCTTTAAAACGCCTTTTTAAATTTTCAACGCCAAGTTGTTCCTTTCGCGTTAGTTATTCCTTAAAGCCAATAAAAAAACCGCGAGTCCTGGATTGACGCGGGGTTTGGGGATATTTAGGAAGATTTTTATGTCGTTTAATAGTTAACTATAATTATCTATAATTAGGCTAATGGAGCCGACGGCCAAAATGACTTTTTTACTTGCCAATTGGAAATGGATAGGGCTCTTGGCTCTTGGAATTATTCTTTTTTCTTTAATCGGATATATTAAGTTACTTAAAACCGAAAATCGCGAACTCGCTAAGAGCGCCGAAATCGCCGAGGCCAGGATCGCGGATTTAAGTAAGGCCCTAATTGTTAATCAGACCGCCTTGACCGCTCGAATTAATGAAGTCAAGCTTTTAACTTTGGAGAAAAACGAAATTATAGATAATTTAAGGAAGTTATATGAAACTAATGAAGAAGCTTGCGTTTGGGGCGATTTTTATATTCCAAAATCTATTTATAACCAATTGTGCCAGTAAATTACCTAACGTTAATCCTTGCTTTTTACCAGTAGTCTATTTACAACCAATCGCCGAGCCAACTTTAGCCGGGCCGACCAATAAAGCCTTGGCCGAGTGGGCCATAGAGTTAAGGGCCGCCTTAAAGCTGGCCAACTCAGATAAGAAAGCCCTTTTAAAATGGGGGGGAAGAACAAGAAAAATGAAAGATTTTTTTATATATTTTTTAGCCGCTTATGTAGGTAATTTAAAGGCCCATGCTGTTTGAAATTTAATCCGGTAGGTAAAAAAGTCGCCTCAAGAAAAAAACGATACTTCTAAATAACAAGAGGTCGCCTTGAAAGGAGGTAAGAAAAAGGCGACCTCTTGTTTAGAATGACCACTATTGAGGTAATGATTATAGCTTATAAATTTTTGTTTGTCAACCCCTTTTTATAGGGCAACTCAACTATTTTTAAGTTTGTCTAAATGATCCGCCCAGTCTTGCAGCATTTTCCGCCTCTCCGGTAAATAATCCGGGTAATTAGCCCCGCGAACACCGCCGGGGGCGTGGGCGAGTTGACGTTCGATCCAGTCCCAGTTATAGCCCAGCTCTTTTAATCGCGTGCTAGCGATTGACCTAAAGCCGTGGACTACCATTTCGTCTTTAGTAAAGCCCATATTTCTAAGAGCGTTTAATAAAGTCGCGTCCGTTATGGGTCTGACTATTGTCCGGGGCCCTGGAAATAAAAATCGACCTTGACCAGTAAGAGGTTTAAGCTCTTGGATAATGGCCAAAGATTGACGGCTTAAAGGGACTATATGAGCTTTTTTCATTTTCATTTTGGCGGCCGGGATGCGCCATTCAGCGTTTTCAAGGTCAAGCTCGGCCCATTCCGCGTTCCTTAATTCGCCGGGACGGACGAAAACTAAAGGAGCCAATTTGAGGGCGGCTTTGACCACGGTCGTCCCGTTATAATCGTCAATAGCCAAAAGAAGTCTTTTCAGATCTTTTGGGTCGGAAAGACTAGGAAAATGTCTTTTAGGTTTAGATTTTAGGGCCCCGTTAAGATTCGCCGTAATATTATATTCCGCTCGATTAGTTATAATAGCGTATTTAAATATTTGACTAACTAAGATTTTAATTTTAGAAACAACTTCAAAAAAACCTTGATTTTCAATATCACGAAGGATTGTTAGAATATCTATAGTCTTAATAGTTTTAATAGGCCGACAACCTAAGATAGGAAATAAGCGAGATTCGGCCATTTGGATATTTCTTCTATGTTGTCTTGGAGTTATAGAACTCTTATGTAGTTCTATAAATTCACGAGCGATAGATTCAAAAGAATCTTCTGATAAATTAGAACCAATGGTTATATTTATGGCTTTTTTTTGAGCCATAGGGTTAACGCCATTTTTTAAGGCGGTTTTCGCGGTCTCTAAAAGTTCGCGGGCTTGTTTTATGCTAATTTCTGGATAGGAGCCAAAAGTAATAGTTTGTCTAGTTTCAAATTTATAGTCAAATCTCCAGGTCTTTGTGCAGCAATTCTAATTTTGGATTTTTCTTTCTACAGCAGCTATGGTGTCGCTTGGAAAGGTGATCAACTGCTTGGGAAGAAATTTTTAAATCACGGTTTTCCCTCAATTATTTTTGGGC
>JAIROO010000283.1 GCA_031257535.1 Deltaproteobacteria bacterium
CCCGACCCCTTCAAGGGGTCGGGGCCGAGCCCCGACACCTTGGGTGGCCATCTTTCGCCTTCCACTTCGGCGCGCTTTGGAGTAAAACATGGCTGTCAGTTTAGTTAAAGGCGGGAACATCTCCCTGAATAAGGCCTCCCCGGGCCTTAAATCCCTCTTGGTGGGCTTAGGTTGGGACGTCAGGGAGACCCAAGGCGCCGAGTTCGACCTTGACGCTTCGGCTTTTCTGTTAAACGCCGCCGGGAGAATCAGAACAGGTAAGGACTTTATCTTTTACAATAACTTAAAGAGCCTGGAAGGCTCAGTTGAACACACCGGGGACAACCGGACCGGCGGCGGGGACGGGGACGACGAGGTGATATTCGTTAACCTGGACAAAATCCCGGCCGACGTCCAAAAGGTGGTCATTGTCTGCACGATTCACGAAGCCGAAGCCAGACGGCAGAATTTTGGCATGGTCTCTAACGCCTTCATCAGGATCGTTAACCGGATCGGCGACGTTGAGATTGCCCGATACGATCTATCCGAGGACATGAGTTACGAGACGGCCATGATTTTTGGTGAAATATATCGCGAAAACAACGAATGGAAATTCAAGGCCGTCGGCCAAGGTTCCGGCGGGGGCCTCGCCGCGGTGGCCAAACGCTTCGGAGTTCCGATAAAATGAGCCCCTGGCCCCAAACCGCCAAGGCCCATAAGCCTAAACCCGTTTACCCTTAACCCTAAAGTCTTAAACCTAAACGCCAAATTCTATCCAGGCGAAAAAACCCCCATATTTGGCGAGCGCTGTTTAGTGACGTCGTGCGATTTAAAGCTAAATTTATAGACTTCAAGCTAATTTAGTTGTTTTTGTCGGTAGATCAAATTTTACAAACTAAACGTGAACCCATAAACATAAAACATTACACCAATAACTTAAACCCTTAGCCAAAATTCGAAAGTTAAACGGAGGTCGTTTCCATGGCGGTGTCGTTGGTCAAAGGCGGCAATATTTCATTGAGCGGGGAAGTCCCCGGCCTAAAGTCGGTATTCGTTGGGTTGGGCTGGGACGCCAGGGAGACTTTCGGGGACGATTTTGACCTTGACGCGTCAGCTTTTTTGCTGAAGGCGGACGGAAAAGTCAGAAGCGATCAGGACTTCATCTTCTATAACAACCTAGTGTCCACGGACGGCTCGGTGGAACACACCGGCGACAACTTGGTAGGCGGAAGCGATGGCGACGACGAAGTTATTAAGGTCGATCTGGAGGCCGTGCCAAACGAGATTCAAAAGATCACTTTTACCGTTTCCATTTACGAGGCAGACGCCCGCAGACAGAATTTCGGCCAAGTCACCAACGCTTTTATCCGCATAGTGAACCAACTGGACAACCAAGAAATCGTTAAATTCGATCTCTCCGAGGACATGAGCACTGAAACGGCCATGATCTTCGGGGAAATTTATCGCCACAAGGGCGACTGGAAATTCAAGGCCGTCGGGCAAGGCTTCGCCGGTGGGCTCCACGCACTGGCCTCACACTATAACGTTGACGTGGAGTAGCGGCTTCCTCTTTTCTAGCGATCCGGCTCGGTAGGGTCAGTCAGCCATCGATACTGGATCGGGTAGCATAGGTTTATAGTTTAAAAAAACGGCGAGGACTATCCTCGCCGTTTTCGCTGAGCCTCCTGGCCAAGTTCGGCCAAGCAAACCAATAACTGCCCCGACCTTCCGCGTAAGTTTTCCAAAATCCTCATGCCTTCTACTATCCTAAGCTCTTATGACTGGTATACCCAGGTAAGCATACCCATGGGCGAACGTCGAAGAGTTCGCCGGCGAGAAAAAACTATGCGATAGGCTCAACAGACATTTTTCGGTAAAGTTCACGTTGTTTTTCAGTAACTTCAGTAAAATGAACTTTCTTACCAGGATATTTACAAATTTTAATTATATCAAGATTGTCAATTAACTCTATCAAAGTCATTTGATCATACAAAGAATTATTTTTCATTTGTTTATCTATATAAGAAATAAAAACTAATGACAAAAATGATATAAATAGTTTAGATTCTAGTGCATCATCAGAATGTACTTCAGTTCTTCTAATAGCTAATCGATCTTTTAAATTACCAAAAGATTTTTCAATTAAATCTCTATGTCTATATAATTTTAATGTATCAGTGGCTGATTCATTATTATTTGATAATAAAACAAAAAACCCACAGTCATCAGATCTTTGTTTTATTGTATCTTTATTTAATTTAACATCAGGTGGTGATCCATCAACCGAATTAGTTATATATAAATAGTTTTTTGATATTATTCCTTGCTCTTTACTAAGTGTATAATTATTTTTAACTGCTTCAATGGTTTTATTAAGTTCTGTTCTAAATTTTAGATCTTCACTAGCACGTCTAATAGGATTATAATACATATGAATATACATATCATAATGATGACGTTCATGAGTTATGCCTTTTTCAGTTCTTTGAGTAAATTTATATTCCCATTTAATAGGTTCAGTTATATAAAAAACTTTTAATTTATCGCAAAAACGATCTATATTAGTTTCATTTGAGAGCAATATTTGTTGAGCCTTTTTAGTGTAACTTTCGAGGAATTTAAGGTTTCTTTTAGCTGCAATTATAAAGTCTATATTTTTTTCATACAGTAAATATAGGTTTTTAGCACTAAAAAATCCACGATCTAAAATAAATTTTGTAATATTTACTTTTAAGAATTCAACATCTTTTATTAACTTCTCTAAAGTTGATACATCAGCAGTATTACCAGGTAACATTCTATAATAAACTGGCAAAAAAGATTTTTCACCTGCAAGCATCGCTATATTTATCTGTGGTAAGTGTTCTTCATTCTTATTACGCACCCATTTAGCTGAAAGAATACATTCTGAGTATGAAGATATTGTAGTAGTATCATAGTATAAATATTCTTCATCTTGCCTTCTAATTATCTGTAATTGAACAAATTTTGCCTTTCTTTCTTCAGTTATAGCATGAGCAAACAATAAACTTAACGCTGGTGAAGTTAAATTCTTATTAAATGGTAGCTCATGGTTTTTAAAAAAACTTTCATACCTATATAAAGGCCTACCTTCGGTTATAATTGAATAATAGGCTATAGATAATAGTTGTTTATAAGATTCTGGAAAAGCGATAGCTAAATCTTCATCAACGCCTGTTATTTTTGCGATCTGTTCTAATAAATAGATAGCACCGTAGTATTTAGCTTGCGCACCTTGATCCCATTCATTGGTAGATATGAAATCTACAGATTGTATAGGATCTTGATTATAGAGTGAATTAGTTCTTTGCATAAGATTTTGATATTCTTTAGGACGTATAACCTCATTTTTAGATAAAATATTTTTATAGTAAAGATTTGGAATTAACAAGCCCGTATCATCTAATTTTCCTATGTACAGCTTATTGCTAGATGAATATTTTTTCTCTTTATCCCAGTATGGATACTTAAAATAAGCATAAGTATCCCCATTCTGTTTGTGGATGAGCTTTGCGTCGGGTGGTAAGGGTATCGGCTTCATGGGTATATTATATACCCGACCAAGACATCTGTCAAGTTTTTTCGGCCTGAAACTATCTATTTTCACGGTATACCCAAAAACCTGGGTATACCAGGACAAAGAGCTTAGGTTTTAATCCATTGTTCCAGGCATAAATCAAATAAATAGTATCTTTTTAGTAATTAATAAGTCTTTTAATATTCATAACGATTGACCGACAGATTTAAATTTTTTCGACACTTTTTTTTGTATGGCAGTAATTTTCGGGAACTCAGGTTGGGGGTCAAAAGTCTGCCCGCCCGCCCCCAAAAAAACCGACCTCTTTGGCCGCTTAAAGCTCTTGAGGCAAAAAGTCGGGCGCCTATTGGGCGCGCGACCCAGCCGAACTCCCCTTTGATTTTAAGGAGAGCTTTTTTGGCTCGCCCGCGAGGCTTTTTCCCGGCTTTTTGGCTACATAAGGCTCGCCTTAAAGGGCCGCTAAAGGTCGACCTTATTTTAGGTTTATTCCACCGTGACCGACTTGGCCAGGTTCCGCGGCTGGTCCACGTCGGTCCCCTTAAAGACGGCCGCGTGATAAGCCAAAAGCTGGACGGCCACGGCGTAAATTAGAGGGGCGATTAAAGGGTCGGCCGCGGGCAGGATCAGCCGCCCGGCCAGCTGGCCCTTAATTCGGGCGGCTCCCTCGGCGTCGCCGACAAAGATAACCTGCCCGCCGCGGGCTCGGACCTCTTCGAGGTTAGAGACGGTTTTGGGAAAATATTCGTCGCTCGGAGCCAAGAAGATGACCGGCACGCTTTCGTCGACCAAGGCGATGGGCCCGTGCTTCAGCTCGCCGGCCGCGTAGCCCTCGGCGTGGATATAGGACAGCTCTTTTAGCTTTAAAGCTCCCTCTAAGGCCAGGGCGTAACTGGTTCCGCGACCGAGGTACAAAACGTCCCGGGCCTGGGCCAAAAGATTCTTGGCGACGACTTTAAACTCCTCGTCTAGGCTTAAGGCCTCGGCCATGAGGGCCGGAGCTTCCAACAACAGGCGCGTTAGGCGACTTTCGTCCGCGGGGGCTATTAGTCCTCGCCTGGCCCCTAAGGTTACGGCTAGGGAGGTTAAGAGGATCAGCTGGGCGGTAAAGGTTTTGGTGGAGGCCACCCCAAATTCGGGCCCGGCTTTGGTAAGTAAGCGTCCTTGGGCTTCCCGGACGATGGAGCTGCCGGGGACGTTGACTAAGCCGACCACGTTTTGCCCAGCCGCGCGACAGTAACGCAAAGCGGCCAAGGTGTCGGCCGTCTCCCCGGACTGGGAAATAAAAATAAAGGATCCGCCGGGAGTCAGCACGGGTTGGCGGTAACGAAACTCCGAGGCCACCTCAATTTCGCAAGGGATCTTGGCTAAGGTCTCCAGCCAGTGGCGACCGACTTGGGCGGCGTAATAGGAGGTACCGCAGCCGACTAAGCCAATCCTCGGGGTTTCGTGGAGGGGGAAGGGCAGATCCAAGGTAAAGCGCCCCAAATCCGGATCCAAAAGGGCCCCTAAAGTATCCCCGACCACCTGGGGCTGCTCGCGAATCTCCTTTTGCATATAATGGCGATAGCCGCTTTTGCCCAAAGAGACGCTGACTAAGGGGTCTAAGGCGGCGATGGGCCGCTGGACGATTTGGCCTTTTCGGTCGCGGACCACGGCCGCCGACTCGGTCAAAACCACCCAGTCGTCGTCGTCTAAGTAAGCGATCCGGTCGCTTAAAGGCCCCACGGCCAAAGCGTCGGAACCTAAGCACATGGCCCCGTCGCCATAACCCACGGCCAAAGGCGAGCCCCTTCTGGCCCCCACCAGGAGGTTGGGCCGTCCCGCCAAGAGAAAGACCAAGGCGAAAGCTCCTTCCAAACGGCTTAAGACGGCCTGGGTGGCCTCTTCCGGCTCTAGGCCCTCGTCGAGCTTCTGGCTCATGAGGCGGACGATGACCTCGGTGTCGGTCTGGCTCTCGAACTGGTGGCCCAGGGCCATAAGCTCGGTCTTGAGTTCCTGGAAGTTCTCGATAATGCCGTTATGAACCACCGCGACTTTGGCCGTAGCCAAAGGATGGGCGTTGACCTCGGTGGCCGCGCCGTGGGTGGCCCAGCGCGTGTGGCCAACCCCGGTTGTCCCGCTTAAGGGCTCTTGGGTCAAGCGCTCGGCCAAAGCGGCGATCTTGCCGGCCGCTCGGGCCCTTTGGATCCGCCCGTCTCGGTCCAGGGTGGCTAACCCGGCCGAGTCGTACCCCCGATATTCCAAAAGCCTCAAACCGGCCATAATTTGGGGTACAACATTATCTTTTTGGCTAATTATACCAATAATTCCGCACATGTTAAGAATTACTTTCTGAATTAGAGGGTTTTGGCCTTGGCCTTACGGCCCGTAATTATGCTATTATACATTTGGAAGATTTGAATGGCAAAGTTCCGAGAAACAATAATTTCGGATTTTTTGCGAGTCTTTGGCTTTCGGCCGAAGCTCAAAAATTAAAATTGCTCAGAGAAATAAATAGCTTTCGCGGCGGTTGAATAATCAAAAAAAGACGCGGAAAAATCGCCAAAGGCCGCGAATAAGTCCATAAAAGACGCAAAAATTGGTATTTTTAGGTCTAAACGACCAGTTCCAAAAAAGCCGAGCCTGGCTTTTGGCTCAAATGGGCTAGTCGCCGCCCGCCGGCCAGTTTTTGGCCAACGATCGGTTTTGGGACTTAAAGAAAATTGAGGGGAGCGTTGGGGCTATGGCTAAAGGACTAG
>JAIROO010000007.1 GCA_031257535.1 Deltaproteobacteria bacterium
CTCCAGAATCGTCTGGAAAACACCATGACCAACTTAACCGTCCAGGCCGAGAACCTCCAGGCCTCGGAAAGCCGGATCTCCGACGTTGACGTGGCCACGGAGATGACTGAGTTTACCCGTAACAACGTCCTCTCCCAGGCCGCCACTTCTATGCTGGCTCAGGCCAACAGCCTCTCCCAGCTAGCTCTAAGCCTTATTGGGTAATTTTTTACCGCCTTACCTTTAAAAACCCCCGGGGGTCTGTCCCTCGGGGGTTTTTCATCGCTATTAATCCTCGCCATTTTTGTCTAACTTCGCTGAATTTTTTGACTCGCGAAACCTCGCAAGCCAGAACAAAATCGTAGTTATTTCACTAATAAGCGTTGTTGCGTTACTTTAAGAGTGATATTATTAGTCTAATAATAGTAATTTTATTTTAAAAATAATTATTATACTTGTTAAAAGTTAATTTTAGATTTTATTTTTCTTAGTAATAGCTTGTTATTATTTTTACATACTTATATTATTTTTTAAAAAAATGAAAATTAAAATTATTACAAGCGATTAAGTTTAACTATAAGACCTTCAACGCTAATATGACCACTAGTAGCGAACTCAGTCTTATTAATAGCAAAAAGGTATGCTCTCTCCATCAAAAAAGGCTCTAAATAGTTTAGAACGTGTTTTTTGAAATTGTCTTGGCTAATGAGGTTTAAAACCGATAACCTGGGGCCCGGGGGATCGATGCCGACTCCTAAGGCTGGATACTGGAAACTTCTCTCAGGGGTTCTTTCTAAAAGGGGAGCGATGTCCAAGCGGTCGATGGGGACGCAGCCTAAAAGCTTTAAAAAATTAGCCTGGCTAAACTTCCGGCGGCCCACGGCTTTGACGAAAAGGCCACCTTCTTGGCTAATTTCCATTTGTTTGTAGTTGGCTCCTAGGGTCCAGGAGGCTTTTTGAACGTTGTTGTTGATAGCCACGTCCAATAGGCCTAAGCTTAAGCCAAAATCGGTCAGCTTAATGGGCGAGGGCGGGTTTTCCGCCTGGCCAGGTCGGAGCGCGCCTTGGGCTAGGTAGCTTAAAAAATTGTCGGCTAAGCTGTTTTCTTTTTCTAACCGCGCGAGCAACTGGTTTTTTAAGATCAAGGAGTTTTGGTAGGCGGTCTGCGGTCGACGGTTGAGATAGGCCTTTCTTAAGCGGCGAAAGGTGGCTGGGTCGCGATCGAAGTTTAAAGTCGCGAAGGCCAGGTTTAGCTCCACGGCCTTTTGGTCTCGGTCGGTTTTTTGAGTTTGGTGGGTGTCTGGATGAAAAGTTTTAAGTAAAGCCCTATAAAGGGACTTTAAGACCCCAAATAGCTCCTTTTCAGTTAATTCACCAGCTAATTCTGGGGTAATGCCAAAGACTTCAAAGGGATTTTTGGGCACGATTTGGCCTAGTCGGTCTTAAAACGACCAAAAGTCGAGTTATGGAGACCTACCCCCACCAAGGGACTAATGGTCACCCAACCGGCCTTAACTAAAGAGATGTCGTACTCTGGCTCGTCTTCTAAGTCAAAAGGCGTTCCTCTAAGGCGGACGTACTTTAACGAGCCACTAGGGTTAGGGCTCGGATCGTCGGGTTCTTGGAGCGGTTGAAAATAATCGCGGCTAGCCTGATGGTACGGTTTGGCCCAGACAATTTTTTGATCCCGAGCGGCGTGGGGCACGTTTACGCTTAAGGCCACCCCCGCTGGGATAGCCCAGGACCTTATTTTATTCGCGACCTCGATTAAAACCAGGCCCGCGAATTGCCAGTTATAGGTCGGGGCTTTTTCCAAAGAAATGGCCACGGCCATAACTCCGGTCGAGGCCGCTTCCAAAGCCGCCCCCACCGTGCCGGAGTAGTTAACGTCGTAGCCTAAGTTAAAGTCGCTGTTAATCCCGCTCACCACAAGTTCTACGGGTTCTTTGGCTAAGGCGGTCAAACCTAGGCGAGCGCAATCAGCCGGAGTTCCAGAGACGGCGTAACCAGTGGCTCCGTCGGGGAGGATTTTGGGGCTAACCGTTAAAGGCTCGCGTAAGGTTAAACACTGGGAGTTGGCGCTTCTTTCTCGGTCAGGGGCGCAAACGGTGAGCGTATGTCCCGCGGTTTTTAAAGCCGCGTAAGCCGTTAAAATACCTTCCGAATGGAGACCGTCGTCGTTAGTCAAAAGAACGCGCATTAACTATAGCCTAGATTTAAGTTTAGGGTTATCGCTTTTAGGGGCGGCGCTTTTGGGCTCAACTTGGGCCCGGATTATGAGGCGGGTCATGGGCGCGTCTGGATCGTTGGAGCCCACGGTCACGGCTTTATTAACCTTCCGACCGGCCCAGGCCTCATAAAGATCCACGGTCACGACGATGGAGCCGCTCTCGCCAGGGGCTATGGTTTTGTCGTAATTAGCGACCATGCAACCGCAGCCGGGGACGACTTCTAAGCGTAAGTTGTCGTCGCCCTCGTTTTTGACGACGAACGTATGGGAGATCGAGGTCCCTGGGGGATTGAGTTTAGCGTCGAATTCCTTTTCCGTCAGAACCAGCTTAGGCCTTTTGGCCTGGGGCGGGTTAGCCGCGGGGTTTTGGGCCCAAAGATAACTAGACCCGCACAATATAATTATAAGAGCCAGAATTAGGCTTTTCATAAAATTATCCAAGGAAACCTTCGGCTTCAGCCGAGGGAGGAATTGGGTTCCGAATAACTAGGCCAAAAGCTGTACTCGTAACCGTCGTTTAGTCGCAATAGAACGCGCCGCTTGTGATTGACGGTCTTTTTCCCGTCTTCCGTCTTGATATCGAACGAGCCGCTCGCCCTCACGGCAACCCGGCCCGTCCAAACGCCCTTGTTCTTGCCTTTGGGCGCGTCCGCCTTGACCAGGTCGCAAGGCTGAAAGCCTAAAGACGCTCTTGGAACGGATCAGATAGCCACTTTGGAAAACCGTAAGCGTTAACTCGGGTTCGTTGATGGCCGCCCCCCGCCCCAATACGCTTAATGACCAAAACGTTACGCCGTAAACCGGTCACGCTCGACGCCTCCCCCAGGCGAAAGGCGTCCAAGGCGTGGCTCTTTTGGAATTCCGAGCCGAGTCCGATTGAATTTTGTTCGTCCACCGGTCCCCATGGCCATGGGGAGTCCAAACGTCTTAAGCTCGTTCCAGATAGCCCACCTGGTGGAGTTCACCGCCGCGGTGTCCTAAAAGGACGCCTTTAGGCTGGGCCTTGATCTTCTTGGCCAACTCCGGCTTATCGGCCAAGAAATCCTAAAAGTCTCGATCCCCCTTCTCGCGGTCGCGCCTCTCGCGAGAAATGACCAGATTGGAGATCCGGTTCGAGCCGCCCTTGGCCTTGGGCCCGACATGATCTATTTGTAATCGGACATTTTCGGCCCCGCGATAGGCGCGTCCCCACCCGAATTTTGTAAGGAGGCGCTCCCGGGCCTCGAAGCCGAAAAGCTCCCCTCGCTGGTACTCGACCCCAGAGATCTGAGGGGTTCTGGAGCCTTTGGGCGTCGAACTTGACCGACTCGACGACTATGTTCGTTACCGGAACCAGTTTGCGCGGATTGCGGACGACGTTGACCGTGGAGTCGACTATGATAATCTTAAACAACCAGTATTAGCGTTACGAGATTTAGTTGTTTTGTGGCGTATGAGTATTTGACGCTATTAATATTAATATTAATTTTCTGGCCTTTTAGTTTTCGAAAACGTGTTGTCCTCGCCAATTGTTTTAGACCGGAATTCTTACGATTTTTCCACCCTAAACAAGCCGTCCACCAGGTCCGGGACAAGGCGCCAATTTTTCGCTTCCTGGATAACCGTCACGACCTCCGAATAGTGGCCGATGACTAAAGCGACTTTGAAGATTTTCTGGCCCTGGCCTTGGAATTTTCGGTCGTATTTTTTGTCCTCGATCTGATCTAGGGCTTTCTGAGCGGCCTTTTCCATGTCCTTATAAAGCTCTTC
>JAIROO010000011.1 GCA_031257535.1 Deltaproteobacteria bacterium
CTCCAGAATCGTCTGGAAAACACCATGACCAACTTAACCGTCCAGGCCGAGAACCTCCAGGCCTCGGAAAGCCGGATCTCCGACGTTGACGTGGCCACGGAGATGACTGAGTTTACCCGAAACAACGTCCTCTCCCAGGCCGCCACTTCCATGCTGGCTCAGGCCAACAGCCTCTCCCAGCTAGCTCTAAGCCTTATCGGGTAATTTATTACCGCCTAACCTTTAAAAACCCCCGGGGGTCTGACTCTCGGGGGTTTTTCATTTTAACTATATTGTTTTAAACTATATTTATTTCTGACGTCTCATTTTTATATCGTATAATATAATTATATGTAAAAATTAATACATTTATTAACTTATACAATCTAATAAAAATATATTAATATAGTAAATAACTATGTAATATGGTTTATCTATACACCTTTAATCTCAAAAAAATAAATACCTTCTTTAGACTAAAAAAAGTTGCGGCGGCAGTTTTAAAATGGCATAATAAAAAAAAATTGCTTATATTCAAAGTAAGCGTAATAATTTTTTAACTACAATAGGTATTAAGTTTAAACAATAAAGTTTCCATATCTAGTACTTTTTGTTCATCGCCTTAAGACTTTTTGGTTAGCCGTTAAAAATAAATAATATCCCCTTAAAGACGCTATGGTCGTCTTTTTTTTGGGAAAAGCCAGGTGAACCTTGAGTTCTTCCGCTAATTCCGCTCCTTTGGCCGTCCTCCACTGCCCCGCCTGCGGCGAAATGGTTCAATTGCCCGCCGTCACTTGCCCCGCTTGCCAGGCCAATCTACGCACTGGCTTAAGGCCAGCCGACCTGGAGGATAAAACCAGTTTCTGGCATCGTCGCTGGGGCCGAGCCGTAATTGTCTTGGTCCTTTTAGTCGCTCCTCCCACGATCTACGGTTTAGGTTATGGGAATTTAGGGGACGCCTTAAAAGGTGGTTTAGCCAAGTTTGGTTTAGCCGATTGCGCTGAGCCCAAAAACCGCTGGGACGATTTTAGTCAGGAGGATTTCGAAAAAAACGTTCGAGCCGGTTACGCCTCTTGGCAGTCCAACAAACCCACGCGGCGGATTGGCGAGAGCGCCACTGGACCAGAATCGCCGCTTATGGCCGCGCGATCGCCTGAGGAAAAGCTCAAACGTCACGACACTCAGTCCTTCTTCGCTGGGTCTTTGATGTCCGAGGGTCCCTCTAAATCTTTAAGACCTGAGAATAATTTGTTTATAGGGTTTAGCGGGGAGTGGGAGGTGGCCTATATTCAAGGCCAAGATGGCTTAGAAAGCGAGGAGAAAATAACCGCTGGCGAGTGGACTTTTACCTGGATTAATAATGGCGAGGCCATCCAGGACGTTCTGACCGTACCGAACCGCTGGCTCAAACCGCCGCCTGGCCAAACCCCTATCTCCATGACCACTATTCGTCACTTTAACCAAACTAAAAAGACTTGGGAGGGTTTTCATATCCAATCTGGTCAGATGTTTTATTTTGGCTCGACTGAAGGAAACCAAAACCAGATTTTTGAGTCCTATCAGATCGAAAATGGACCCATCATGGCCTGGGTTTTTGAGAATATTCAGTCTGACTCTTTTCAAGTGGCTATTAGCCAATCCTCCGACAACGGCTCCTCTTACCAGCCGGTGGGTCGAATCTGGGCTAAAAAGAGATCTTACGCCCAGGATAATTAGCCCGGAAACTTTATGTTCTGGCCCTCGTCCATGTCCCCACTTTCGCTAGTGGCCGAGATAGGCGGCAACCACAACGGCGATCAAAAAAAAGCTCGCCTTTTGGTCCAGGCGGCCAAAAACGTCGGGGCTGGGGCGGTAAAATTTCAAGCTTACCGGACTAAGTTCTTTCTTCACCCTATGTGTCCTTATCGAAAAGATTTGGCTAGAGAAGAACTGTCCTTCGCCGCCTTAACCGATCTCGTGGCCTTGGCCCACGACTTAGGCTTATTGGCCGGTCTGACCGTTTTTGGGCCTGAAGGTTTGGATTTGGCCTTAAAAGCCAAAGCCGATTACCTAAAAATATCCTCAGGGGATCTTAACTATCACCAGTTAATTAAGGCGGCTGGTCAGATTCCTCTGCCTTTGGTTATTTCCACTGGAGCTAGTTTTGAAAAGGAAGTCGCCGCCACTCTCGTCCTTTTGCCCACCCCACCCATAGTTCTCCAATGCGCTTCTCTTTACCCGGCGCCCCAAGCAACCTCAAATTTAGCCGTTTTGGCTAAATGGTTAGACCTAGGGCGGACGGCGGGATTTTCCGACCACTGTCTAGACATAATTCCGTCCATAGCCGCGAGTTTTAGTGGGGCGGTTATGATCGAAAAACATTTTACCCTAGACAAAAGTTGGCCAGGCGGGGACAACTTTATGAGCGCCTCTCCAGATGAGTTCGCTTCGTTGCGCCGAAGAACCTCTAAACCCGTGGACCCGATAATAGCCAAAAAAACGCGACTAACGCTAAAAAAAAAGCGCCCAATATTATGGGGTCAGGCGACTAAAAAACCCCAACCTGGGGAAAACCCTCGTCTTATCCGACGTTGGGCCATCGCGGCTAAGAATTTGGTTAAAGGCCAAAAGCTGAGCCAAAATGACGTCATTTTTCAAAGAACGCCGCTTTGGCCAACGCCGCTTTTAGGTCCGGTTGAGCCTTGGGCGGAGCTAGTTCTGGTCCGAGATTTAGCGAAAGGCGAGCCCGTGGCTCGAGCCGATTGCGCTTTAACGCGGGTAAAAAACGATGGCTAAGGTTTGGCCGATAGCCCCTTTATCGCCGCCAAAAGTCCTCTTAGGGCTTCCCATCGGCGAACTAATGGCCAAGCCCTCCCTAACCAACCAAAAATTGGCGAACTTAGCCGATGTCTTAGAAATCAAATCTTACCCTGAGCCAGCTTGGCTCCCTCAGGACAAAAATAGGGTTTTTCATTGGAACTATGGTTTTGTCGAAGAAGATTTTTTCTCCAATTTGCCGATTTTTGGCAAAAAATTATTAAAAGTTCGTCTATTTAGTGCTGATTTAGGTCCAGCCTCAAGCGTTAGGCAAGGAATTTTACCCTTAGCGAAAATATATAGGCCAAACGAACTAGAAAAAAAAATGGACGCGGCTTTAAACCTCGTCCGCCAATATTATTCTGGCCCCATTGGCGCGGAAAATTATAATTATTACCCCACTGGCCTTTACGAGCGGATCGCCGACCCCCGCTTTATTACGCGGCTTATAAAAAAGTTTGGGCTATATCTCGTTTTAGATCTCGCCCACGCGAGGGTTAGCGCCTTCAACCTCAAAACGCCCATCCTGGATTATTTAGGCCAATTGCCTTTAAGCCGGGTCGCGGAGATCCACGTGTCTCGGCCTTATATTCCTAAGCAAAAAAACGCCTTAGCCGTGGACACCCATTTACCGCCTGGCCCGACCGAGTGGCGGCTCTTAAAATGGCTTTTAACCCGAATTCCGCCGCCTTGGCCACTACTGGTAGTGGAATGTTACCAGTCGTCGTCTATCGTCTTGGCGGCCTATGAGAAACTCTTGGCCGTGGTAAAGGACATAAAGCCCTTGGCGGTTAAAGAGGCCTCAAACCCTAACGCCGCTAAAATGCCGCTTGAGCCTTTTATTTTTTAAGACCAGCGAAACGTCGCCAAAAATTACTTTTTTCAGTCTTTGTCGCCGATTTCCGAAAAAACCACAAGCCACTTCTCAAAAAAAAATTATCCCCATTTTACCCAAAATTTGGTATAGTCTTTTGATTAGATAGATAATAGTTTTGGCCTAAGGCCTTTGGACAGGTAACCGAGGATGAAATGCTAAAAAAACTCTTTAGGCCAAAAACCTGAAAGCTAGCGTGAAATACCTCGTCAGACCTTTTTACGCGCGTTGTTTTAAAGTAAGATAAAATAGATTTATGTTTTTTATATTAGCGTCTAATATATGCCTTAGTTAATTTTGTTTAAAAAATGTTTTGTATATAACGTAGATCGCGACCACCTTATCGCGACTTTTAAAATGAATTAGCCTTTTAGTCATAAACGTTACGCCCGCCGAAAATATCCGGCTATTTTCCAGGTCTTTAAAGGCTTTTGGCCTGGGTCGAGGTATTTTTTTAAAGATGAAGGACACGCAAACTGAATGGCGCCATGACGCCCAGCTCCGCCTGGACCGAAAAAACGCCTTTGACGCCTCCTTGGTGGTGGGTACCGCTCGTTTTACCCGCGACACCGGCCGAGACCGGATGGCGCGTCAGCCTTTCGCTAAATTTATCGATCCCGCCACGGGTCTTATTCAGCTGGACATGACCCGGGCTCGGAACTGCCCTATTTGTGGGTCGCCGCCAGGGCCAGCTCTTTTCGTTAAAGACGGATTTCGCCACGTCCGCTGCCCTGATTGCGATTTAATCTACGTTAGTCTCATCTTACGGGAAGACATCCTTATCCAGTTTTGGCGCGAAGAGTTCGCTTGGCGGACCGTTTTAAAGTCCAAACCGCAATTGGACATGGATATTTTAAAATTTGGTTATGGCCTAGATTTGGCCTCGACCTATTTAAACGGGGCCCGCGACCTTTTGGATATCGGCTCCGGCAACGGCGATTTTGTGCTCCTAGCCCAAGAACGGGAATGGCGGGCGGTGGCCATGGAGCTCAATTTGGAGTCGGCGGCCAGTCTAGAGCGGGCGGGGATTAAAGTCATCGTCCGGCCCATGGAGTTAGCCGACATCGCTCCCGGAGCTTTTACCCTAATTACGATGTGGGAAGTTTTGGAGCACTTAACCGAGCCGAAAAACATCCTCTACGAGGTTCGCCGCATCCTCCCAGACGATGGGTTGCTCCTTATTTTAGTGCCTAACTCGAGTTCATTAGTGACCCGCCTCCTGCACGAGCGCAGCGACACCTTTGGCGGGCATTCCCATCTAAACCACTTTAACCCGGCTTCCTTAGCTAAATTTTTGGAGGTTATGGGGTTTGAGATCGTCGAAATGGAGACCGTTATCACTGAGTTAGGGGCCATTAACAACCATTTAGGCTTTGAGGATCCTTATTTAGGCGAAGCTCCGGTCTTTTATCCTGGTCTAACCCCAGACTTTATCCACAAAAACCTCTGGGGCAGTCGGCTTTTAGTTTTAGCCAAACCCCGCCCTCGGTTTTAACAATGTTCTTAGGGGTTATTCCGGCCCGGGGCGGCTCCAAAGGCGTGCCTCGGAAAAACATTAAGCCCATCGCGGGTCACCCTTTAGTGGCTTGGACCATTAAAGCGGCCAAAGAGTCTAGTCTTTTAAAGAGGTTTGTCGTCTCCACTGAAGACGAAGAAATCGCCGCCGTGGCCAAGGCTTACGGAGCCGAAGTTTTGGTCAGGCCCCCCGAATTGGCCAGGGACGAGACCATCAGCCGCTTAGTTTTGGCCCAGGCCTTAGACTCCTTAGGCGGCCAGAACGTAGTTCTTCTCCAACCCACTAGCCCAGTCCGCCGCCTAGGCCTAATCGATCGAGTTCTTGACCAGTTTTTGTCTGGCGAATATGACTCCCTAGCCACGGGTTTTTTACAGATCCAGTATCCGCCGCACGGGGTGGAGCATCGTCGGCAGGACGTTTTAACCGCTTTCGTTAACGATGGCTCGGTCATCGTCTCCCAGGCCCAAACCATTAAAAACCAAAGCCTTTTTGGGGCGAGAGCCGGAACTTTAGTGACCACGCGGGAAGAAAACGTGGACATTGACGACGAGTTTGATTTTTGGCTCGCGGAAAAGATCCTCGAAAAAGGCTTAAACGAAGGTTGGCTGACATGTCCGCGAACCGTTTAAGGCCTTGGGACTTTTTTAACGGCCTTAAATTTTTAGGGACGCTAAGCTTAGTGACTCTAATCTTTTTCGCGTTAACCCCAAAAGCTTTTGCCGCCGACATTCGCGATTATTTCGTTAAAGTCCCGGACAACTTAGCCCACGGCCTTTCGGCGGTGGACCGACGAGCCCTTCTGGACACGGCCTCTC
>JAIROO010000054.1 GCA_031257535.1 Deltaproteobacteria bacterium
TCTTTTCGCGGTGGTCCCAGATTAACTCCGTTTCAAACAAAGGCCTATGAGCTAATACGGAAAATCAAACTCTAGACAGTCAGGAAATCAGTTTTTTTTGTAACTAGCTGATTTTATGATGTTTTTTTGGTTTTCATTCTAGAACTTCAGATTAAATAATCAAATTGATAAAAAAGCAATAGTAATAACGATGTTAACTAATGTTCAAATATTAATCAACGCCGATATACATAACTTTAACGTCAATTAATTAATTGATCGATCGATAGAATGATGGATGGATTGATTGATGGTAGATGTCTTGAGATGAACGGCATTCTTATAGCGTTTTAATACTATTGATCTAAATATTCTGAAACATATATAAAAAAATCTGTTTGACAGTTTGTACAATACATATAAACAGATTTAATATTATAAATCAATAATAAATATACAATTATTTAGTTAATAATATTTAGAATAAGTTAATCGACCCAACAGATTAATTCTTAATTCGCGTCAAAAATTATAAAATTTTTTACGAGGATGCTATTTAGACCTATTCATCATTATTTAGCCGTTTTTTTAGCCTAAATCAGCCGCCCCCCATCGCCAAAGCCTTTAAAGTGGCCGCCAAAACCTGATCCACCGGGATTTGGCTAAGACAAATAAACTCCCGCGGACAAACCTTTTTAAAGCACGGGGCGCAAGGGGCGGGGGAGGCTAGGTTCCGCGCCAAAGGGCCGTAAGCCCCGGTCCGGGCCGGACTATTGGGCCCATATAAAGTCACCGTCGGCCGTCCCACGGCCACGGCCGCGTGGAGGGGCCCCGAGTCCGAGCCCACGACCGCCTGACCTAGGCTCGCCAAAGCCAATAAACCCCGTAAATCAGTGGCCCCCATCAGATTCGCGACAGGGAGAGCCGGAGCTAGACTGATTATTTTCTCAGCGATAGGGCGCTCGCTACTGGCCCCCCCTAGAATCAAGCTGTAACCTTTTCTGGCCAAAGCCTCGCCTAAAGCCGCGTAATTGGCTGGGGCCCACTGTTTAGTGGCCCAGCTGGCTCCCGGAAAAAAAACCACGTAAGGTTCTGACCGACCTAAGTCATTCAAGGTCTTTTTTAGCTTGTCCCGCTCAGCCGTAAAATCCGGGAGCGGCCAACTAAGCTCCTTAGGGACTGGCCCCAAGTAGCGGGCCACGTCCAGATAGCGCTCCACCACGTGACCTAAAGCCATCGGGCCTTTGACCCCAGTGGAGACTAAAAAGCTGCCCTCGCGGGTCTCCCAGTAAGCGAGACGCCTTTTAGCCTTAGCCAAAAAGGCCACCAAGGAGCTTTTAGCTAGAGCCTGCAAATCAATAGAGAGATCGTAAGCGTTGGCTTTTAAGCGTTGGCCTAAATCCCTTAAAGCTCGATAAGCCTTTAAAGGCCGGCTTAAGCTTAGATCCGCCCGGGGAAAAATAACGATCTCGTCTAAAACCGGGGGCCCTGGCAAAAGCGGGGCCAAACTCTCCTCCACGGCCCAGTGGATCTGGGCTAAAGGCCACAAAGTTCTTAAGGCCGCTAAAGTCGGCAGAGCGTGGAGAACGTCCCCTAAGGAGCTGAGTTTAATGAGTAAAATCCGCTTAGGGGCGGGCTCTTGGGGTTTTAAGGGCGAGTCCTTAAAATAAATCATAAAATTTTTGGGGATTTTTTTGGCTAAACTTTAACTTTAGGCCTTGACAAAAGGCCCCTAAGCGCCTAAATTTACTTTTGGCTACAGACCCGTCCTTTTTGGATTTCCAAAAAAAAGCCCATTTTATCAGGGTTTTTTCGGGCTTTTAACCATTATTTAATTAATCATAGAGCCAGGGAGTGGAAAAATGCCTCTCTACGAGTATGAGTGCCACGGCTGCGGCCAGGTGACTGAGGCCCTCCAAAAGTTCGCCGACGCGCCTTTAACGGTTTGCCCAAAGTGCGGTGGTCGGCTGACCAAACTGATGAGCCTAAATAGCTTCGCCTTAAAAGGCAGTGGTTGGTACGCCACGGATTACGCGAATAAATCCGGCCCCCCCAAAACCGACGGCGATAAGGCCCCCAAAGACGGAGCCCCTAAAGACGGGGCCGCCAAAGTCGAAAACTCGCCGTCTCCGGCCAAAAAATAGGGCTAAAAGCCTCAAAATTTTATTGATAATAGCTCCAAAAACCATTAATATGGGATTTTTGGAGCTCTTAATTAAAAAACCCCGACCTATTAGAGATCGGGGTTTTTTTTGACTACTGTTTGGGGGACAAAATCATAATCATGGACCGGCCCTCAAGCTTAGGCTGCTGCTCAGGCAGACCGGTCTCCGCCACGTCGCGGATAACCCTCTCCAAAAGCTCCCGCCCAATATTCGCGTGCGCGATTTCCCGGCCCCGGAACATCAAAGAGACCTTGATCTTGTTTTTTTCGGCCAGAAACTTCTGGATATTGCGGAGTTTAAACTGGTAGTCGTGCTCGTCGGTCTTGGGACGGAACTTTACTTCCTTGATCTCGATGACCGTGGCTTTTTTCTTGGACTCCGAGCTTTTCTTGCTCTGCTGGTACTTGTAACGACCAAAATCCATGATCCGGCAAACAGGCGGATCCGCTTCCGTGGCCACTTCCACTAAATCTAAGCCAGCCTCCGCGGCCGCTTCCAGAGCCTCTTTTAACGTTAAAATGCCCAGCTGCCTCCCATCGTCGGCGATAACCCGCACCCGAGGAGCCCTAATCATGTTGTTAACGTTAACCCGCTTGTTGTCCGCTTCTTTTCTCTTGCCGTTAATGTGCGCACCTCTCTTGTTTACGCGATAACTTAAAACTTAAAAACGATCAAAGGTCGGGAGACGAGTTTCCGGTTCCATAGCCGCCACCAATTCCTCCAAACCCATCGCCCCCAGTTCTTGACCTCGCCGCCGAACGGAAACGACCCCGTCTTGAACTTCCTTGTCCCCTATTACCAGAATATATGGGATTTTCGCTAATTGAGCTTCCCGTATTTTAAAGCCTAACTTTTCGTTTCTCAAGTCTAATTCCACCCTTAAGCCGCCCCGCCTTAAGCTTTGGCTAAAAGACGCGGCCAACTCGTCGGCTCGGGAAGTGACGGTCACGATAATGGCCTGGACCGGCGCCAACCACAAGGGGAAGGCCCCGGCGAAATGCTCAATTAAAACGCCAATAAAACGCTCTAAACTGCCGAAAACCGTCCGGTGCAGCATGACCGGCCTTTTTCTTTGATTGTCGCTGTCGACGTAATTTAGGTCAAAGCGCTCTGGCAGGGTAAAGTCGCACTGAATGGTCGCGCACTGCCAGCGGCGGCCTAAGGCGTCTTTCAGCTTCACGTCGATTTTCGGGCCATAAAAGGCTCCGTCGCCGGCGTTAATCTCGTAAACCCGACCCGTGGCCTTAAGAGCCGCGGTCAAAGCCCCGGTGGCCAGGTCCCAGTCGGCGTCCGTGCCAATGCTTTTTTCCGGGCGCGTGGACAACTCCATCTCAAAATTAAAGCCAAAGCACTCCATCATGTCCTTAACCAACTCCAAAACGTTTTGGATCTCGTCTTGGACCTGATTCGGGGCGCAGAAGATATGGGCGTCGTCCTGGGTAAACTGGCGAACTCGGGTCAGACCGTGGAGCACCCCGCTTTTTTCCTGGCGCTGGACCGTGCCCAGCTCAAAAAAACGTAAAGGCAAATCCCGAAAAGAGCGAACCCGGCTCCGGTAGATAAACATGTGAGTCAAGCAGTTCATGGGTTTAATGGCGTAGGGCTGCTCCTCGACCTCGGTGAAATACATGTTCTCCCGGTAATAGTCCAAGTGCCCGCTTTTACGCCAGAGCTCGGCTTTGAGGATCTGGGGCCCCATGACGACCTGATAGCCCCGCTTTAGATGCTCGTCGCGCTCAAAATTTTCTAAAATAGAGCGTAACAAAGCCCCTTTGGGATGCCAGACGACCAACCCCCCGCCAATCTCCTCGTGGAGGGAAAAAAGCTCAAGCTCTTTGCCTAAGCGACGGTGATCGCGCTTTTTAGCTTCTTCCAAGAGCGCGAGGTGGGCGACTAACTCTTTCCGGGTAAAAAAGGCGGTCCCATAAATCCGTTGGAGCATAGGCCGGTTTGAGTCGCCCCGCCAGTAAGCCCCAGCCACGGACAAGAGGCGAAAAGACCCGCCAAAGGAGGAGTCGGGAATGTGCGGGCCGCGACAAAGATCCACGAAACTCCCGCACTGGTAAAAGCTGACCGTGGTCTCGCCGGCCGCGGCCAAATCCTCGATGAGCTCGACCTTATAAACCTCGCCCTTGTCCTTAAAATACGAAATAGCCTCAGCCACGCTCGACTCCCAGCGGGTAAAAGGCTGGGCTTCTTGGCAGATGGACTTCATAAGCTCGGCGATCTTGTCCAGATCGCTCGGGGTAAAGGGCTCTGGGTTATCGAAGTCGTAATAAAAACCGTCCTCAATGGCCGGCCCAATGGCGACTTTAACCGCGGGGAAAATTCGCGTGACGGCCTCGGCCATGACGTGAGCCACGCTATGCCGCAAAAGGTCGAGGCCTTCGGGGTCTTGGGCCGTAACTGGGCTGATCTCCGCGTCTGTTACGGGACTCGCCAGATCTAAAAGGACTCCGTTTTGCCGGGCGGCGAGCGGTCTGGTCGGACCGTTTAAGGGGCAGCCGGCGAGGCGAAAAAGTTCGCCCGCGTTTGGCGGCTGGCCGTCGGGCCACTCCACCGCCACGCTCTGATCGGCTTTAAGCACCCTATATATCGACATTCACTGGCTCCTTCGTGGACTTTAAACTATATTTGAGGCTTTTTAGGACTCCCAAAGGTCCCTAAAAAAGGGGCTAAAAAAATAATGGCCTAAAATCCCCCGGCCATAAAGACCTTATTAGCTTTTTTAACGGAAAAAATTTAAACGAAAAGATTCTCCGCGTCAAGATAAAAACAAATTACCATAAATTAGCTTAAAATCCAAAAAGGCTAGCCCCACGAACCTTATAAAACTGGCGGCCAAAAAAAACAAAAAGCCAAAACTTTAGGCCTAATTTTTAAGGGATTAAAAGACGAGCGGGGATGAGAACATAGCCAATTTACAGGATCCAAAGCGGGATTGAGGATATAAATTTCTTTTATAAAATTATAAGACAATGATTAAGTTATAATTTAAGATTTAAAACCTAAAACTTACAACAAAACATGTCCTATTTACGACTAAAAACAAAGGCCGAATTTAGTTAATAGGCTAACTAAATTCGCTCATTCTGATTATAACCCTAAAGCTTAAGACAAAGCAAACCCAAAAAAACCTAAAAAGGCCCTTTAGCCTCTGGGCCTAATTTTTTAAGGGTTGCGCCACAAAAGGAGTTGAATCTTGTAGTCCGCTTCCTCTAAATACTGGCCGTCGGCCTCTCGAAAGCGGGCGAGCTTAACTTTAATTTCTTCTGGATCCGGCTCGACCCCACAACTACTTAAGTTTTGGAGCACGCTATCCAATAAAAGCTCCAAAGAATACCTAACCCGCCAAGTTCCTTCCACGGGATAAGCCTCAAAAGCGATCCCCCGCTCAGTCAAAAAAGCCCGGGTCTTGGGGGCGGCGTCCAGAGCTTTGGGCGGAATCTGGTATTGGGCGTAACATTCCTCTAAGACCATTGAGCGATATAGGCCATTCCAACCTAAGTAGACGACTTGGGCTTTTTTTTGAGCCAAGACTTTGTCTAAGCCGCCTTCTTGGCTTAAAGCCGGGCACATGGAGCAAAAAACCAAGTCAAAGGGACCCTCTAGGGGAGCGCCGAGCCAGTCGGACTCAATTATGGTCAAGTTGTTTAAGCCCAAACTAAGGGCGTCTTCCTTTAAGACGGCCAGCATGCCCGGGGAAAGGTCCACGCCCACGACGCTTTTGGCTTCTTGGGCCAAGCGTAAGGCGTAAATACCCGTGCCGCAGCCCACGTCTAAAACCACTAAATCCCGCCAAACCGCGCCCTTAGCTTTTGCCAAGGCTAAAACGCCGGCCTCGTAACTGGCCTCGCTGGGATCGTAACGGGGAAAAGTCTTGGCTTTGCGGTTCCAAAATCGCTGGAGATCGTTTAGCGACTCGTTAGTCGAAGAATTACTCAAAGGGTCTCCTTTTTGACGAAGTTTAAATGGTCTAAAGAACAAGGGACTTTTTTTGGGCGTATATGGCTCCAAAAGCCCTAAAAAAAATAGCTAAAGTCGCCCTAAAGTAGGATTTAGCCAGGGACTAAAAAAGCCCTTATAAGCTAGGCCGCCGCTCCCAAAAGGCCCTAAAAATCCGCCGCCCCAAAATAAAGGAAGCCAATAACCGAGACGGCCAAAGAAAGCCAAGAATCAGGGGCGGCTAAAAACCAGTTTTTGGGCCTTAAGGCGGCTAAAGGTTTTCACTACTATAAAGGTTTCCGGGCCCGATTGATAGCTACTTCTTTTTCGGTAGCTTCTAAATCGTAATGTTTAGGTTTAAGAAAAACATTTACCATTAACAAAAATATGTTTTATCGTCATATAATAATATTAATAAGGATTAAAAAAATAAAATTATATCTTATTTAAGAAGGCTCGCCGAAAAAAACCTCATCTTAATAGTTAAAACCAATGGCTCTTTGACGTTTTTATGGCCAAAAAACCAGAGGGCTCTTTGGGCTCATGGCCAAATAACCAAAAAGGCTAAAGAGGCCAATTAACCCCAAGCCGCCTCATAGCCCGCCGCCTCAATGGCGGCGATGGTTGAGGCTAAGCCTTGGCCGCCGACGGTTAAGTAGCCTTCCACGAAAATCGAGTCGGCCGCGGCTAAAACGTAAGGGGTAAAGTCGGCCAAATACTTTTCCCGACCCGCCGCGCAGCGAATCTCCACATTTGGCAAAAGAAACCTGGCTAAAGCCAAAACCTTAAGGCGATACTCCGAGGTTATAGGAGCCTTAGCCCGGGTCGCCAAAGCCGTCCCCGGGATGGGCACGTAAAAATTAATCGGGACCGAAGCCGGCTTTAATTCTTTAATGGCCATGAGCATGGCCACGACGTCGGTTTTTTCCTCGCCCAAGCCCACAATCCCCCCGCAGCAAAGCTCTAAACCCGCGGCCTTAAAAGACCATAAGTTTTTAATCCGCTCGGCGTAAGTATGAGTCGAGCAAATTTGAGGATAGTATCTTTCGCTTGTGTTGAGATTGTGGTTAACGCGATCCACGCCGGCCGCTTTTAAAGCCTTAGCTTGGCTGGATGTTAAAAGCCCGATGGAGCAACAAATGGGCGTATCGGTCTGGGCCTTTAGCTCAGCGATCCGGGCGCAAATTACGCCTATTTCCGCGTCGGAAAAACGTAAGCCGCTAAAGCCTAAGCAGTGGCGGTCGACTTTAGCCTCGGCTAAGCGCTGGCCTTTTTCCAAAAGCTCGTCGGCGGGCAAAAGACGATAAGTGGGGGTCTCATGGCTTGAGAAATTGGATTGGGCGCAGTAAGCGCAGTCTTCGGCGCAGTCGCCATTTTTTAAGCTAGTAATGGCCTGGAGGAAAACTTTTTGGCCCCGATGCCGGCGCCTTAAAGTCCCGGCCGCCACAAAAAGGTCGGCCAAAGCCGCCGCCGGGCTATCTAAGACCTCTAAAGCCTCGCTCGGGCTTAAATTCTCCTGAGATTGTCCCATCTTTAGTGTTTAAGGGTGTCGACCCGAGTGCCAACTCGGACCGACCACGGCGCTAGCCGGACACAATATATTGTGTT
>JAIROO010000198.1 GCA_031257535.1 Deltaproteobacteria bacterium
AAGCGACTGATTTAGAACTCGCCGACCAAGCCGATCGAGTGACGCTCGCCACCGCCACTTTTAGCTTAACCCCTAAGACGGTCGACTTGACTTTAGACTTTAACCCCAAGGCGACCGAGGACGAGGCTCAAGATTTTAGCGAAGAAGAGCCAGACTCTAACTCATTCCCCCCTAAAGAGCCCTTGAGCGTGGCTCTGACCACCATCTTGGAAATAGACCAAGCTTTAATGGAGAGCCGAAACGATTTGGCCGAGACTATGGCGAGCGACTCTAATAAAGAGGATCTCGGCCTAGAAACACCCCTAGACCTTGAAGCCTTAGGCGACTTTAGAGCCGAGGAAACCGCCGCGTCTTCGACCACGACTTATGCCTTAACCATGGCCGCGCTAAAGGCTGACGACTCTCTAACCAAAACTGAGATCCTAGCCAAGCCCCTTAGCGACGAAATTACCCCCCAAGGCGAGGCCCAGGCGGACGACTCTCTAATTACCCAGACCGAGAGCCTCAAAGGCGAAACCTTTGCCCAAGCCGAAATCCACTCTGACGACGTTCTAGCCCCAGACCAGGCCTTCGCCGAGACTGACGCTATTAATATAGTTGTCGCTGAGAGTTCCCGCGCCCAAGACCTAGAAGCCGCCCCAGACTCGGTGGCCGCCCTAGACTCGGGAGACGCCAATGACCAGGCCTTCGCCGAGACTGACGCTATTAATATGGTTGTCGCTGAGAGTCCCCGCGCCCAAGACCTAGAAGCCGCCCCAGACTCGGGAGACGCCCAAGACCCGGCCTTCACCGAGACTCGCGCTATTAATATAGTTGCCGCAGATAGTTCCCGCGCCCAAGACCAGACAGTCGCCACAGACTCGGTCGACGTCAAAGACCAGGCCTTCGCCGAGACTTACGCTATTAATATAGTTGTCGCTGATAGTCCCCTCGCCCAAGGCCAGGCAGCCGCCCCAGACTCGGTCGACGTCCAACGCCCGGCCTTCGCCGAGACTCACGCTATTAATATAGTTAACGACCTGGTTCCCACCGCCATAGCCGAGACTTTAAACCCAGGGTCAGAAGCTCCATTAGATCCAGCCCCAGAAGTTCCCATAAGCGCGAAAGACTGGGGTTCTTCGGGATCCATGGTCGATCTCGCCCAAGCTTACGAGGCCGAGTACGAGGCCGAGGAAGCGGCGGCCGCTCTGGCCATTCGCGAGGCCGCCTTAACCTTAGAGGTGACTCAATTCTTTAGGGAGGATGTCGAGACCCCGCCTGAGCCTTCCCTTTTTGACCACCTAGACGACGTTGACCAGACCACCAAACTCAACGCCTGGCGCGCTTTGGTCAAAAAAGAGCTGGCGAATAGATCTAAAGCTCAACCGGTCGTCACCGATTCTGATTCAGAGGCCCAAAAAGACGCGAGCTCAAACTCCGACTATTTGGACCCCCCGGTCTTTGAGTTAAGGCCCGAAGACATCATCGACGTGCCCTTACTCCAGATCGATAGCCCTAACTACGCGACTTTCGACGCGTCTTCGCCGAGCGTAACTCCTCAATCGACGACCTTTATTCCCGCTTCGACCTCGTCTTTTGAGCTAGCCGAGGACCAAAGCCTTAACCCTTACGAACTTCTAAGCGTTAAAGACGACGAGCTAGCCGACGAACTAACTACCGAGCTGACGGACCTCAATGAAGCCGAGGCGGCCTTAGAACCGCTCTTAAGCTTAACCGCTAAACCCTTAACCCCGGCCTTAAACGACGAGCCCTTGGTTTTAGTGGACGCCATTACCACTAAAGAGGCCTTAAGCTCCAGCGCCTTTTTAGAAACTAACCTGGCTAGCCCCAAGGCGAGTTTAGCGACCGAAGAAGCGTTAGACTATCAGTCTCCGGCTCAGTTTACGCCCTCTCCCTTAGGCGGCGAAGAACCCGCTTTAAACCAGATGGTTAGAGACTTTGAGGCCCAAGTCAATTCCTCAAAGGCCCCGACCAGCCCGCTGACTCAAACTATCGACGCCCCAAAGGAGGGCTCTACGACCACCGAGTCAGTGACCGCTCCTTCGCCTTTAGAGGCTTTGGCTATGACCGGCTATTTCGAGGAGACTTATGAGGGCGAGGGCCAAGAAGACGCGGACGAGGCGGAGGACTACGAGGACGAGGAAGAATTGGCCGAGGCTTTAGCCGATAACCTAGATTTTCTGCCTTACGGTCAACTGGCTTTAGAGCTGGTCATCGGCACCTTTGAGCAGCGTTTCGCCTTAAATGGCGGCAAAACTCAGAGCTTTAAAAGGGCTTATTAATTGACGGGCGCGTACTTATCTTGACAAAGAACGCACTGAGCCGGCCAAGAGTCTTTTGGCCCGGCTAAGGATTCTCTAACGTTTTTGAACAAATGGCTATTCCAGATAGCGCCTAAGCTTTGTTTTGAAATATCGCCTATAGCTAAATCATAGCCCGAGAGATCGCAGCACGGGGCGACCAAGCCATCGTGGCGGACTAAAAGTCTTTTCCAGGGCTGGGCGCACCGACCGCCCGGAACTGGGTAAAGAGTTTTTTTGGGAAAAAGCCCTTGACCCTTGGCTGAACTATAAAGGCCATAGCTTTGAATGGAAAAAAAATCGACGACTTTCGACCACTTAGCCAAAAACGCCTCTAACTCCCCTTCGTTTAAGTTGGTTAAGCAGAAACTCAAGCGTAATAGCGGCAGTCGACTCTTAGCTTTTTTCCTAGCCGCCAAAAACTCGTAAATATTGTTTTCCAAAAGCCCATAATCGCCGCCCGGCCGAGTTTTAGCGTAAGTACGGGGAGTCGCCGCGTCCACGCTGATCATTAAACGCGTTAAGCCCGCGGCGATCAGATCTTGGCTTACGGCTCGCGTTAACCTTTGCCCATTGGTGCTTAAGATAACGTCCACCAGCCCCATCTCCCGGCCTAAGGCGACTAACTCGGCGACGGGACTAGTTAAGGGCTCCCACAACCCCCCAAAGCCCATGGAACTCTGGCCTAAAGCCGCCCCCTTTTTAATAAGCCGTTTGACTCTAGCCCCGGACAGCTCTTTAGAGCTTTTTTGGAGCTGATTATTTAAGCCGCCGCGGGGGCAGATGGGACACTTTAAGTCGCACTCGGCTTTTAGCTCGTAATCAACATGGATGGGAAAAGGGGGGAGTCGCTTAAAGGTCCGAGCCTCATCCCAGGCCTGACGATAGCTGACGAACTTTGGGCCTAGCTCTCTGGTTAAGAGGGCCAAGGGATCCTCTTGAGCCAAAAAACGCGAGACCTTTAAGGAGTCAATTCCCACCTGTTTTAAAGTCATAGTGGAAAGGCCAAAGGACTAGTCTCTCCGTCTTTAGGGGGGCTAAGTCGAGTTAAAACAAAGGTATTGGGTGAGGGGGGGTCTGACCCAGCCCAGATAGCCCTTAAGTAAGAACCGGTTAAAAGACGGATTCGACCTAACCGGTCGCGGGCGTTTTCCACTAAAGCCAGATGTTTTAAATGATACTGGGTGGCTAAAAACTGAGTCCGTTTAACCTGGCCTAAGTCCATTAAGATCCGAACTCGCTCTTTTTTAACTTGAGCCGGGACTTGGTCGGCCATGGTGGCCGCGGCTGAGTTTAAGCGCGGGGAGAAAGGAAAAACGTGGAGATAACTAAAAGGCGTCTCGGCTATTAAATCGTAAGTCGCTTGAAAATCCGCCGCCGTCTCCCCGGGAAACCCCACTAAAACGTCGGTCCCTAAAGCGATAGGGCCAAACTCTTGGACTAGCGAGTCCACCATCCTTTTATAGTCGTCGCGAGTATAGGGCCGACCCATGCGTTTTAAAACCGCGTCGCTCCCACTCTGGAGGGGAGCGTGGACGTGGGGAGCCAGCCAAGGAGCTCTTAAGGCCTTTTTAACCAAAAAAACCTCCCTGGGCTCTAAAGAGCTTAAGCGCAGCCTGACCTCCCCGTCTTTGGGTAAAAAGTCAGGGATGACCTCTAAAAACTGGCTCAGATCCGAGCCAAAATCCCGGCCATAATGACCCAAGTGCACCCCGGTTAAAACCACTTCTTTGATCCCCTTGGCGATTAAGGACCGCAACTTAGCGTAAGCGACGGCCGCGGGAATCGAGCGAGAGGGTCCTTTGGCTAAGGGGACCACGCAATAAGCGCAGCCAGCCGAGCAACCGTCTTGAATTTTTAAAAACGCCCTGGTCCGGGTTAAAGGCGCGTCCGAGTCAAGGTCCAAGGTGGCGGGGACTTTGAGCTCGCCGCTTTTGAAAGGCTCGACCGGGGCCGAGGTCTGGGGTTCTGGATTGGAAGCGGCTTTATCAATGGCCGAGGCTTTGGGGTCTGTTTTTAAAGGATCCTTAGCGTTTAGCGAGGTTTTTGGAGCGTTATTTGAGGGAGCCTGATCATTTGACGAGGTTTCCGCTTCTTTATTTGAGGCGGCTTTATCAATTGTCGAGGTTTTCGTTTCTTTATTTGAGGCGGCCTTAGCGATTGTCGAGGATTTCGCTTCGTTGTTTGAGGCGGCCTTATCATTTGACGAGGTTTTCGGATCGTTACTTGAGGGAGCTTTAGCGATTGTCGAGGATTTCGCTTCGTTGTTTGAGGCGGCCTTATCTTTTGACGAGGTTTTCGGATCGTTATTTGAGGGAGCTTTACCAATTGTCGAGGATTTCGCTTCGCTATTTGAGGCGGCCTTATCTTTTGACGAGGTTTTCGGAACGTTATTTGAGGGAGCTTTATCAATTGTCGAGGATTTCGCTTCGTTATTTGAGGCGGCCTTATCAATTGTCGAGGCGCTGACTTCTTCATTTTGCCCGGACTTGACCCAAGTCTCGCCTTTGGCCCCTCCTGTCGCCAAAAGCCCTGGCGGCAAAAACTCCAGGATCCGAGGTTGGTCGGCCGTGTTTAAAGCTAGATCGGCTAAGGCGGGCCCAACTAATAAGGTCGGTTTTAAGTTAGCCAAGCAACCAGTCGCGATTAAGAAAGCCGTGGGATTGCGCCGCCTTAAGCGTCTTAAAAGGCTAAAGGCCTCCCGTTCGGCCGCGAAAGTCAGAGCGCAGGCGTTTAAAACTAGAACTTTAGCGAATTCTCGCGAGCCTAAAGTAAAACCCGCCGCCTGAAATATCTCCACCAGCTCGGCTGAGTCGGCCTGATTGACCTTACAGCCTAAAGTGACGACCGAAACGCGCATAATGTCTATTTTACAATTCGCGTAAGCTAATTAGGGGGAGCTAAGACCACTTTACCGGCCAAAACCCCATCGCTAAACACGGCCAAAGACACGGCCAGATTGGGCATGACCACGGTCCGCGGCAGATTAGCCGAGAAAGGTCGACCGCCTAAAGTATAGCGAGGTTTAATTAAGGGAGCCCCTTCGACTAAGGTCACGTCTTTTACGGTGACCAAAGTTCCGGCTTTAACCATTAAACGGCCGCCTAAGTTTAGATCGCGCGTCACCCCGTCGATGATCAAAGTCACCTTTTTTAAGACCGGGGCCTTTACCGCCAAATACGCCTTAAACAAAAGCTCTTGGCCCAGCTCCGCCCCTAACCGATAAGTCGGAATCTTCCGCCCAGGCAAAGCGAAGCGGGGCAATAAGTCGCGATCGAGTTTCGCGGTCGAGCCCAGATCGTCGCCCGTCGTATCCCCAGGCCGGCCAATAAAACCCCTTAAATTCATAACCACCCCTTTGGGCGGCGTTTTTTCGGTTAATAAGCCCACCAGCTTGACCGTGGCTTTAGGGCTTAAAGTTAAAGTTTCCTCGGCTTTTAAAGCTACCTCTTGGCCGTCAATCTCTAAGAGAAACCCATTAAACGAAGTTAAGGCCGCGGTCCCGGTTCCGGTCGACTTAGCCGAAGGCCTTGGGTCTGGCCCACTTTGGGGATCTTGTCGGCTTTGGTCGAAAGGAGTCGTCGTCGTCGAGTCTTTGGGCAAAACCCCCGCTCCCGCCCGGGCGCTTAAGGCCCCTTCGGCTTTTTTTAGCTGGGGGGACGCGGAGCCTGGGGGTAAAAAGGCGACTTTAACTTGCCCAAAAGGCACGTGGTCGCGCCGGGCGATAATGACCGTGGGACTGATAATAGTTAAAGGAAAGCGAATGTCGTTGACGCTACCGACCCCCAAAACGTCCACCGATAAACCCCGGTCGTAGTTGGCCCCCACGTGGATTACCTCGACCTCGTCGCCCGGGTTTAAGAGTAAAGTCTGACCATCGGCCACGGCTACGGGCAGTTCTCCGTTAACCGAGATGACTAGATAATTTAAATTAGGCGGGGCGAGATTAACTCTGGGGCTCTCGGCGATAACCCCATACAGCTCCATGAAGGCGTTAACCGCGATATTATGCTGGCGAACCTTCATCTCCAACGACGGCAGCTGTTTGGAGGTCTCCAAACCATAGGCGGGAATGCCTAAAGTGGTTAAAGCGTAAAAACTAGCCGAGCCCCTTTGCTCTTTGTGCTTAGAGTTATGGGCTAAAGTGTCGTGGTTGGAAAAGTGAAATTTATACTCTTTCTCGAGGATCTGCTTGTTGATAAGGTCCACGGCTTTGCGGGCTTCTTGGCCTAAACGGAGGACTCGCCCGGAAGCGGGATGGACGTAGACCTCGGCGTCGGCGATAACGCACTGACCATACCGGGAGGGGTTGGCCATGTCGCTTTCCCACACTGGGCGAAAAAAACCCGAGCCGTCGTGTAAGTTTAAAAGCAGATCGCTCTCGGCCATGAGGTTTTTAATGATCTCCACCGTCTCCCGGTCGGGGTCGAGATCTTTAACCCCGGCGAACTTCCGGTTCATGTCGCCTTCTTGACCGCGGTCAAAGGCGATTATGGACCGAAAATTAGCCCGCGGCACGACTATTAAGTTACCTCTTTGCAAAGAGAGATCCACGTAGAGATCGGCCGACAGAAATCCGCCTGGCTCGTCGCCTTGGATCCCGCCCATGATCATAATAGTCGGACCTTCTTGCCGGCCGTAAATCTTATAAATTTCTAGTTCTTGAGGCGTCCCCTCAAAATAAACAATATGCTGACGGTCGCCGGCGGGATCGGCCGCGACTTTCGGCGTCTGAAACCCGAAAAGGAGACTTAAAACCGTAAATATTAGGAGGCTAAAGACCCTGCGTGGTCCCATCTTAGTTCCCTAGCCTTAATTTTTCAGTCAGAACCAGTTTTTGGCTATCTTCGTCCCAGGCCACGACCAAGACGCTTAAAATTTTGCCCCCGGGCGGCAGAGGCACCCGACCCCGAACGACTTTAGAAGAGACGATGTTATACCTGGCCCCGACCCTAAAGCCCGCGGCCGGATCTTTAACTGGAAAATCTGGGATCGCGTAAAGCTTGACCTGACCCGCCGCGTTGGCCACCGCGAAGATGGACGAGCTGCGACCTCTTTCCCTTTGGCCAGACTCCTCGACCTGTTTTAAGATAAACGAGAACTGAGCCCCGTTTAGCTTAAAGTCGTCCACCGCTAACCGACTCCGCCCGGTAAACGGCGGGGGCCAGCTAGCCCACATAGCGCTATAAGCCTCGCTTTCCGGCGAAGGGGGGGCCGTCTCTGGACCCAGATTATCCCCCCCGGAGCCGCCCTCGACTTTCGCCTCAACCGGGGGACCAGGGTTAGAAAGGTTTTGGTTAGGGTCGGCTTTGGCGGGCCCTGACCCAGGCGAAGAAGCGGCCAAAGCGGCCGGATCTCCTTTGGCGACAGTGGAGTTAGTTAAATTATTAGGCCCCTCGCTGGGATCGCCTAAACGAGCCACGCGCTCAAGCTCTTCTAGTAAGCGCCTGGCCTGGTCTGGAGCCACGCCTAGGTCATTGTGATATTTAGCCAACTCGGTCTGGCGAGTTAAATACTCTAAGCGGTCGGCCAAAGAGTCGCGGGTTTTCAGCGTCTCCACCCATAAATAAGCCAATAAACCCAAAGCCCCAAAAGCCACAAAGGCTAAAGCCCCCATTAACCATAAAAAGGTCAAAGACAGGTTCAGCCGTCGCGTCCGCCCGTCCGAACTCAAGACCAGGACGTGAAAATACCGGCCCGGCTCGCGACGATTAGGGGATTTAAGGTTATTGGGTAGTTCCGACAAGTCTACCTCCAAAGAAATAGCTTTTTTTACTTAAGCGGCTTAAAAGTCTCTAAGACGATCAGCCACTGCCCGTCTTTTAACTTAAAGGTCAGGGTTTTTAAGCCCACGTCGCGATAACCGTCGCTTTGGTAACGCTGGCGGAACGTGGCCGTGGCCGTGTCGCCAGTCACTTTTATGGTCAAGTTTTCTAAGTCGACTTTTAGAACTTTGGCTTCTTTCATCAGACGACCGCGATACTTTTTAAAGGCGGCCAAACGTATTTTTTTCTCTGGAAAATAAAAATCCGGGGCGTAAAAAGCGAAGTAACCCACCTCGTCGCGGGCGTTCCAAGCCGCCAGCCAAGCCCGGGTCGACAGCTTTAACCCCAAAACAGTGGGCTGGTCGGCCTCCTTGGGGTTGGGGCTCATAGGAATAGAGCCTTTTAGGCTTGAGTCTTTTAGGCTTGAGTCTTTCGGACTTGGATTTTTTGAGCTTATTAGGTCTTTCGAGCTGGTTGAGGCCTTCGAGCTTGGGGGGGCGTTAGGAGCCGCGGACCCAAGCCCGGGGTCTAACTGGCTCCCGTTTAAGCTCGGCGCGGCCGGACCCAAAGAGTCAGCCGGGTCAGGGGCCGTTAAAAGAACTATACGCGGACTAGTCGCTTTTTGCTCGCCAGTCGGCGCCCGAGGGGTAGGTTCCTTAAGGTTGGGCGGATCAGGGCTAGGTGGCCCAAGGCTAGCTAAAGTCGAGCCAGCCTTGGGGCTCGTTAGAGGCGGGGTAGGCCCCTTTAGCGAGTCGTCGCCTTTAACCTTTGGGGCCGCCCCGTTGTTTTCGAGCGATTGAGGTTTGGCTTGGGCGACGAGGACGGCTGGGTCGTCTTTTAAGGGGGTAGGCGCGTCTGATTTGCGCGGCTGACTTACGTCTAAGTCCGCCCCTTGACCGCCCTTTAGGCTAGACGGTTGATTAGCCTTAACCCTGGGCGACCCTAAGCCTTGAGTTTCTAAACCAAGCGATTCTAAGTCTTGGGTTTCTAAGCCTTCTTCCAAAGGCAGAGGTCGAATCCGGTGAGCCGCCTCGGCTTCTAAAGCCGCCCGGGCGCTTTCGTCGTTAATGGCCTCTTTGGTGGACACGGTCCGCGATGGCCGCTCGGCTAAAAACGGAGGCTCGACCCAAGAGCCAGCCGCGGCCACGACCACCGGGGGAGTTAAGCTAGCCACCGCTAAAGGCGGGGTGGTTAAGGCGGCCTCTTTCTGGGCCGCGGTTAACCGCTTATCCGGGCCTTTGCCTGGCAAGTTGTCAAACTCTTCGGCTAAGATCCGGTAACCTTTGGGGGTCTTCCCAATATAAAGACGTTTTTGACCCACTGAGGTAAACCGGTTGTCCCCGCTATAACGCTGGACGAAACTGGCTAAAATCACGTCGCGGTGCCAGAAGATCCTAATGTCTTCTAATTCCACGGTGATCTTTTGGTAGTGAGTGGCTAAGCGTTTTTTCTTCTCCATCCAAGCGGCGTAGGACGCGTTTTCCGAGTTAACGAAGTCAGGGGCGTAATGGCGGCTATACTGGACGTGATTTTCCTCAACCCAAGCCCGCCGCCAAGACTCCAAAAAATCGCGGACCGCCGTAGCTTCGCGTTTTTGCGCGGCGGCCGGGGCCAAAGACAGGCTCTCAACGACCAGGATGGGGGTGTCAAACAAACGAATGGAGTCTTCAAGCGCGGCCAAATCGTGGTTTAAAAGCTCCACGCAGCCCAAAGAATCAAAATCAACTAAGGGTTTATTGACCCCATGGGTCCAGATGCCGTCCCCGCCTCGACCTAAGCGCTGATCCCAGAAGTTGGGATAATCCATAGGGTAAGCCAAAACCCCGTAAATGTCCGGCATCTCCTCGGGCAAGAGTTTTTGCCGAAAGACGTAATAACCCTCTGGGGTCTTCTTGTCGCCCCGGGCTAGTTTGTCGCCCTCGATCA
>JAIROO010000012.1 GCA_031257535.1 Deltaproteobacteria bacterium
GTCTGTCCCAAAGGACTCCAACAGATCATGACGATAGGACTGATAAAGGACCTGATTGATCAGTATTTGCCTAAAGTTGGGATTGTTTTAACGAATATTGATCATTTGTTACGGTCAAGTGCTCAAGCCTTCGAATCCCATAGCCTCTCCAAACTTAAATTGGTGTTCGCCACGGAGACCCAGTCTCCATGAGGGTGGCAGAAAAAAATTTTTTTTTAAAAATTACCATGTAGTACTAAATGGTGGCGCGTTTATTATAGTTGGCTTTTTTCATATAAAACTGAGTTTTGGTTTTTCCAGAATAGAGGCGTCACAAAGTCTCTTGCGAGCAAAATACCTAATAAAAACAAGATGTTATCCTATTTTAACTCTACCAATGGTCTGATTAGCTCCGATCAACGGACAAAAATATCGTATCCACTTTTTATAGCAAAAAATGACAGTTTTAAGCGTCATAATGGTCGCCGCAGTGAATCAGCGTCCATCAGGCTATATACTATTTAAGGTCGTTCACCTCCGACTGACTTAAGAGCGCTCAGTCAGACTCTTAGGCAAGGGTTTCGGCCGTCTGCGCCATTTTGGCACGGCACTCGTCATGTCTGACGCTAACATCTCCAGCGTCCTGTCTTTGAACCAAAATACCGTCAGAACCTGGCGCTGGCGATTCCTCTCGGACGGCATTGACGGACTCAAGGACCTTCTGCGTTCGGGGAGTCCACCAGTATACGACTGGGATCAGACCAAAAAAGACATTTTTGATGTCTTAGAAAAACAGCCTCCTAAGGGGCAGGCCACCTGGGACGGAAAATCCGTCGCCGCGGAACTCGGAATCTCGGACGACATAGTTGGAGGATCCTTCGAAAGGAAGGGATACGCCTTCAAAGGCAGCGAACCTGGCGCGTCAGCGCTGATCTCCACTTCGCCGAAAAGGCGGCGGATGTCATAGGGCTCTACCTCAATCCGCCTAAAAACGCGATAGCGCTCTCGGTCGATGAAAAGACAAGCATTCAGGCCTTTGAAAGACCCAACGGCTTCGTTATGACGAAGTCTCGCCAAATCGTCAGAGGCGTAAAAAGAGCTTATACTCGCCATGGAACAGTAAATCTGTTCAGCGCCTTGGAAGTTGCGACGGGTATCGTCCACTCCAATATCTCGGTGAAGAAAAGACGCGTAGAGTTTCTTGAGTTCATAGATCGAATTGTTTCTGAATTGCCGGTGGACAAAGAAATTCACGCTATCATGGACAACTACCGCGCCCATAAGAAATGTGACGAATGACTCAAAACCCATCCCAATGTCACGTTCCATTATACACCGACATCGGCCTCTTGGCTCAATTTGGTGGAAGCGTTCTTTGCCATATTTACGAGAAAAGCGTTGAGAGGCGCCAATTTCTTGACCGTCGAAGAACTCACTAAAGCCATCAAAGACTTTTTGGAAGTGTACAATGAAAACGTAGAACCCTTCGTGTGGCGTAAACGTGAAGTCAAAGGTAGTCAGCTAAAAAATACAATTAAAAATTTACGCAACTAAGCGCTAGCTAGGCCCTATCGACGGCCAAGAAGAGTTTTGGCGGACCCTAAAATTTTTAAGAGAATTCTTGCTTAAGGACGTTTTTTTTAATAATAAGACGTTTATTTCTGAAGTTTTATTATTAATTAAAGACGTATTACTTATGATTCCAAGGTTTTTTAGAGTTTCTTTTAAAAAAAGTCCACAAAATGACCGAGCCAATGACCACAAACCCGCCCCCTAAAGCCCAAGGCCCAGGTTCTTCGCCATAAGCCAAATAGACCCAGACTGGGTTTAAGACTGGCTCAAGCATGGTCACTAAAACCAATTCCAAGGAGGTGACCTTGGTCGCGGCTAGGGCGTATAAAAAATAAGGTAGCCCCATCTGAAAAACGCCTAATAAAAGCAACAAAAGCCAACCCCCTAAATCTGGAAGCGGACCAAACCAGCCCCCTAGACCTAGCAAAAAAGTTAGATAATTGCCTAAAATTAGGCCATTAGCTGGAAAATAATTGTTTCGGCCCCGCATTAAAAGAGCCAAAATCCCAAAGAAAAAGCCACTAATTAAGGCTAAGACGTTGCCCCAAAAACCGGTTGGGCTGACCTTATCTAAAAAAAATAAAACCACCCCGCCAAAGATGAGGCCAATAAACAGCCAGTCGCGAGTCGAGGTCTTTTCGCCAACCACGAAAGGGGCCAAGATAGCCACCCAGAAGGGGGCCGTATACTGGAGGACTATGGCGTTGGCGGCCGTGGTCAGTTTTAAGGCGGCCACGTAACATAAGGACAAAATAGCCAGACACAGGCCAGTGTAAACCTGAGAGCGATTTAAACGGGCCGGTCGAAAACCCCCGGGCAAAAGCCAGGACATAGTCAGGCCCGCCACCAATCCCCGAAACGAGGCGATGCCAATGGGCGACCAGTTCAGCCCTTTAACCAAGACTCCCGACGAACTCCACAAGATAGCCGCGAGAGCCAGTAAACCTAAAGCCCCTATTCCGCCACGCATGACTTACGTTCCCCTTCTTTTAAAGGTTAAAAAGATAGCGCGACTATATTAGGGATTAGCGCCTAAAGGGTCTGGGTCCGGGCTGGTCTCTATAGTCCCAGCCGCGGTCTCGGTCACGGTCTCGGTAGCTTGTGGTTTTTTTCTAGCCCGGGTTTTTTTCGGGGTCGGTTTTAACTCATTAGCGCCAGGACTAGCCGCTGGACTTTCAGCTTTTAGGCTAAGGTCATCGCCTAAAAGAGCCTCAGCCGCCTCGCTCCCCTCTTCTTTCGTCTTGGTTTTCGCGGCTCGCTCCTTTTTTTCCACCGGAGCTTTAGGAGCTTTAGTCCGCCGCGGTTTAGGCGGGGTTTTAGCCTCAGCCACAGGACTGGCTAAAGGGCTGGACTCGTCTAATGGGGTCGCGTCAAGGGCTTGGTCAGCCGACTTAGGCGACTTTAAAACAGTCGCCTCCTCGGCGAAAGCGGCCGCCCCTAGGGGCTCGGCTCCTTTTGGCTCAAGAAGAGGCTCGGTTAAGGCTCCTGACTCTCCTGACCCTAAGCCTAAATTTTGGTCATTAGGTATTGGCGGACTCTCTTTGGGCTCCTGGCCCTTAGCCTTTGAACGCGAGCTTCTTGGAGCTTTAGGGGCTTTAGGGGCTTTAGGCGTTTTAGGCTCTTTGGAGCTTAAAGAGCTCTTTTTGGCCACCGGTGGTTTGGCGACTGGCGCTTCGGCGACTGGTTGAACCGCCGCCAGCTGAACAGTCGCTGGTTGTTCGACGACCGGTTGTCCGGTAGCAAATTGATCAGCCGCCGGTTGTTGAGAGGCTGGTTGTTCGGCGACCGGTTGTTCGACGGCCGGTTGTCCAGTAGCCAGTTGATCAGCCGCCGGTTGTTCTGGGGCTGGTTGTTCGGCGACCGGTTGTTCGACGGTCAAGTTTTCAGCGCCCACTCGTTCGGTGGCCATTTTTTCGGTAACCAGACGTTCCGCGACTATTTGTTCAGAGGCCAGTCGTTCAGGGGCCTGTCGTTCGGCGCTCGACTCTTCGGCCCCAAGTGGCGAAGGTTTAGTCTCGCTAGCCTGACCCCCCGCTTGAGTCCAGCGACTTAAAGGCTCGCCGCCCGGTCCCCAGCTCATATCCAAGGAGAACACGGTTTCTTCGCCAGCTAATTCTTGGGGGGGTGGGCTGGATTCCGAAGGGCTGACTAGGCCGGCTCCCGGGGCCTTTTGAGGTTTTTGGGTCCTTAAGTCTGGACCTAAGGCCAGAGCTTGGCCTTTGGCGGAAGGCTGGGCAGGTGGAGTTTTGCGGCTAGGCGGAGTTTTAGGCGCCCGTCCAGGACTTTTAGTCAGGCTCTCGCGAAGATCTGGGCCGCCTTTTAAGCTTTCGACCGGGCTTTTAGGATAATCAAGGCTTACGCTTTCTTTAAGAGTCTCGACTAAGCCATCGCAATAGGCCGAGGAGCTTAAAGTCGCCGGATCAAACCAGATCTCAGCCGCGGCCGAGGGTTCCTCAGCCGCGGCCGCGGCGTCGGACCACTCCCAAGTTTCGTCGGACTCTAAAGATCCATCCGGCTCGACCACGGGAGCTAAAGCGAAAACTTTTTCCAGATCCGCGTCCAGTTCTGGGTTAAAAGGTTGGTCTAAAGGGGTGAACCCAAAATCGAGGCCCGTCAAGTCCTCACCTTTCAGCGAGCCTAAGAGATCCTCGGTCCGATTTTTGCCGCGGCGCCGTTTCCGCCGACGACTCTCTTTGGGCTCGCGCGGCTCAAGAGCTTTTTTGTCTTTAACTGGATCCTTTAAGGTTAAGGCTTTTTGGTCGCCGACTGGCTCTTTTACGGCCACGACTGGGACTACCGGAGCCGGGGGCGCGACCGGAGCGGGTGGGTTATCGACCTCGGCCGGAGTCCAAGACAAGGTTAGCCGGATATCGGGATTGTCCTCGGTCACTGGCCAGCGGGGAGCTAAACCAAAGATTCCGCCTGGTCGCGAGCTTTTGGCTGGGCCGCGAAGACGGCAGTCGTCTGGCCGCCGCTCGCCGCGATCGGGTCTATCTGGACGCTCGGGTCGGTCGGCGAATCGACCTCGACGGGAGGTAGGCTTATCTTTAAGCTTAACCGACCCCGCCGCGTCTTTGCCAAAAAGACTCTCGTCAAGGCTGGTCACCGGGATTTTTTCGCCTAAAAGATTTTCAATGGCCTCTAAATGAAAAACGTGGTCCTCGCAGGCGAAGGAGATGGCCTTACCACTTTTGCCGGCCCGGGCCGTGCGTCCGACCCGGTGGATATAGTTTTCCGCGTCTTGGGGCAGGTCGTAGTTATAAACGTGGGAGACATCCTCCACGTGAATGCCGCGGCTAGCCACGTCGGTGGCGACCATTATCTGGAGGCGCTTTTCTTTAAAATCCTCCATCAGCCGTAATCTTTTAGGCTGCGGCAGATCGCCGGTAATGCCCTCGGCCTGAAAACCGTTTAAAACCAGTTTTTTGGCTAACCACTCCACCGAGCTTTTGGTGTTGCAAAAAATCAAAACTCGCCGGTGGGGCTCTTTTCTAAGGAGGCCTAAAAGGAGAGAGAACTTTTCTTGGAGGCCTACGTGATACAAAACCTGGTCGATCTGGGCTTTGGTGGCTTGGTCTGGCTCGGCCGTGATGTACTGGGGCGGGTTCATGAACTCGTAGGTCAGCTCTAAGACCCGTTCGTCTAAGGTGGCCGAAAATAGCATGGTCTGGCGATGGGAGTAAGAAGGCAGTTTGGCCAGTAAGCGCTTTAAATCTTTAATAAAACCCAAATCCAAAAGGCGGTCGGCCTCATCCACCACGGCAATTTCCACGGCCCTTGGATCAAACACCCCTTGCTGAATATAGTCTAAGATCCGGCCGGGGGTGCAGATAACGATGTCCGCCCCGGCCTCTATGGCTTGGGCTTGCTCTTTGTACTCGACCCCACCCATAACCAAAGCCAAGGATAAGTCCGTAAACCCGGCTAAGATCTTCGCGTCTTGGTAGATCTGCTGAGCCAGCTCGCGCGTGGGGGTAACGATTAAAGCCCGAGGCAACCCTATTAAAATAGGCGGTTTTTTTAGTAACCGAGTCAAAAGGGGGGTTAAAAAGGCCGTCGTCTTCCCGGTCCCGGTTTGAGCTTGGCCAGCGATGTCGCGACCTTCTAAAGCCACGGGAATGACCTGGGCTTGAATAGGCGTACAACACTCAAAACCCGCGGCCTCTAAGCCGCTTAAGATTTCCGGGGGCAGATTAAGATCGGCGAAACGAGTGGAGGTCAAAAAATTGGGCCGACCGGCCCGAGTCAACTGGGGGTGGTCGTCGTCTGGGGTTTCTTCCCCCTCGTCCGTGGCCGGTCCGACTTCCTCTTCCATAGATGGCTCCACAACCACCGGTTCCTCAGTCAAAGCGACCGGCTCCGGGCCATCGACGGTAAACGGCATAGAATCTCCTGAAAAAAAACCTTTAAGCGAGATCTTTGGTCCAGCCAAAAACTAGGATCGCTCTCTAAAGGGCCGCCCCATAATTATCTTTTTTTGGCTCGCCAGGGCCTTTTTTAGCCAGGGCCATTTTCAAGACTTTTTGGAGTTATATTCTTAAGTTAGCTTAAATTAGCGACCAAACTGATCTCGTTAGGTCAATATAGGTCTGTCTAATAAGTCTATCTCTAATGATGTAGATCAATTTAGCTGGTCAACCATATCGATCTAGGTCGATCTAGGTCAATTTAGGTTAATCTAGGCCGAGCTAAGTCAATCTAGGGAATCAACCAAATTATTATAGGTTAATCTAGCTGGTAAACCAAATTAATCTATGTCAATATAGCTGGTAAACCAAATTACTCTATGTCAATCTAGCTGGTAAACCAAATTGCTCTATGTCAATCTAGCTGGTAATCCAGATTACTATATGTCAATCTAGCAATTAAACCAAATTGCTATATATCAATCTAGCTGGCAAACTAAATCGCTATAAGTCAATCTAAGTTGAGCAAGGTTAATTTAGGTTAGTCTAGATCGTCTTTAAGCTCTCTGGTCTAATCTTAGGTTGAACTTTGATCGCGCGATAAGCCAAAACCTCAACAAGTTTCCCGCCAGCCAAAAAGGCCGCTCGTAACTTTTAAGCTCAAAAAGTTAAAAACTTTTGGCCAAAAATTAAAACTTTTAACCTCGCCCCCTGGCCGCGAGTAAGTAGCCCGTAAACCGACTCCGGACTCGACCATTTTTTAAAAGATTTAAAGCCTCGCTCAGTTGTTTGTCGACTTCCAACCGCTCGGCTAAAGTCATCTCGTAAAGGGGTTTATCCAAAAAAGGCTCGTCCTCGTCTTCGTCCGAGTCGTCGTCCGCGTCCTTAAGAATGTCATTTTTAGAGCGCCGAGAGCTACTTTTAAGTTTTTTGGATTTCCGGTCCTTCTTCGGCCCCTTTAGCTCGTCTTCGTCGCTCTTTAAGTCGTCTTCGCTATCTTCGCTCTTTTCAACCCGCGTCTCGTTCACCCCCAAAAGATGACGATCCAAGTCTTTCTCCCTTAAGGCTTTAATATTGGGGGGGAGCAAACTAGGGATCTCAATGTCGGGCGCGATGCCATCAGTCTGAATGGAGCGGCCAGAAGGGGTGTAAAACCTGGCCGTGGTTAGACGCAAGCCTGAGCCATCGGGTAAACGAACCACGCTTTGAACCGAGCCTTTGCCAAAGGTCCGGGCTCCTAAGACCGTGGCTCGACCGTAGTCCTGCATGGCCCCGGCCACGATCTCGCTAGCGGAGGCTGACCCTTCGTTAACCAAGACCACGATGGGGCAGTTGGCGGCTAAGATAGCGTCTTGATCGGAGGAGTACACCAAGTTCTGGTCTTCGACCCGACCGCGGGTCTCCACGACCTTAACTTGACCCATAAATAAGCCGCTGACCCGAATGGACTGGTCTAAAAGGCCGCCAGGATCATTTCTTAAATCTAAAACTAAACCCGAAAGGGGGGTTTTAGAGTTAAGATTTTTAACGGCTTTTTCCACTTCCTGGGAGGTATCCCCTTGAAAATTGGTGATTTGGATATAACCAATGCCTGGAGCCAGCTCTTCGGACTTAACGCTCCGTAAGGGGATAAAGTCGCGAACAATGGTCATGGTGAGGATCCGGTCGACGCCTGGCCGACTGACCCCAAAGATCACCTTGGAGCCTTTGGGTCCGCGAATGGCTTTGACCGCTTCCATGACGGTCATGTCTTTGGTGGGTTTTTTATCTATGGCCACGATCTGGTCGCCGCTCCTAAGACCGGCGCGGGCGGCGGGCGTGCCTTCGATGGGGGAAACCACGGTGAGGATCTGATCGCGGGTAGAGATCTCGACTCCTACCCCGGTAAAACTACCTGAGGTTTCTTGCTGGAAGTCGTTCATCTCGTCGACGGTCATAAAGGAGGAGTGGGGATCTAGGGTATTGAGCATGCCCCGCACCGCTCCTTGAACCATCTCGTTGTTATCGGGTTCTTCCACGAATCTAAGGTTAACTTCGTAGAATACGCGGGCTAACGTTTTGAAACCTTCGTAAATCTTAAAGTCCGAACCCCAGGCTTGACCAGGGCCTAGCCAAAAGCTGACGGCCAAAAAGATTCCAATAAGCCAAAAAACCCGCGCGCTAAAGGGGACCTGAGGTCGTTCCAAACCCTTTGACATTAAGCGCTCCAAATACATGGCCGATAAAAATAATGGCGAGAACTTTAAAAATCTCGCTATAAAGGGGGGTTAAGCGAACGCTAAAACTAGAAACTAGCTTAAGGTAATTTAAACAAAAAACTAAAAAGCTAAAAAAACCGCCTAACAAATATACCTTTTAGCTAACCAGCTAATTTTAGCGAAAAAACGCCTAAAAAACTGGTTAACCAATAACAAAACCAAAAAAAAAGAGCCCAAAAAACCTTTAAGGACCAAAACCTAAAATTGGCTTATAAACCTTAAAACCTTTTTCGCGACTATTTAAAGATCGACTTAGGTTCCTAAGGACTAACCTAAGGCCTAAAGACAGTCAAGGAAAAATTAAAGGGGTTTTTTATTTTTTTCCTTCTGACAAGAGGAACAAAAACCCCAAATCTCAAACTTGTGCCCTTCGCTTTTAAAATCCTCAAGACGGGAAATCCGTTTTTCCACTTGGGCTAGTTCAGGGGCGCTAAACTCAAAAATCCGGTGGCAATTAAGACAACGTAAATGACTATGATGCTCGCGGCCGTAAGCCCGCTCGTAATGCATGTGACCATTTTCATGATAAACGGCGGCCAATAAACCCGACTCGATCATAAGGGGAATAGCCCGATAAATGGAAGCTTTAGAGACCGGCGTTTTGGATCGTAAACTGACGAATAACTCATCCACGTCAAAATGATCGCGGTTGGTTAAAATAGATTTAGCGATAGCCTCGCGCTCTTTGGTCACGCGATAGCCTTTGGTCTTTAAATAACCACGAAAGGCCTCCATCTCCTCACCGAGATTGCCTTTTGGCTTAAGCGATTGACTGGTATCAATTTCGCTCATAGCGGCCATCCGCCACGGCGAGCCCAATAATCGCCAAAAATTGAGTTGACCGTCACTGTCAATGTCCTCGCGCCTTCCCAATATTAAGAACGAATCAACGCCTTAACGCTTTATATTAGCACGGTTAGGCTAGTTTAACAAGCCCTAAAAAAAGGTGGCTAACAACCCTTTTTTTGGGTTTTTATCAAAAAAAAAACAGGTTTTTAGAGCTATTTAAAAGATCCAGAAACCAACCCTATCTTAAACCTTAAAATAGGCCGCTTCTTAAGTCCTTAAGGTCAAAACCCCTAAGGCTAAACCTCCCTTTTTAAGGTGGCCTATACTACATATAAAAGCTCTTAAATCAAGGCCACAAAATAAGGCCTTAGACAAAATCAAGGGGGCTTAACTATTATAATAGCGTTCAAATTAAGGCGCCAAAATAAGGCCAGTACGAACACAAAGGCAGGGGAGCCTAATAACGCGCTCAAATCAAGGCCCCAAAATAAGGCCTTAAAAAAAGTCCCCTAGACCGAAAAAGGTAAGGCCAAAAACCAAGCCCCGAAGATTTTTAGGCTTTACCCCCGCGGGGCGTCGGCCCACAAACCTTCCAGATCGTACAGAGCCCGAGCCTCATGATTAAAAATATGGGCCACCACGTCGCCCAGATCTATGAGAGCCCAGCGCGTTTCCCCCCGGCCGAGGCCTTCTTGCCCCAAAGGTTTAATCCCAGCCTCGCGCGATCGCAAGACGATCTTTTCGGCCGCGGCCTGGATCTGCCGAGAGTTGTCGGCGCTGGCGATAAAAAACCAATCCGCGACCGAGGACAGGCCAGTTAAGTCCAAAAGGACAGGGGAGCTAACCTTGTGCTCTAAAGCCGCCCGGCGCACAAGATCGGCCAACTCGCGGCCGCTGGGTTTGACGAGTTCGGGGTTTATCAGGGATTGGCGGGGTTTTTTCCGAGATTTAGGCTCAAAGGCCGAATAGGATGAAGCCTTAAGATCCGATTCGGGCTCAGCCTTCTTAGCGGACTTAACCTTGGCCGCTGGCTCAGCCTTAGCCTCGGGCTCCGCTTTCGCGTTTTCTTTGACCAGGTCTTTGACGAAGCCCAAAAAGTTTAACCCGTCTTGGACTTTAATCAAGGCCAGCGAAACGAGATTTAGGGATTGGCCAAAAAAACGCTGGCCTAAATTCAGTTTAATAGCCTCGCCGAGCGCGAAACCTTGAGTGGACAAAAGGCTTAACGGCGAGTCCGAGCTGTTTTTCGGGTCAAGGCTTATAGGACCTTGGCCTTTTAAGCTCGACTGGGACTTTTTCTGGGCGAGAGCGTCGGGCGGAGGGCTTAGGGTTTTCGCCTGGTCTGGCTTGGCCCGGTCGGGCGTAAGAGCCTTCGACTTTTTTAGGGTCTTGGGGTCGGCCAGTTTTTTTGGGGTCTTGGCGGCGAGCGATTTTTTCGAGGCGAAAGGCGTGGTCAGACTTTTCGGGGCCTTAGGAGCGACCGGTTTTTTCTGGGTCTTGAAAGCCGCCGATTTTGTCGAGGCCTTAGGACTAGCTAATTTTTTCGAGCCCTTGGGAGCGAGCGGACTTTTCGGGGCCTTAGAAGCGGTCAGATTTTTCGGGGCCTTAGAAGCGACCAGACTTTTCGGAGCCTTGGAGGCGACCAGACTTTTCGGAGCCTTGGAGGCGGTCAGACTTTTCGGGGCCTTTTTGGCGGTCAGACTTTTCGAAGCCTTGGGAGCCCTCGGTTTTGTCGGGGCCTTGGGACCAGCCAGTTTTTTCGGGGTTAGGGTCTTTTTTTCGGCCGCGACCCTTTTTTTGGCGGGTGAGGCGCTTGAGGCGGGTTTAGAGGCTTTTGGGGCGTTTAAGCCCTTTTTTTTCCCCTTGGCTAAAGGCGTGGGGACCTTTGAGGACTTAGACTTTTTAGGCTCAAAATTAGGATCTACGGTCATCGGCTCTCCAGGGGGAGTATAAACCATGTTTTTCAAGATATAAGCGAACCTTTTCAGGCAAAAGGAAGCGCGCCGATACCCCAGTGGTAAGGCGGCCGCGAATTTCCGTGGACGAGATGTAAAGACGGCAACCTTGAAAATAATAAATCGTCTGGCAATCAGGGTGAGTATAAGACCCCGCCCACTCGTCCCAAAAGGGCGAAGAACCGAAAATCTTAGTTAACAAGCGACCCAAGGCCACGAAACCGCCTCTACTCCCTGGCCGATGAAAGACTATTATCGGGACTAGGCGTAAAAGCTCCAAGTAGCCTCGCCACGTCTGAATGTAGCGAAAAGAGTCGTAACCCACTAAAAAAAAATACTGGCCCGGCTCTCGCTCGGTTAAGACTCGGATCGTGTTAACCGTGTAACTGGGCTTAGGCAGCCGCTCTTCAATATCCGAGACTAAAAACCCCTCTCGGTCGGCGATGGCTAGCTTAACCATAGCCAAACGATGCCGAAAGTCCGCCGAATCGGCGGGATTTTTATGAGGGTGCTGACCCGCCGGGACAAACAGCACCTTGTCCAGCCGGAAAGACTCGGCTAGCTCCTCGGCCGCCCTTAAATGGCCATAATGAATAGGGTCAAATGAGCCCCCAAAAAGTCCGATTCTCAAGGTCATTGGTCTTGGTGTTATCTCGCTAAGGCCCGGAATTTAGGTTTTTTTGGTTAAAGGGGCCTTAAGTCTGGCGGCAGCTCCTCTTTTAAGCGCCGCGTCAAGAGGTCGACTAAGGCTTGACGGGGATCTTTACCCTCATGCAAAACCCGAAAAGTCTCCCTAATGGTGGCGAGGTTTAGACCCAAAGACTGAGCCAGGCCCCAGATGGCCCGGGCGTTTTTGACTCCCTCGGCCACCTCCCTTTGGTTAGCCAAGATGGCTTCTAAAGTCTCGCCCGCCCCTAAGCGCAAACCCACCCTTCGGTTCCGGGAAAGGTCGCCCGTGGCCGTTAAAAGGAGATCGCCCAAACCCGATAAACCAGAAATAGTTAAGGGATTGGCTCCCGTGGCCACGGCTAACCTAGTCATTTCGGCCAAAGCTCGAGTCAGAAAAGCCGCCCGGGCGTTTAGGCCTAAGCTGAGCCCGTCGCAGATCCCCGCCGCGATAGCGTAAACGTTTTTCATGGCCCCACCCAATTCCACGCCTTTTATGTCTTGGGAGGTGTAGATCCGAAACACCGGAGCCGATAAAAGAGTCTGGATGGCGCGAGCCGCCTTGGGATCGGTTAAGGCCAAAGTCACGGCCGTGGGTAAACCCGCCGCCACCTCTTGGGCGAAACTTGGCCCAGACAAAGCCCCTAAGATGGGATTTAAATCATTAGTCTCCGCGGCCAAAACCTCAGTCATGGTGGCGAAGGTGTCGTCTTCCACGCCCTTAG
>JAIROO010000045.1 GCA_031257535.1 Deltaproteobacteria bacterium
CAACGAGATTCAGGTCCTGCTCACGCAAACGATCACATCGGATCTTCAGAGTACAAACCCCCTCTTCCAAGCCGATGCTCTTTGCTTCGTCGCGAATCATGCGTCGGCCGAATTGGAAAAAGTTTTTGACGGCCAGTATATTTATAAAGTCAAAACCAAAATTAAGCCTATAAAAACAGGTACTTAGATTTAATAAAGTCAAAAACGCGTAACGCGCCTATTTGGCGACGCGGGCCGCCCGCTTAACTAAACTAAACCCTCGGCTAATCGGCTGAAGTCATCTAAGGTAATTTTTTAAGCTAAAGGAGGTCAAAAGGCGTAAGGCCAAAAAGTTTGACAAAAAGGTTTAAGATTATAAATATATTCAAGATAATACCCGATTTTAGTGAGTTTTAATCGGCGCGAGAAACTTTTTTAAAGGGCTACCTCCGAGCTTAGATTAAACGTTAAAGGCGCTTAAGAGCGTTTTTAGCGATGGCGACTATTTCGCTAAGATCCAGGCAATAAGCGCCCCAAAAATGGAAGGGGAAGAAAAAAAATTACGGCCCTAAAAACTAGACTTTAAAAAACTAACCCCCTTAAACAAATCAATAAATAAGCGACAGCCCCGCCCAAAAACCCGTAAACGAAAAATAAGATTGAGCCCCCATAACTTAAAGCCTAACCAAAAAGCCGAATTCCCAATAAGAGAGAAAAAAGGTCTTTCGACGATTTAACCTTAGGCCACCCTCTTAAAAAACCGAAAATAGGCGTTACCTGAAACTTTTAGCCTTAAGACCCGGCCATGATAAAAAAGGCCCCCGCTTAAAGGCCGCCCGTTTAAAGAGCTTGACTAATTCCAAGGCCGAAATGGCGATCTAAGGAGGGGTTAAGAAGGTTTTTTTAGGCTTAGGGGGTTTTTAAGGGCGGCAGGCCAATAACGGGAAATTAGGCCTAAAATTAAAAATATTTTTGGGATAATACTGGATTTTAGGGAGCGGGAATCGGAACTTTAGAAACTTTCGAACGCGTAAAAGCGCTTTTGGCCAAAAAAAGCTTAGACCGAGTTTAAGGGGAGACGCTCTTTGGGGGGGGGGAGCGCGTAAGTTTAAGGCCCGGCTAAGAACTTACGCCGCCGCTCATAAATTTTTGGGGAAAAAGCCGCGATTTTTTGGCTCTAACCAAAAAACGGGCCCTTTCCCCGCAAAAAGCCGAATAAAACAACCGGCTGACTTAACCCTGGCTAGACGGCCGGAGCTTAAAGGTCAGCCAATCCAAAAAACGTCCAGCCATGACCATAAACCAAGCCATAGCCAGATATTTAAGGATAATTATGGCTAAAGGCGAGCTAAAATCAATAAAAGCGTACTCACTGCCGAAAGACATATTGGCCCAGAGATCGCTCTTTAAAAAGGCTAAAAAACCATAGATGGCCAAAGACAAGCCAATAACTTTTGGCCAAATCCTAGTTAAGGCCAGATTAGAGCCAGCTCTTTTAAAAATAAGGGGCCAGATTTTTCGGAGGTAAAGCCCAAAGTGGACAAAGGCCAAGGCGAAAACCCAGCCGCCAGCCGCCAAATGGACTTGTCTAGCCAAGGCGAGGCCGCCTTTTAGCTTAAAAAAGGCGAAAACAAAATCGCTCATGATCGCCCCACTGATGGTCTGGACGGTCAAGGCCAGAGCCAACAGAAGGTTTAGGGCTAGAAATATATAGGCTCGACCTTTTAAGCGATTTTGAAACAATCTGGCCCAATAAGCCAGGTTCAGCCAGTTGTGAAATAGCCAACCGAAGACTAAAACCGTCCCTAAAATCTCGTGCAGCTTATGCTCGGTTGGCCGGTAACTCATTAATAAAACTAGAAAAATGGCCAACAAGAGGTCTAAGGCGATTTTTAGGCGACCCGAAAACCGCCTGGGTTTAGCCATTTAGACCCGCGAGTTTTAGCCAAGCCGCGATGGCCTCGCCCGACCGGCCAGCTTCCCCGTCGCGCACGGCTAACCCCGGGGTCACGGTAGAATTGGGTAGCTTTTTCTTTAAGGCCTCGACCGTGCCGCTTAAGCCACTGCCCTTATGGGAGCAATAAGGAACAATAACTTTGCCCGCGAAATCGCCTGACTCCAAAAAAGTATAAACAGCCATGGGCGGCTCTCCCCACCAAATAGGGTAACCTAAAATCACGACGTCGTAACGGCTCAAATCCTCGACCATCCCGTCTATGGCTGGCCGGGCCCCCTCGTTTTTCTCTTTTTTGCCAATTTCGACGGTCGTGTCGTAAGAAGTTGGGTAAGGAACCTTTGGCCTAATCTCGAAGATATCGCCGCCAACTACCCCTTGAATAGCCGAGGCTAGGGTCTTACAGTTGCCGGACCAAGAAAAATAAGCGATAAGAATCCGCGGCGAAGCCTTAGCGGCGGCGGGTGGCGGGTCAGCGGCCCAAACAATGGAGGCGAAGGGCCAAAAAAACGCGAGGGCTAAAAACGAAAAGGCGATCTTAAACCAAGTTTGAAGCATGAAAAATTCCTTGGCCATTTCTGGCGGGTTAATTGACGACGACTTTAGGCGAGCCGAAAAGTGGCGTAGGGCCGAAATGGGGCGTAGAGCCTAATTGGCGTTTACGCTGAGCGAGACGGAATGTGGTTTTAGGCTTTAACCAATATAAGGCTCCCTTAGAAAGCTAAATATTACTAAAGACACGGTCTTAAAAAATTTTTTGTAGTCTTAAAAAATAAAAGATAGTTAAAACGAAACTTAAAAGCCTAATTAATAATGAATAGTCATAAAAATCATATTTTATAATTTTAGGCTTTTATATAATACTTTATATGCTAGTTAATATGAACGATATAGTAAAAACTTTTTTATAATATTAACAAAGGCTTTATAATACTATACGCGTTAATCGTTAAATTTATTATTACAATATATTAGATATAAATGAGAAATTTTAGATAATATTTTTAGCCTTTTTAAGGAAAAATAAGCGATAAGAACGCGCGACCAAGGTTTAGCGTTCTTAAGGCGAGGGGCGGCTTTTCAAAGGGCGAGTCTGGCCAAAAACCCCGAAAAAAACGAAAAAGCGACTTTTGGCCATTTTTATTGCGTAGCTACCAGTAGTCTTAGAAAAGTTCTACCTAGGTTGGAGTATAAATATGGTATATTTATAATATAACAGAAATAAAATATAAAATATAAAATAGTAATAAATAAAAGATTAATAAACTATTAAAGCAGTTATAAAATCAAAAAAAGTAACTATTATTAATTTTCATCATTATTGGTTGGTATTTTAATATTAAAACTATTTAAAATATCTTTTTATGTTTTTGAAATAGAACGAACATATTGTTTATTATCAATTGTTAAAGATTTATCTAAAAGAAGCCTATAGCAGGTTATTGGCGAATTAATGTCTGTAATAAGGACTTAAATCTTGGCGAAACCTTGGAAAATCGTTTTTTAGCCCTAGCCAAAAAGCCCTGATTTTGGCGGCCAAAAAATAAACTCGATTAAAAAGCGTTTTAACGAGTAAAATAATACTCTTGTCGCCGGTGAAAAGAAAGACCTCTTAACGCCTAAAGGAAGGCCTAAAATTTTGTCGACCTTCCCATTAGCTTAGAGGGTCGCTGAAATGGGACCATTTTGGCGACCCGCGTTAGGTCAGCTCCCAAAATCTTCTTCTATAATTTTTACGCGTTTTGTTATATCTATCTGTACATATATATCTGATAATAATCTATGTTGAATTATAAATTATGCTTAATTAATTTAGATATATAAATTTATTTTAACTACTTATTTTTTAAATTTATAATTAATACTATAATGACTACTAGCAATTATTAACTATAAATACTTTAGTAAAATTTTATAAATATACTAATTTGATCTCTGGATCGCGCTTAGTTAGTCGCCCAGCCCGGATTTTTCTTGACAAAACCGGCGGTTAGGCGTTAAAGTCTCCTGGATCAAATCGATTAAAAAATTCTTTTTTTCCCAAATTTTCGCTTTGATCCCTTTAACCTTTTTTTTCGGCTGGCCAGGCTAAGTTGGTTGATAAGGGCGTAATTGGCCCTTTTTCGCCAAACGCGCCCTCAGATATTTAGTTTTAAAAGGCGTTTTTTTAAGACGCCGCGACTTTCGGTCTGGTCGTCTTTTTTTGGTCCTTGTTTTAAGGCCCCGCTTTAAGGCGGCCTAACTTTCCGCCTTAAATGGTTCTTTTAGGTCCGCATGGCCCAGCTGAAGAAACTATGGCTCCGCTTAGGGGTTTTTGGGTTTATGGCCCTCACCTGGCCCCTGGCCCGTTTGCCTAAAACCTTAACTTTGGCTTTAGGGGCTCTGGGAGGCCGCCTTTTCTTTTTTTTGCTAAGGCGGCGACGACGAGTAACCTTGGGCAACATTGAGCGGGCCCAAGCGGCCGGAGCCTTAGACCCAAAACTAAACGTCGCCCAAACCGCGGCCGCGACTTTCGCTAATTTGGGGGTCGTCGCGGTGGAGAGTTTCTGCCTCCTCCACAAGGGAGTGGACTACTTTCAGGGACGCTGGTCTATCTTGGGGCAAGAAATCGCCCGCGAGGCCTTAGACTTAGGACGACGCGAAAAAAGGGGCTTAATTTTTTTAACCGGTCACGTTGGCAACTGGGAGCTATCGTGTAAGGTTTTACCGCTTTTTTTCGACTTTAAGGTCAATATCGTTGGCCGCTCCCAAGGAGCCTTAGCCGACGCTCTTTTAATCCGCTTAAGAACCCAAGGCGGACATAATTTCGTTTTCAAGGACGGGGGAGCCGGAGTCATGCTCAAGACCCTCCGCTCTGGAGGCGTTTTAGGGACCCTATTCGATCAGTCGGCCCTGGTCGGATCCGAAGGCGCTCCCTTAAACTTCATGGGCCGACCAGCTCTGACCACCTTGGCCCCTTTAAAGCTAGCCGCCAAAACTGGCGCCCTAGTCGTGCCGTTTTTTAGTCGACGGGAGGGGTCCTATCACTATTTCGAGATTTTTCCCTATTTGATCCCCCCTGCCCGCGCGGATCGCGATTGGCTGATCCAATCGACCCAAAGTTTAAACGATCTCCTGGCCGAGTTCGTCAGAAAACGTCCCGACCAGTGGATGTGGGGTCATCGTCGTTGGAAGAGCCAGGCCGGCGTTAAAGCCGATCCTCGATATTTCTAGGTCCGCCTATGGAGTCTTTTATATAATGAGCTCTGACGTTCAAACTTTTGAGATAACTTTTCTGCCCGACAATATCAAGGTCCAAGCCGAGCCCGGGGAATCCATCCTCGATATCGCTAACCGCGGCCAAATCCATATCAACGCTTCCTGTGGCGGCGAGGGCGTCTGTGGGCGCTGTCAGGTCGAACTCCGCGACGGCGAGGTCGAGGCTAGCCCAGGGCTCTATCTTTCGGAAAAAGATTTCGCCGAAGGGCTACGGTTAGCCTGCCGCGCCAAAGCCAAGGGACCAGCCACCTTATACGTCCCCATCGAGTCCCGAGCCGACGCCTCTTCCTTCAAAAAAGCCGCCAAAGCCGAGGAAAATCTCGAAGTAAAAGAACATGACCCCATGGCTCGCCAGTATCTTTTAGAGCTAAGTCCGCCGGATCCCGCCGACAACTTAGCCGATCTGGACCGGACTTTAGGGGCATTAGCTAATTTAGGCTTAACGGATCTGGACGTGGAACTCGCGGCCATGAAAAAAATGCCCCAGGTTTTACGGGACGAGAACTTTAAGGTCCGAGCCTCGGTATTTTTTGAGCCCGCCATCGCCGACCCGGAGAGACCGCCTTATGGCCGCCTCTTGTCCTTGTCCAAAGCCACTTTAGACGAGACTTATTACGGTTTGAGCGTCGACGTGGGCACGACCTCGGTCTGGGTTCGCCTAGTTAACCTGGCCACGAACGAGGCGCTGCCGCCCATTGGCGACTTAAATGGCCAGATCTCCTTTGGCGAGGACGTCATTAGCCGAATCGTCTACGCGGGCAAAGGCAATGGCCTCCATAAGCTCCAGTCCCAGGTCATTGGCACCATTAACGGGCTCTTGGCCCGCTTAGACGAGGTTTATCCTAATTTTCGGGACAATCTTTATCTAGTGGTGGTGGCGGGCAACACCACCATGAGTCATTTATTAGTGGGAGTCGAGCCTCGGCATATTCGATTAGCCCCTTACGTGCCCCCGGTGGCCTCGTGGCCAGCCATAAGGCCCAGCTTTTTAGGCTTAGACGTCCCCAGTCACGCGGTCATGAAGATTTTTCCGTCCGTCTCCAGTTACGTGGGCGGCGACATCGTGGCCGGGGTTTTGGCCTCGGGCATGTATAAAAGCCCAGAGCTAACCCTATTTATCGACGTCGGCACCAACGGCGAGATCGTCATTGGCACCGAAGACTGGATGACCTGCGCCGCTTGCTCGGCCGGGCCAGCGTTTGAGGGCGGCGGGGTTAAGCGCGGCATGCGGGCCGCTCCTGGAGCCATAGAGATCTTTAACTACGAGCCCTTGGCGAAAAAACACCATCTAGGGGTTATTGGTCGAGGCCGGCCCATAGGTATCTGCGGCTCGGGGCTGATTAACATCGTGGCCGAACTTTACCGTCACGGGGTCATCAACAAACAAGGCAAGTTCGTGGAAAACGTCTGCCCCTACGTCCGCGAGGGCGAGGACGGCCTTGAGTACGTCTTGGCCGCGGCTAGCGAAAGCGGCGGGGAAGGCCGCGACGTGGTCTTAACCGAGATCGACGTGGAAAACTTGATTCGGGCTAAAGGGGCCATGTTCTCCGGCTATCAGACCTTAGTCGAGGGCGTGGGCCTGACCTTAGGCGATCTGGAGCGGGTCATCATCGCCGGCGGCTTTGGTAGCTCTTTAAACCTGGAAAACGCCATAGAAATCGGGCTGTTACCTTGTCTGCCCCTCGAAAAATTCTTTTACATCGGCAATAGTTCTTTAACTGGGGCCACCTTGGCTCTAATGTCCAGCTCAATGTGGCGCTTAGCTCAAGACGTCCGCGGCCGGATGACCAACTTTGAGCTCTCCGAGACTCCAGGCTACATGGACAAATACATGGCTAGCCAATTTATCCCCCACACCGACGCGTCTCTCTTCGCCCGGTAAGCGAACTAATGGCTAAGGGGTCTTTTTTTCGGGTTTCGCGAAAAAGTTGCCCCTTAGCCCTCGCCAAAAATCTCTCTTAAAACGACTCTTGACTTTAGACCCCCTATTTTTTTTTAAAACTCTTTGACGGGGGGCTAGCTCCTTTCGTCCTAAACGCTACTGGCTAGACAAACGACCAATGACCGCTAATACCGCCACTTCAAAAGCTCAATCGCTGAAAAGGCCAAAAAGAGAGAATATTTGGATCGAACTTAGCCCAATTCAGCCGCGACCAAGGTCAAAAACCAACAAGGGCTAGACTCAGATAAATTATGGTCTTTTGAGGGCTAACTCCGAAAAAAAAACAATATCCGTTAATTTAACCAAAAAGCCTTGTCTAGCCATTACATACGCCTTAAATTCTAAGATCGCGCGGCGACTAAAAATAAGATGGTCTAGTAAAAACCCTTTTTTTGAAATTTTAGGCGCGTAGCTCTACTATAAACGCTAATATAAAGGTTAAGCTACCACTATATATTGTATATAAACAAGACCTTTTCATCAATAAAGGCAATTTTTCTTGAAAAATTCATCTTGTTTTAGCATTTAAGGGGATGAAACTTAAGAGAAAACGGCAAATTATTTTTAAAAGAGTGGTGTTGACTAGATAAAAGCACTAAAGTTAGTCTCAATAAAAGGCCTAATTGATGAAAAGATCAATAACAGTCTTTTTGACGAAATAGATCTTAACGACTCTAGGCTCCAAATAAGTCGTAAAGCGAAAAACTCTAAGCAAATTGATACCCTTCGCTAGCTACGCTGGCCTCGTTAAAACCCTGGTTTTGAATTTTTAGGCGCGTGGCGCTACTATAAACATTAATCTAAAATTATAAGGACCGCTATATATTGTGTATAGTCGAGTAGCCAACTGGCGCGGTCGCTTGAGCGTCGTTTCCAGCCGACCCAAACCAGACCAAAAGGGCTTTCTCGTTTATTAGGTAAATTTGATATAAAAAAAATGAAACAAATATATAACTAAATAGTTTAAATAGTAAAATTAAAACAAACTTAACAACCGACAATATGTATAGTTTTTCCTTTATATTTTCGTGTTTTCCAATTAATTTTCTTATCCCATGGTTTAGCGAAATCCTTATCAAAAACGACCAGCCAACCTTCCGAGGCCAGGCATTTGTTCATATAACCAAAAAGCTGTTCTAAGCTCGCGCTTTGGGATTTATGATCTTTTATTTTCAATTCTAGTGGATAACGGCGGTCTTTATAGGAGACGCATATGTCAGCCCTAAGCGATCCAAGGGCGTATTCTCTTTGGATAAAATCAGCGTCGCCATTAACGACTCTTTGTAAAAAAGCGTGAAGAACTAAGTGAATTAACGCTTCGTTAGTAAGGTCGACTAAACTGTTTTTAATGTCATCAATTACCTCTTTTGAAAAGTCTAGGTAATCAGGCAAGCTCTTTTTACGTACAACCGCGTCAATACTATCATCAACAAGGCTATCAAATTTATTACTTTTAAGAAACATTTCTGAATTTTCAGACCAATAGATTTGAAAAGCCTTAAGCAGGCCTGTCATATCAAGTGAAAATCCATCCATCCACTTTATACTATAATTTTTTAGTAATTTATTATCAATTTTATATTGAATATTGGAACTTAAACACCTTGTGATAATTTCTTGATAGAAAGGATTCGCTATTTTAAGATCATCAGGGTTGGTTGGGTTATCTTTCAATAATCCAAGATCGATAACGTATTTCACGTCATCGGGCGAAATACCAACTGGAAATTTACTAGCTCCGATCAATACCGCTTCTATAACCCTTCTCACTCTAAACTCTTTAATCCTTTCTTTGAGAGAATCAAAATGGGTGTCATTGCGTAAGATTAAAGTCTGAGCGGCTCGGTCAATATGTTGGCCGGTAATGAACGCTTTGTAGTCGTTATTAAGTTGGTAAGTAATCACATTGTCCGCCAAAGCGTTGACTAGCCATGGTTGTCCTTCAGTCCAGGACCACGCTTTAGCGATGGCTGAATCTTCAAAAACTTGACCAGTGGCTTCCGTGTGCTGGCGATATAAGGTCCCAATCTCTTTTTCGGTGAAATTGGGCAACGTAAAGGCTTCTTTTTTAACATTAAAAGGACTGGCTACGCCTTTAGACTGTTCGTCTGGACGAACTTGGGTCAAGTAATCTCTTATATCCCGCATACCAACTAAAGCCATTGATCGAGGAAATTTATTGCCTATCTTGTGTCGGTAATTGTAACCATCGCGGATTTGAGATAGAAAAGGTATTAGCGCTTTTTCTTGAATACAGTCAGCCTCATCAAAAAAAATAACCAATTCCTTATCTAGACGTTCACAAAGGTTGTTAAGTAATATATTGACCATAGTAGTCAATGTTAGACCGGGCAAAGAATCAGAAGCGTAGGCAAGTTTTTTAATGGAATCAATAGGCGATCTACTCATAGATTTGTTTATTTGAGAAACAATCTCTTTCATAGCTAATTCAGCGTCTGTTAAGTCCCTTACCGCAGCAACGGAACAATTTAACGCATACATTGTTCCGTTGTTGTTAATTTTGTCAGTCAAAAAATCTAAAAAGGTCGTTTTGCCTGATTGACGTGGCGCGTGAAGGATAAAATAAAATTTACTCGCTATCATGTCATTCACTAAAGGCAACCTTGGCAAGACTGGCAGCATATAATGCTCACTAGGCACGCAAGGACCAACTGTATTAAACCTTTTAACGGACTTAGCTTCCATGGACTCCTCAATAGTGATAAAGTTGTTTTAATTTTGGTTAATTGAAAAACAGCGTCTAACAAGCGTTTTTGGCTTAGACACGGTAACTTTTGGTCACTAAAACGCGATAAATATATTATAAATAAAAAATCACAAGATATCAAATACCGCTGGCGACTTAGAACGCGAGGAAAGCTTTGGGGCTAGCCGTCCAACGCGTTTTGGATTTTTCTGGCGGTTTGGCCTTAACACATTTATTAGGGATTTGACCGCTTGGGGAAAATCAGCGATACTAAGCTTAAAATCCAAAATAGGCGAGCCAATTTTTGTCTTTTGGACGAGCCTTTTTTTTTATCCAATTAAGTTCTTTTCGTAAATTAAATTTAAAAATATACAATAAATTCTCACTTAGAAGATTCTTGGCTAAAAAGGCCTAAGGGACGTTTTTTTTTGATCGCTTAGCCTTGGCTTTTAGGGCCTTAAGCCAATCAACCCCAACGCCTCTTAATAAGGCCCACTTAAAAGAACTCTGAAGGGCTGAAACATAAATATTTTTTAGGGTAAAATAGAACAAAAAAACATTTTATCACGTCTTTTAGCCAATAAATAGCGGCTAAAAATATTTAGTGTCTATAAATTAGACTATAGATAAACGGAACGACCAAACATGGACGACCCAAACGCCCCTAAACCAAACCAGCTCAAAGCCTTAAAAGACCGGGCCGATTTTCTAGCTGGCGAAATCCCTAGGCACAATAAACTCTATTTCCAGGACCAAGCCCCAGAAATTGAGGACAGCGAGTTTGACGCCCTCCAGAGGGAGTATGACCTTATCCTGGAGGCCCATCCCGACTGGCGACCGAAAAAAGAGTCCCCAGACCAGACCATCGGGGCCCCGCCCAGTGGCGGGCTAGCGAAATATACCCGCGAAGAGCCCATGCTGAGCCTGGAAAAAGCCTTAAAAGAAGAGGAAATCTTAGACTTTGACGCGAAATTAGCCAAAGCTTTGGGCCAGAATGTCCCAAGGCGCTATTTCGCCATGCCCAAATTCGACGGGTTAGCCATTGAGCTTTATTACGAGGGTCGAAACTTAGAATTGGCCGTCACCCGAGGCGACGGCTTAACGGGGGAGATAGTCACGGAGGCCGCTTTAACGGTGAAAAATATCCCGGCCCGTTTACCCGCTGGCTCGCCCGCGGGCCGGTTGGTGGCCAGGGGCGAGATCTACATGGAAAAAGCTGAGTTTAAGCGCTTAAACGCGGAACGGGAAGAAGAGGGTTTGACTCTCTTCGCTAATCCCAGAAACGCCGCGGCCGGGGCTTTAAAACGGCTTGATCCCAAAGCGGCCGAGCCAATAAACTTAAACTTTTTCGCCTATGGCTTAGTTCGGCCCGAGAGCTTTAAGCTCAACTCTTACGCCGAGCTGATGGCCTCCTTAAAGGACTGGGGATTTCCAGTGGAGGCCTCGTCTTATACGGGCTTAAAGGACAGTTTAGACGAGATTATTAAAATCTTCCAAGCTCTGTCCATGGCCCGCGAAGACCTGCCCTATGAGGTCGACGGCCTGGTCATTACCTTAGACGACCTGACCTTGTGGCCGGTCTTAGGGCTGACGGCCAGGGCGCCTCGCTGGTCGGTCGCGGCCAAATTTCCGCCGCGGCTCGGCAAAGGCCGGATCTTAGGGATCGTGGTCCAGGTGGGTCGCTTAGGGACTTTGACTCCCGTCGCCAACCTCACCCCCACCCATATTGGCGGGGCGGTCATCACCCAAGTTAGCCTTCACAACGAGGATTTTTTACTAAACAAAGACATCCGGGTCGGCGACTGGGCTATAGTCAAAAGAGCGGGCGACGTTATTCCAGAAATTATAAGCGTGATCCCGGAAGAACGGGGCCCAGGTCTAGAGCCTTTTAAATTTCCAGAAAACTGCCCAGCTTGCGGCCAGCCAGCTATTAGGCTGCCCGGCAAAGCCACTCGGGCTTGCGTTAATTTCTTTTGCCAGGCGAAAATCAAAGCCCGGCTGACCTACTTCGCCAGCAAAAACGCTTTAGATATCGAAGGTTTAGGGCCTGAGGTGGCCGATCTCCTTTTATCGCAAAACCTGATCCAAAACCCCTCCGACCTTTTTCGTCTGTCGGGCCGGATTTTAGCCGTCCTCCCAGGGTTAGGGCCCAAATCGGCCAAAAATCTCATCGCGGCCATTGACCGAGCCCGGACGGCGGAACTGTGGCGCTTTATTAACTCCCTGTCTATCCCGGCGGTCGGCGACGTGGTTAGCCGGACCTTAACCGAGCGTTTTAAAACCTTAGCCGAGCTAGTGGCGGCCTTGAAAGCGGTTAAAGAGCCATTTCAAAAGTCCTGCGAGCTGGAGCGAGAGTACCCTAAACTCGGCTTTACTTGGAAAGGACCTGAGTCGAAAATTTTAAGACATATCCGCGAATATTTTAAAGATCCGCGGAATCAAGCCTCGATAGCCAAGGGCTTAAACCTTAAGGTTGAGGAAGGTCAGACGGTCAAACTGGCTCGGTTTATAAAGTCCCTCTCTATTCAGTTAGTCGGGACCTTAACCAGCGAAAGCTTAGCCGAGACCTTTAAAACTTTCGCCGCGCTAACCAAGGCGGTGAAAGCGGCCGACGAACTTTGCTCCGCTCTAACGGCGCAAAAACAAGAGATTAAAAAAATCGGTTTCGCCGACCTTGGGAACCTAACTATAGAGAAAATGCTTGATTTTTTTGAGGATCCCAATAACCATGGTTTTTTAGCCGACCTTTTAAACCCCGATTTAGTCCAGCCTACCCCCCCCAAAACCGCGGCCGGACCCTTAGCTGGCCTAAGATTCTGTCTGACCGGAGTCTTAAGCCAACCGCGCGCGGAAGTTGAGAATAAGTTAAAAGCCTTAGGGGCTCAAGTCGACTCCGCGGTCGGGGCGAGCCTCAATTTTTTGGTGGCGGGGGCGAAAACTGGGCAGACCAAACTGGGAGCGGCCCAGAAAAAAGGGGTCAAAATCGTGGACGAGGACCAGTTTAATCGGCTTTTAGAGAAAAACTTTTTAAAAGATCTCGAAAGCTTGGCCTCGTTAGAAGAGAAGTTGGCTAAGATTGACGATCTTTTGGCTACTTTTAGTCCTCAAAGCTTATTCTAATAAGGCCGAAACTTTTTTGGGCTTTAAGGCTGGCCAGTTTAAACACGCTGGCGAGGCCCCTTAAAAAAATTTAGTTATTTAGCATATTTATAGTTAAGTAAACTATTTTAGACATTTAAAGTTTTTTATTTTATAATTTTTTTAAAAAGCTGAACTTTTTAATTACTTAAAGGTTTTATACTTAAAATAATTTCAACTACTTAACTATTAAAATCTTGTTAAACCCTCTAAACCAAAAAAGACGAGATCTTTAGTTTTGGGCCAGGCCTGACGCTGGCCTCAGCGGCCGAAAGGCGCGGGCCTAAATGGCCAAAAATAAATTAGCTTGTTTGGCGGCCCAAAAGTCTGGTCAAGCTTTAAAAGGAGTCTTTAATCTTGATGACGATGTAAAACCCCCCCCACTGGGCGGGTACTAACATTTTTTAATACTTCCCTGTAAGATAAAGGGACGGTTTACAGATGATTTTTATTTCATCCAAAATATTGGATACCCTCCACTTACGAGAAGGGGCATTGGTTAATTACTAGTCGCCTTGAAAAATATTTTATATTTAATTGAATAATTATTTGGATTTCCTCTTGACACGATCAAGTATTTTGATTATAATCATCAATAATAAACCTAGAGTCAAGGGGCCAACTTATGCTTTATGTTAATAGTTCGAAGTCAATTTTCAAGCGTCAATACCTTAACCATGTCCAAAGACGTGACATTGATAAGACTTGGGCACCCAGTTTTCAGCGGGAAGTTCTGGAGCATCTGTCCATGGACAAAATAGAAGACCTTTATTGTCAGGACAATGGTCGCCCCACCCAAGACCTAAGGGCTGTCACGGGAGACATTATTCTCCAACTACGCGTAATTTATCCGACTTTGAAACCTGTGAGAGATACGAGT
>JAIROO010000046.1 GCA_031257535.1 Deltaproteobacteria bacterium
TACAAGAATATAATCGTCTTTTAGCGCGGCTCCCCTACGAGGCTTATAAAAAGGGCATGCCCGAGACCAGCGTAGAAGGCTCCACAATCGTCGACCCTGGGGAGCTTTTGTTCCGCAGCCTATTGTTCGCTTTGCTTTGGGGGGCGGGTTTAAGGCCCATCGGCGAGCTCCATGGACGCCTCGGACGGTCCGACATTGTGGTCCCCCACAATGGAGGCCACTGGGTTATTGAGCTTAAAATCTCCCATAATACCGTCCAAGACGACCGGGCCAAGGCCAAAGAGGCCTTGAATCAGATTTTGACCAAAGGCTACGCGGCGGGCTTAGGCGACCCTATTATCCTACTGGGCCTGGCCGTGAACGAGCCTCAAAGGCGGGCGACAACATGGGTTAAGAGAGTCGGCTTGGATGGCGATGACGTCTGGACGCTCCCAGAGCCTCCTAAACCAGCCTCGTCGCCTCCCAGCGACTAGAACTCCCCTTCTTCCCCGTGCCAAAAGACTTAGGCTCGGCCCTTTAGCTCGCCCTTCTATGGCCTAAACTTTAGGGGTTGGCCAAGTCCACCGCCAATATACTAACGAAAAGCCAAAGCCCTAAGGGAAAGGCCAAAGTTCGTAAGAACGATAAAGAGAGCCTCTCTCGGACGACGTTTGATACCCCTTTGTGGCGGGACTTTTGGTCAGGCTCCCTGCCAAAAAGAGTTTGTTATTTAGCTCTTAAACGACTAAAATTACCGCCTTATCGGCCGTTTTAGTCTTAACTCCCTAAAAAGCCTTACCCCACCTTCTGGCCAAAGTTAAAAACTCTTAATGGAGTTTTCCCTTTGACTATGATATATCAATTGCGGTCTTAACGCGCTAAATCCCAAATTTTTTGGTCGCGAGCTTCCGGTTAAGCGGGCTTAAAGATCGTTTTCGCTCTTTAAGCCTCACGCTTTTAGCCGCCAAAGGTTCTTGATTTTTTTTGGTTTTCCCCTTTAGCGCGGACAATTTGAAGATTTATGGTTATCGGCCGGTTTTTTAAGCTTTTTTTCTTTTTGGCTTTCGCGGCCGAACTCTAAGGAGCGTGTTTATGTCCGCCAAGACCCCCTTCTCCTTCCAGGAGGTGGTCCAAGCCCTGACTTCGTTCTGGGCGGAAAAGGGTTGTCTCATTCAACAGCCCTACGATATGGAAGTGGGGGCGGGGACCTTTCATCCCGCCACCACCTTACGTTGTCTAGGCCCAGAGCCTTGGCGCGTGGCCTACGCGCAGCCTTCGCGACGACCCACCGACGGCCGTTATGGGGAAAACCCTAATAGACTCCAGCGCTACTATCAGTTTCAGGTTATTTTAAAACCCTCGCCTTTAAACTCCCAAGATCTTTATCTGGCTTCTTTAAAAGCCTTAGGGATTAATCCTTTGGAGCACGACATTCGTTTCGTGGAGGACGACTGGGAGTCCCCGACCTTAGGGGCCTGGGGCATTGGCTGGGAGGTCTGGCTCGACGGCATGGAGGTCACCCAGTTTACCTATTTCCAGCAGGTGGGCGGATTTGACTTAAAACCCATTAGCGTCGAGTATACTTACGGCGTCGAGCGTCTGGCCATGTACCTCCAAGGCGTGGACAATGTTTTTGACCTGGACTGGAACGGCGAGATCCGCTACGGCGACGTTCATCACCAAGACGAGGTGGAGTACTCCCGTCACAATTTCGAGCTGGCCGACGTCAAAGCTCTTTTTACCCTTTTCGACATGTACGAGGCCGAGTCCGCTCGTCTTTCGGAAGCGGGGTTAGTGGCCCCGGCTTACGACTACTGCTTAAAATGCTCCCACGCCTTTAACCTTTTAGACGCGCGCAAAGCCATCTCTGTGGCCGAACGCACCCGTTTTATTGGTCGGGTCCGCCATTTGGCGAGAACCGTGGCCGCGGCCCACTTAAAACTTCGGGAAAGCTTAGGCCATCCCCTCCTAGGTCGCTGGGAGGTCGCCCTATGACTTCCTTTAATTTTATCTTAGAGCTAGGAGTCGAGGAGATCCCGGCCAGCTACTTTGGCCCGGCCTTGACCTTTTTAGTCAACCGGATAACCAAAGATCTCGGGGCCATGGGTCTGCCATTTGACAAGCTCAAAACCTGGAGTGGGCCGCGACGCTTAGCTTTAGGGATCTGGGGCCTAAGCGACCGGCAACTGGATCTGACCGAGGAGATCATTGGGCCGCCTTTAACCTCGGCCTTTGACGCCAACGGCAACCACACCAAGGCGGCTTTAGGTTTCGCTAAAGGCCAAGAAGTCTCGGTGAGCGACCTCTTTACCTTAAACACCCCTAAAGGCCCTTACCTCGCGGTCAGAAAGTCGAGGGAAGGCCGACCCACGGCTTTGGCTTTGACCGAGACCGTCCCCAAGATCTTAGAGGCCCTCCCCTTTCCTAAAGTCATGCGCTGGGGCGAGGGCGACTATCAGTTCGTCCGCCCGGTTCACTGGCTCCTCGCGGTTTTCGCCGGGGAGATCTTGCCCATAACCTTTTGTGGGATTAGGGCCGGCAAAGTTAGTTACGGCCACCGCTTCTTACACCCAGGCCCGGTCGTCGTCGTCACTCCGGACGAGTACCCCTCGCGCTTGGCGGAGACCCACGTTCTGGCCGACTACGAAGAGCGCAAGAATCTGGTTAAACAAGAGATCGTCAAAGCCGCCGCCTTAAACGCCGATCTAGTGGTTAACGCCGACGAGGATCTAGTGGCTGAGGTGGCTAATCTCTTAGAAGAGCCGGTGGCCATTTTAGGCCACTTTGACTCCCACTTTCTGGAGCTACCGGCGGCGGTGGCCACCACGGCCATGAAGGAGCGGCAGCGGTACTTTCCGGTGACCGACGATCAAGGCCGTCAAGCCCCTTATTTCGTGGCCGTCAACAACACCCGCGCCACGGACTTAGACGTCGTGCGCAAGGGGCACGAGCGAGTTTTAAGGGCTCGCTTAGAGGACGCTCGCTTTTATTTTCAAGAAGATCGCAAGGTCAAGCTAGCCGACCGGATGGAGGATCTTAAAGGGGTCGTCTTCCATCATTTATTAGGGACCTCTTGGGATAAGGTCCAGCGCTTTAAGGAACTGGCCAAGAACCTCGCCGCCCAGACTAACCCCGACCAAAAAAGCGTGGTCGCTCGAGCCGCGGACTTATGTAAATGCGATCTAGTCTCGGGGGTGGTCGGCGAGTTTCCGACGCTCCAAGGGCTCATGGGTTACGAGTACGCTTTAGCCGACGGCGAGGACCCAATCGTGGCTAAAGCCATTTTAGAGCATTATCTCCCGATCCGAGCCGGCGGCGAGCTACCGACCACGGCCGCGGGGGCCATCTTAAGCGTGGCCGACAAGCTCGACACCATCGTCGGCTGCTTCGGGGTCGGGCTCTTACCCACGGGAGCGGCCGATCCTTTTGGCTTAAGACGGCAAGCTTTAGGGATCATCCTCATTATCCTCGACCAAAAGTGGACCTGGTCCTTAGAGGATTACGTGGAAAAAGCCCTCTTAGGCTTAGGCTCCTTAGTCAAAACCCCAGCCAAAGAAGTCCGGCAAAAAACCTTGGAGTTTTTTAAAACCCGCTTAAAAAGTCATCTTCTGGCTTTAGGGGTAGCCCCAGACACGGCCGAAGCCGTCTTAGGCCTTTATGGCGACAAGCCCCCGGCGGCGGTGGGCCGGGCTTTAGCCTTAGAGGACTTAAAAAGGGCCGAGGGTTTTCGGGATCTGGCTCAGACCTTTAAACGGGTGGTTAACATTATTAAAAAGTTTGGTTATCGCGACGAGGACCCACCCATAGCCCTTTTAACCCACCCCGCCGAGACCGACCTTTTACGGGCGGCCGAAGTTATCAAAGAGGACGGCTCCGAGCTTATACGGCAAGGCGACTACCCGGGACTTTTAAATCAAGTGGCCACTTTAAAGGGCCCAGTGGATCTGTTCTTTGACCAAGTCCTAGTCGACGACCCTAACCCGGATCTCAAAAACGCCCGGGTGGCTTTATTAGCTAAGGTCAGCCAGGTCTTTGAGCTAGCCGCTGATTTTTCTAAGGTCAGCGCGGTCTAAAGTCTTATCTTAGGTCTATCTCTGGTCTAAGACTGTCTAAGGCGGCCTAAGGCTGTCTTAGGCGGTCTAAGGCGGCCTAAGGCGGTCTAAGGCTGTCTTAGGCGGTCTTAGGCGGTCTAAGGTGGTTTTAGGCACTCTTAGGTGGTCTTTAACTAGTCATAAGCAGTCCATAAGTAACCATAAGCGCTCATTAATAGTCAATAATGGACATAAACGTTTTATAAATAGCCTATAAATTAACATAAACATTCCATAAGTAGTCTATAAGGACAAATAACAGATCTAAGTTGGCTTTGACGGACCTAAAGAGTCTTATAAAAAGCAAATTATTTTTTGACGGCAACCCTACAAACTTAAAGATAACTAAAAAAATATTTATTTATATCTTCTATAAATCTTTTAGACCTATTTAGCTAAAAATGAACTTTTTTTAGCGAGTCGGGAGCTTAGCCGGGACGAGCCTATATGGAATTAACTGAATTCATAAAAGAGATAGACTCCCCCAATCGTCAGCCTTTTTACCTTCTTTTAGGGGACAACCCCGAAGCGCAAGCCCAAGCCATTTCAGCCGCTAAAAAAGTGGTTGACGAGTCTTTTTTCGATTTCAATTTTCAAAGCTTTAAGAGCGACGAGGACAACTGGGGCGATATCTTGGAAGAGGTGGGGACCGCGCCTTTTTTTATTCCGCCCCGGGTCGTGGTCGTGAGAAGGGATAAATTCTCTGACCCTGAGCTGGACAAACTCGCCAGATACCTAGAAAACCCCAACGCCGACAATGTTTTGCTTTTACTCGCCACCCAAGAGCAGGCGGAAAAGCCGAGGTTTTTTAAAAATTACTTAGAGCGTCGCCTGTGGGTAGATTGCTTAGCCCCGGATAAAAACGAGCTGCCTTTTTGGCTGATCAAAAAAGCCCAAGACCGCGGGGTGACCTTGACCAACGAGGGCGCCCAGGCCATGATCGAACGCTTAGGGGACAACCTTAACCAACTCTTAGGCGAGCTGGACAAGATGAGCCTCTACCCAGGCCCGGAGACCACCATTACGGCCAAAGAGGTGGCCGAGCTCTGTAGTTTAGGCCCCACCGCCATTATTTACGAACTGGGCGAGCCCATCGCCAACCAAAACCCGGCTCTCGCCTTGGAAAAAATTTTAGACTTAGAGGAGGAGTCCTCGCCTTATCGCCTCGCCGTGGCCATTGGCAACCATTTTCTGCGTCTTTATAGGTTTAAGGTCAGCTTAGAGTCGGCTAACCCCGAGAGTCTGACCGGAGCCACCCCTTTAGGCTTTAAGCCCCTTTATTTTCAAAAGCTCAAAGGGCAGGTCGGAAAGTGGTCGTTTAATCAGCTGGCCGAGGCCTTAAAGGCGATCTTTAGGGCCCAAAGAGCCATGTTCACGGTCTCGACCCCGCAGTCGCTGATCTTACAGGAGCTAACCTTAAACCTTTCGACTTTTTTAAAACCAACGCGATCCTAAAATAAATCAGCTTTTTTTACGGCTCATAGAGGCTTAGGATCTTATGATTAGCTTAAAAAACAAAGCCTTTCGCCTAACCATGGCCACTCGACTCTTAGCCACCCGCGTCGCCATCGCCAAGATCGCCGCCTTTGGTTTTTTTATCTTAGGCGTAACGGCCACGATTTTGGTCGTCGTCGTCGCGAGCCGGAACTTCGCGGTGGCGGCGGAAGCTACGCCTAACATAACGGATCCCAACCCCAAAACTATTACGGTCGCCGCCGTGGGCGATCTGATGCTGGGAACCGAAAACCTCCTGCCCCCTGACGGCGGGGCGGGCTTTTTGCGAGAGGCGGCCCCTTACTTTAAAGGCCGCGACATTGTCTTTGGCAACTTGGAAGGCCCCTTAACCGACCGGGGTCAACCCACCAAAGTCGTGGCCACTGGTCGCTCTTACTGCTTTCGGACGCCGCCCTCTTACGGCCGTTTCTTTCAAGAGGCGGGGTTTAATATCCTCTCTTTGGCCAATAACCATAGCAATGATTATGGTCCATTAGGTCGAGCCCAGACCGAGGAGGTTTTAGCGGCCTTAAACATCAAAACCGTGGGCGCCCCTTCTCAGTTAACCGTCTTAGATTTAGGTCAAGGACGCCAGGCGGTTTTTTTAGCTTTGGCCCCCAACCTGGGCTGCCAGAACATTAACGATCTAGAAGGAGCGGTGGCTTTAGTTAAAAAAGCCCAAAAAGATTACCCAGGCGCCTTAGTGGTCGTTTCGTTTCACGGGGGAGCCGAGGGTAGCGGAGCCATGGATCTGCCCTTAGGCCCGGAAGTCTACTTAGGGGAAAAAAGGGGCGATCTACGGCGTTTGGCCACCACCCTCATCGACAACGGGGCCAGCCTAATCCTAGGTCATGGTCCCCACGTCCCTAGGGGCCTTGAAGTTTATCGCGAGCGGTTAATAGCCTACTCCTTAGGCAATTTCGCCACGGCCGCGGGGATTAACGTCAAAGGAGCCACTGGATTGGCTCCCCTCCTTTTAGCCGAGTTAGCCTTAGACGGACGCTTAATTAAATACGAGATCATTAGCTTTCGTCAGGTCATGAATCAAGGGCCGCGCCTGGATCGGACCGAGGAGGCCAAAAAAGTCATAGCCGACTTAAGCGAGAAAGTTCGACAAAAAATAAACGAGTCTAAAACGCTGCGACCGGCCAAAAAATAAACGATAGTATTTTAAGTTTGTTTAGAACTTAGACTATAGACTATATTCTATATTCTATATTCTATATTCTATAGTATATAGTATAGACTATATAGTCTATACTATATAATCTACAAACTAAATACTTAATCTATATTATATAGGCCTTTTGTCTTAATTACTATGTAATATTTAACTATTTATATTAATATAACTAGTTAATTATTTTTTAAGATCAACTATAAATGAAGAATTGGTTATATATTTTTTTAAATTATATAATAGCTTTTTATAGCTAATAAATCTTTAAATATTTAATAAATATAAAATTAAATAGCTTTATGCAGGTCTTAGATTAGCCAGTCATAGAACTTAAGGACTTTAATAAAAACGTTAACGACTTTTAGAAGGAGCTTAAATAAGATAAACCCCAAAAAAAGGTTTAGCTTAAAAAATATTAACTAAAGAAAGCCATAATGATAAGGCTTTCAACGTCTTAAGCCAGCTCAATTTGTTTTTTTTTAAGGATCCCGGCATGCTTTTAGCTTTGGACGTGGGCAACACCAACATTAAGTTTGGTCTTTGGGGCCCGAACTCCCTTTTAGCCATTTGGCGGGCCTCAACTCGCAAAAATATCTCGGGCGACGAGTTAGGTCTAATCTTAGAGGGATTTCTGCGCTTAAACGGCTATACTTTCGCCGACGTTTCGGGTTTTATCGTGGCCTCGGTGGTGCCGCCCATGCGACCGGCTATCGCCAGACTGGGCGCGCGTTACTTAAACGTGACCCCTATTTTCGTGGAGCCTCATCGCCAAAAGCTCATGCCTATTCTTTACGACGACCCCAAAGAAGTCGGGGCTGACCGGGTCCTGGTCTCCATCGCGGCTTATCGACGGTTCCAAAGAGGCCTCGTCATCGTCGATTTTGGCACGGCCACCACCTTTGACTGCGTCTCGGCTAAGGGCGAGTACTTAGGCGGGGCCATCGCTCCTGGTTTTCGCTTGTCGGCCGACGCTTTATTTCAAAAAGCCAGCCGCTTACCAAAACTAGAACAGTTCTTCGCCCCGCCCAACGCCATCTGCCGCGACACTATCCAGAGCTTAAACGCGGGGCTAGTCTTAGGTTACGCCGGCCTGGTGGAAGGCCTAATCGCGCGGATCAAAAGCGAAATGACTGGCGAGCCCTTGGTCGCGGCCACGGGCGGGTTAGCCGCCCTCATCGCCAAACAAACCCCGGCCATCGCCGAGGTTCTGCCGGATCTAACCATGGAGGGCCTAAAAATCCTCTTTGACGAAAAAATGTACTAGTTAAAAATCTATCTTAAAGTTAAACAGCAGATTTTTTGAAATTTTTTTAACTAAAGAGTTCTTATATTACTTTTTTAGCGTTTATTTTTGCATTATTTATTTAAAATTTAAAGTCGTTAAATTGTATAATTTGTGATATAGAATATATTTATTTTATTTTTTTAAGTTTTAAGCTATTTTTATAATTAATTATTTCGAATATTTTTATATCAATTAGTACTTTTGTTTATTTATAATTTTTAAATGGATAACATGGTTAATAACCAGATATTGTGGAGGCTATAATTTAATATTAGCTTAATAATAGAGACGCCCTCGTAAAAACCCCTTTTTGATTTTTGAGGATTCGTTAATATACACTATATAGCGGTCGTTATAATTTTCGACGGCTTACGCGGTAGAGCCACGGGCCTAAAATTTCAACGCCAGGGTTTTTACTAAGCCATCAGTAAAGGAGATCCTCCATGAAAGCTCCCTTAAGCGACGCCGCCTTGGCTCAGCTATTTACCGCGGCCCGCACCTATAACCACTACCAAGACCGCCCCGTGGACGACGCGACCATCGCTAAGCTTTACGAGCTCTGGAAGTGGGGTCCAACCGCGGTCAATTGCTTACCCGCCCGGATAGTCGTCGTTCGCTCCCAAGAGGCGAAACAAAGGTTACTGCCTTGCGTTTTACCCGGCAACGCCACCAAAATCGACCAAGCCCCAGTCACGATTATCGTGGCTTCGGACACGCGCTTTTACGAGTATCTGCCGACCTTGTGGACGGCCTACGACGCCCAAGCTGGCTACGCCGCCGACCCCGCCTTAGCCACGGAGACGGCCTTAAGAAACAGCTCCTTGCAAGGGGCCTACTTAATCTTAGCGGCCCGGGCTTTAGGTTTAGACTGCGGGCCCATGAGCGGTTTTGACGCGGCTAAGGTTAATCAAGAGTTTTTCCCCGACGGTCGTTTTACGGTCAATTTTCTTTGTAACTTAGGTTACGGAGCCGAAGGGGGTTTTTATCCCCGGGGCCCGAGGTTAGATTTCGCGACCACCGTCAAGATCCTCTAACCCAACAAACCAGGGCCTAAGGCCTCAAAACAACTATAAAGAAATGTGGTTTGGGCCCGACTTTATCTTTTTTAAGGCGAAACCTAAAAATTTCGCCAAAAACTTATTATAGGCGCCTAAAGCCTTAGGCTTAAGCGACTTTTGGCCGAAATTTAAGGAGAGAGCCTCATGGCCAAGCGGCCCCTTAAAATTGACGAAATAGAAAAAATCTTAACCAATGGGGTGGCGGGCTCTTTGGCCACGACCGGGCCCGACGGGCCTTACGTCGTGGCCGTTAATTACCTTTACTGGGAGGGCAAAATCTATTTTCATGGGCCTAAAGATGGCCGGAAAATGGCCAATATCGCCTTTGACCCACGAGTTTGCTTTCTAGCTTACGAGACCACTGGCTTCCGCCGCGGCGCGACTCCTTGCGCGGTCTCCACTCTTTACCGGAGCGTCGTCATAATGGGCCGGGCTCAAGTCGTGGCCGGCCCCATCGCTTTAGAGGCCTTAACTCGTTTAGGGATCAAGTACTCGCCGGAGACGGCGGACGCGCCCATTCCGCCGGAAAAACTGGCCATCACCACGGTGGTGGAAATCGCCATCGACCACTTAACTGGCAAAGCCGGGGATTAGCCAGAAAAATCCCTATCGCCCCACCCCCAAAAACCCAAAGCCTCGCTAAAAGGGGGGTCTAAAACCAAAAATTAGCTTGAGGTCAAAAAATAAAATCTGGGGGATCTATGGGGCTTAGCTGGGCTTATTATGGGGCTCATAAGGGCGAAGGCCAAAATCTTCGGCTTATTTAGGCCGAAAAAAAGGGGGGTGGGCCAGGCCTTTAAGACGCGTTCGCCGTCTATGAGGTTAGTCGCTCCGCCCCGTCCAGCCCTTTAACCTAAATTCCCCAATTTTTTAAACCCTATTCAAATCAAGATAAATAGCCAATAGATGAGTTAGTAAGGGTAAATGGCTGGAACGGGAGGAGGATAAGGTTATTTTTAGTGTAAAACAAATTTTGGGCATGAATAATTTTATATATCAAAAAAAAAGAGCTTTAAAACAATCTAGAGACTATACTATCAAATAATGATATAATAATTAAGCTACTTTATTCTATCAATTGGTAGACTATCTATGGTTATAGACAAAATAACTATCTCATTCTTTTAACCAGAAATAACAATTTTAAACATCATAATGGTCGCCGCTGCGAGTAAATTACCTTAAGGTCTAATATTATTAAAAACATAACCTTTCGACAAATTTGAGAGATATTAATAATTAACTAGAGGCAGTAATCTGCGACGACTACGCTAAAATTATTGATACTAGTTATAAAAAAGTTAGTTGAAAATTCGTTAAGCTTCTCTTTTATACCGTTCTCCTTATAAATAAAAATTAAATAAAAAATTAACAACCTACAACATGTATAGTATATCCCTTATATTCTTGTATATTCCAATAAAGTTTCTCTGGCCAAAGTTTATCGAAATTCTTGTCAAAAACGACCAGCCAACCCTCAGAAGCTAGGCATTTGTTCATATATTCAGAAAGTTGTTCAAAGCTCTCTTCTAGGCTTTTACGCCCTTTAATTTTAAGTTCTAACGGATAACGGCGTCCTTTGTAGGAGACGCAAATGTCCGCTCTTAGCGTTCCTAGGGCGTATTCTCTTTGGATAAAGTCAGCTCCGCCATTTAAGACC
>JAIROO010000065.1 GCA_031257535.1 Deltaproteobacteria bacterium
AAGAGCTTAAGCCACTTCGTTACCTCCATGACTCTCAAGGTTGCTACCGGCTGGAGCAATCCAGTTGCCGGACGGGTATTCCAACCCGCTAGGTAAACGCGCCTTTCCACGGCGCACAAAATATATTAAATATATAAATCTCTATATCGCTAATTAATATACTTTAAATATTTATATCATATAATAATAAACCGTCATCGGCCTTTGATATTAAATCAAAAGCAGATAACGGTTTATTTAAGATTAAATTAACTTCTCAAGCGTTAATTTTCTTCTTCGTCGTTAGTTTGAGAGTTTGCCGAGAAAGATAATGTGGATGACGCGGGATTAATATTCAAATTCAATTTTTCGGAGCCTACGGCTTCAATGGCGGCGCCAAATCCATATCCGGGAGAGCTAGACCCAGCGTAACCATCTTCTAAAAAGGCTCCGGCGTTAGGATTAGAAGATCCTTCAAAAACGTTGGTCAAGGAAAATGGCTCATAAGTAGATAACTTATTGACCGCGGTGGTAAGACTAACCGGCTTTGAGGCGCTAGAAGCCGCTTCACCGCCAATTTGACCCATGGTCTTAGATACTATTGCTATTTGTTCGCTCTTAAAGTCCTCAAAAGCGACCCTCCGCTCCTCCGCGAGAGCTTCCCTAATACGGTTTTCTTCGTTTAATCGAGCGGTCTCCTGGATCTGAAAAATTTCTTCTTTAACTTGAGAAAGAGTTTTTTCTTTGGATATCAGAGGCTGAATATATTCAAATTCTTCGTTCGACAGAACATGAATTTTATCTTTAAAAATATTAGCCAGAGGAGATGATAAATATTCTTCATAGGTGTTATAATAGGTAGGAATATTAACGTCCCAATCAATAAAATTACCTACAGCATTTAAACTAGGATTTATATTAGAATTAACATATGTGTCAGAAAAATCATTATATGATAATTTACTATTTGTATAATATGTTCCAATTAATGATCCAGCATATACATTATTTGTAGCAAGAGATGTATCTATATTACTTGTTGTATAAACATTTGATAATTGAGTTCCTTGATAACGACCAATCAATCCTCCAACAGAAAAATCAAATTGGGCGTATTCATTTTTAGAAAATAAATTAATATCAAGAGTATTAAATGATATATTTCCTGTTGAATAAGAGTTGCTAATTACAGCTGAAGCTCCTGCTGCACCAATTAATCCGCCAACATTACTGTACCCTTTAACCTTACCAATTGAATAACAATCATTAACTAAAGCAACACCCATAGAACCAATTAAACCACCAACTAATTGTATACCAGTAACATCTACATCAGCATATGAAGATAATAATTTATTATTTTCAATAGCAGTACTATGGCCCTGCATAGTTCCTATTAATCCACCAACATACGATCCGTTTGACTCTACGCTTCCTTTTGCGTAAACATACTGAATTAGCCTGTCATAGCTGGCAGAGGCTTGGGAAGTAAGTGTACCAATAAAACCCCCAGTTGAAGAAAAATATGATGACGAATTTGAATAAAATGAGGCAAAAACTGAGCCTTCAAAATGAGAATAACTAATGTTTAATGATGATATAGAATTACCTACTCCACCAATAAATCCGCCGACAGCTTCAATATTATTTTCATTATTAACTGATATATTAGCGTTAACATAACAATTTTTTATTACAAGTGCGGTAGCTGGACTAAAATAGCCAATAAAACCTCCTATTGCAGGCGATCCTATATTTGATTGTAGTGATATTTGCGCGTAAGGCTTTGCCGCTGAACCAATAACAAATGAATTTTCAATATAAATTGGAGATATACTATTGCCTGCTCCAGTTAAATTGCCAATTAGTCCGCCTAACTTTCCACCATTATTAGTAAGAGAAACTAATTCACCAGCATAATATGAATTTGAAATTCTATTTCCTAACGTGACATACGCTACTAATCCTCCAGCGTTAAATGCAAAAGAGTTGCCTTGCGTTACCGCGTTAACTGTTCCAGTAGCGTGACAATTTATAATGTCAGCAACATATATCTCACTCACTAATCCACCAGCGTTTCCGGTTAGGGAGGTAACGTTTACAGTAGAAAAAGAACTGCTTATTTTTTGATCTCCACTAACTCTGTTTTTGGTGGAAAACAGAGATCCAATTAGACCGCCAACAGTACTATTGCCTAATACCTCGCCAGTACTATAGACTTGAAACAAAGATCCAGTATAATAGCCAACGAGAGTTCCGGCGCGAACAGATTTTGGAGCGTATATATTAAAATTTTCTAGACCTAAATCTCTTATTAGATGATCGGCGGGACTTCCTGTTTTCATTCTAGCGTTACCGATCAACCCGTGCGCGCCAGCTAATTCAGAATTAATAGTTAAATTTGAAATTTTATGTCCTAAACCAGCTAAAATTAATGGATAAGGATTAGCGTCAGAAATTTTTTCAATATAACTTGTTGAGCTTAGAGCGCCTAGACTAGAAAAATCTAAATCATTAGCTAAAGCCCAATTGCCTGCGTCCGCGATTCTTTTAAAGTCATCTAAAGTGAAAATTAAATTATATTTAATACTGTTTAAAAACAATTCTCCATTATTATTAAAGTTTATATGCCCATAAGTTACGTCAGCTGGAGGCGTTTTGGGCGTCGATAGACCAGCCCCTGGCGTTCCAATAGTTGGATCAACTACGTTAGCCCCACTAAAAGTCGCGAGAGTCGTAATATAGTAATCTCCGCCGCCTCCACCCAGACCATAATTTAACTTTAAAATTCCAAGTCCATTGACAGTAATGTCAGCTTCTATATAAATATCTTTATAGGCTGAAAGCGTTAATGTGCTACTTGAACCCCATGTAATATTATCCTTAATATATATATTACCTTCTATTCCACTTTTACCAGCGGACGGTAGGGGATCGCTTTCGGCGGTGGCTATCTCAAAATCTCCATTATTTTCAAGGGAAGTAGATACTTGAGTTCCAGTCATGTCGCCGCCAGAGCTGGCTACGGTAAAATTTTTTGGGTCAATCAGAAAACGGCCGTTTTTACCAGATTGGCTCTTAGTGGTGATAACCGCGTCTTTCGCGAATTTAACGTTTTGGCCGCTTGTCTCAATAAAACCGCCATCTCCTCCATTAGGAGCGGAAGCGTCTAACACCCCGCCAACGTTCGCCGTCCCCGCGTGGGCGTACAGAACTATTTCGCCTTTTAAGGCGCCTAAGGTCTGGGCTTGAACCAAACCCGCGTTATTAACTTGAGAACCTAAAAGCTCGTCGGCGACTTTGGCCGTTAATATGACCTTTCCACCATCGGCAAGAATCGCGTTACGATTTTCGACTAAGGCGTTCAAGGCCCCTTCGTCTAAGCTTACGTCAACTAAAGAATCGCCATTGAGATTTAGGGTAACTTTTTTGGCCCCGTTGAGAGAAATTGTTCCTTTTTGGGCGACGATCACTCCTTCGTTAATGACGCTTTCTCCTAAAAGGGCCACATAACCGCCATCGGCGGTTTTAATATTTCCTTGATTGATCGCCGCCCCAGGGCGATCGCCTTTAAAGACATATTTGTCGTTTAAAAAGTCTTCATTGGAAATATCTAGGGCGCTAGCGACTAGGCCACCGACGTTAACCTGAGAGCCTTTGGTAAAGAGAACGCCGTTGGAGTTAACCAAAAAAATCTTGCCATTGGCGTTTAAAGCGCCTTCAATAAGGCTTTTTTCGTTGCCAACGACTCGGTTTAAGGTTACGGCCGCCGCGTTTGGCTGTTTAAAATTAACTGTTTCCGTTGGAGCCACTGAAAAACTTTGCCAGTTGATAGCCGCTTTTTGCGAGCTTTGAGTGACATCGGTAACTTTTCCAGTCTGAGCGACGATGGCCTTCCCAACCACAACTTGGGCGCCACTGGGAGCGGCGTAGGCTAAAGGCTGGACTGCTATTAAAAAGCATAATAATGAAACAAAAAAAATAAATATATAATCTTTATATTTATAAAACATCATCTTACCTCGTAATTTACCGACAATTACGGTTTATATTTCATATATATAAAAGGAGGGAAAGGACGCCCCTCCCCTCCTTCGAACAGCCAAGATTCACCGCTCTTTTCTTTGCTCCCCACTCCACTTCGTTGTGGCGTTTACGTCAAGCAATAAGGTGACGATTTACCCGAAGTAGACTTACGCCTCTCCGCTTAGACTCCTTTAAGGGGGCGTAAAAAGTTAACGCGGAATCGCCCATTTTGTTTATTTTGCCGTTTTACTTTTACTTGTGGACGCCGAATTTTTAGTTGAAGAACTGGAGGAATTGGATTTCTTAGTAAGAGCCGAAACGTAACAGAATTTAGTAGTCAGAATTGTCTGTCCGCCTTGAGTTTGAGGGTTCGTGCTGTCGCTTAATAAGAAAGTTTTAAATGACTCGGCTAAAGTCGTGTGATTTGTATTAAGTATTGTGCCTGCCTGAATAATTTGATCATAAAGTGAATGATCATATTCAACATAGGGCTGTAACGGATTTCCATTGTTGCAAATTTGTGATTTAGCAATAAATCCAGCGTCATTTGTCTCATTAAGTACAGCTCTGTAAGTTAAATCTATGTTAGAATACGGTGGATTAACTAACTTTGAGCCTAATAAGTTGTTCCACTGGCCAGTTTGCTCCAAAGTTTGCTGAGTCGCTTTACCATAAGGAGCGTCACCTGGATCAGCGTAAGCCAAACTATTGATCTCAGGATTATCTACGAGATCCAAACCGTCAGTGAGATCAATATTTCTATGCGACCAGAGGACCAAGATTCCTATAGCGTAATTAAAAACAGAATCAGAGGGGGGGTCAGTTGTTGGATAGCAAAGAGATGAATAATTGGAGCATAAATCAATTGGTGTCTCAGTATTGGCGGCTAAAAAAATATCATAACCTGACCCTCCAGCTATAATCTGACGTTCAAGTTCGCCGGTTGAGTTGTGGCAGACTTCAACAATGACGCCTGGATTTCTCTCCTCAAAAGTGCTAGCCAAGAATTGGGCCGGCTCCCATAAATTGGAAGCGACAGCGAGAGTTAAACTAGGGCTTGGTTTATTAGTGCAAACAGTTGGATCAGCCTTGGGGGTGGCGGCTGTAGTATTGGCCACAGGCTTAAAAATAAAGGGCTTGGCGTTTCGAGCGATGTTCCCGAGCGTAATGTTTACGGCCTTCAAGTTTCGAGCGACAGTGGATCTGGGCGTAACGGCCGCGGCGTTTGATTTTATAACTTCTAACTTTTTGGGGACAGCTGTTTCGGCCAAGGTATTTGACGCGGTAGACGCGGCCTTGGGGGACTCGATAGCTACCGAGTATGGAGCGTCCTCGGACGCGAAAGCCGCAATTGGCATGGAAACGACAGAATAGATACCAATTACCAAAAACGAGAAAATGCTAAAAACAATAGCATGTTTAATGGTCATGTTTCTCTCTTATTCTTTAAAAAAAAGATTAAAATAGATAAAAAAACGATATTAATCACAATTATATCATTATCATATAATGAGTTAAGATATAATAGGATAGAAAATGTCTTTTATAACATGTTTATGTATACTAAATGTATATACAGAATAAATATATATATTGCTGTAAAAATTATAAAATAAACTAATTATTATCCATTATCTTCTGCCTAAGATTCAATTTACAATCAATATTCAGAAAAAAGATCACACATAAATTTCAATAACAGCAACTATTCGAAATAGCAAATAACGTTTTATGAACTACTAATTTTAATTATTCCATTAAATTATAATTATAAGCTTTAGTTTAATCTAATTAACGAAATCAAACTATCTACATCCAAACAATGACGACGCTATGTTAAGTTGGCCTTAGCCCCTTCTTCAGCGTTATTTTTGAAAGGTCGTTCGTGCGGCTGTTATAGCCAATGTTCTGAGCGGGACCGCTCCCCAGACCGACCAAACGGCTGATTTAACAGCCGACGTTTTTAAGGCGATTTTTTTAAACTAAACTCAAACTGGACACCACGATTTTTTTCTAAACAGGCCTCAAACTAAATAAAAGCCACTGGACGAGGTCTTTTATCGCGATCTCGTCTTTACTTTCAATATTTAATCCTATTGGTTTTTAAAAGACATAGTCGAAAACAACTGTTCTTAAAAGATCTAATGATAGAACATTCCCAAAAAGCTTTGGGCTGAAAAATTATGTGGGTTTTAGTTAGATTTCTTCATGTTTTTTTATGGACCAAATTTATCACGACTAAAAACCCTTGTCAATAAGGAGAGTGAAAATTTTTTAGCTGAGTCTATTTTAAAATTGACATAATATTTTCTTGGCCCGTCATGTCATGGAGTATCAAGGGAAGTGACTTTAAATGATGGCTTCGTAAAAACCCTGGCTTTTAAATTTGAGACGAGTGGACCTACTATATAAACGACTCAAAATTATAGAAACCATTACATAGTGTATTAACGAATCCTCAAAAATTAAAAAGGGGGTTTTTACGAGGGGATCTTAAATCTTAAACTGAAGTTCCAAAGGTCTTATTAGCTAACCGATTGATTTTACTTGGTTTTCCCCAAAATTCGCCTCATTTCTCGCCCCATAAAAAAATTTAAAAAATTTTTGTAAAACCTTTGACTTATTTGAACTCCAGTTTTATAATAAGACCCATAAGACTTTTTTTCTTGTTTTACCTAAAGGAACGAACAGGTCGATAAGCGGCATTTATATTGATAAAGTCCCAAAACCAAAAATCCAAAGTTGGTCGCGTCCTCATTCGAGAGTCTACTTACGTAAAAGGCCGGGTCGTCAAAAAAACCTTGGGCGACATTTCTTTTTTATCGCCCGAACTCATCGACCTTATTTCCAAAAGCCTAAAGGGAGAGCGATTCGTTTCAGAAAGAGTCCTCACCGAGTCAATCGACATTTAAAATACTATCCCAAAAGGGCACGTGAACGCGGTTAAACAGACCATGGAGCGCCTTGGGATGGCCAAAAAATTATCGATCTAAAGGCCAGTCCTGAAAAGGACTTAATCTTAGGTTTTATCGCGACTAGAATCCTTGAGCCTGAGAGCGAACTAGCCACGTCTACCTGGTGGAATACCAACACTTGAGCTAATACGGCAAATCAAACCCTAGGAGCCTGTCGGATTATAGGATTTAGGGATTCCTCTCCCTTCTTCCGGCCTCAAATTTTTTGAAGCCCAGGAAAAGGCACTTAAACAATTTTAATTATTTTTTCATAATTCACCA
>JAIROO010000071.1 GCA_031257535.1 Deltaproteobacteria bacterium
TGGTGAATTATGAAAAAATAATTAAAATTGTTTAAGTGCCTTTTCCTGGGCTTCAAAAAATTTGAGGCCGGAAGAAGGGAGAGGAATCCCTAAATCCTATAATCCGACAGGCTCCTAGAAAAAAAGTTTTATCCTGTTTCTTGGAGGGTGAGTTTAAGAGGATAACGCGGATATATTAATTTTTCGGCGATTTTTTTTAACCGCTCTGGACCTTTTTTCCCTAATCGCGCGATTGTAAGCACACCCTTGTTTTTCGGTAAATCGTAGTCTTATTTTTTTAGGGTGGCTTGTGGTCCGGTCCGATTCGCCGCTTGACGTTTAAGGAGTTACGTTGACGAAAAATATAAAATATCGCTCTTTTGGCCATTTAATCAGTTTTGGCCTTTTAGGCGCGTTTTTGTTTTTGGCTAATAGCGCCTCATGGGCCGCGGAGGTTATACCCAGCCAAGTCGCTAAGGAGCTGGGCTTGGAGTTTGTTTTTGTCGAGCCAGGCGAGTTTCTGATGGGAGCCGACCCCCGGCTAGAGAGATTTACCAGTTACGCTCTTCCCAAGCACGAGGTAGTTATCTCCAACCCCTTTTACTTAGGTAAGTTTGAGGTAACCCAAAAGCAGTGGCTGGCCGTCATGGACCGGAATCCTTCGCGGTTTAAAGCCCCTGACCACCCCGTGGACTCCGTGTCTTGGGAAAAAGCCCAAGAGTTCGTGGACAAGTTAAACGCTAAAGAGGGTCGCCAGATTTTTCGTTTGCCCACGGAAGCCGAGTGGGAGTACGCGGCTCGAGCGGGGACGGATATGGTTTTTCCTTTCGCCAACGCGGCTTTGGTTTTAGGCGATTACGCATGGTTCACCAATAATTCTGGTTTATCCACGCATCCAGTGGGCCAGAAAAAACCCAACCCCTGGGGTTTTCACGACCTTTTGGGCAACGTTCGGGAGTGGACCAGCGACTGGATGGCCCCTTACTCCGACCAGAAAGCCATTGACCCCAAAGGTCCGGCTAAGGGCCAGGATCGGGTCGCCCGCGGCGGGGCCTTTAACTTTATTGACGTTAACTGCGCGGTCTCTCGACGGGTCGGTTACGCCCCCAATAGTCGCCATAATTTTCTGGGTTTAAGGCTAGTCATGGATTTGGAGGCGGCGAAAGAGCCTAAAGATCCGCCTACCGAGCCAGTTGAGGGCGCCAAAGACAAGTTAGACCTTAATAAGGCCGCCCTTAAGCCAGCGGAAGCTCAGTCGACCGAATCGACGCTCTTAAATTCGTCCACTGAGCCTAAGTCAGCCGAACCCTTGGCTAGTGACCAGTCTAATGGCTAGTCCCAAAAAGCCGTCCACCGGCGTTGGCCAAATAGTCGCGATAAGTTCACATTTGGTCAAAGCCTAAAGCTATCGCTTAAATAACTTCTTATGAAATGACGCGTGTGAGTGTTCAAAAGAAGCTAAGTAAGTATTTAAAGTAAGTAAAAAAACTGAATCTTAATGTTTTCATAGGGAAATATTACTTAATTAAACCAGGACCTAGGCTAAAAGTTGTGGTCATATTGGTAATTTATGCCCTATAATAACCCTTTGAAATGTACATAATAACCAACGTTTCACCAAGAAAATGATCAGGCGAACATGCGGTAAGTCTTCTGGCCTACAATCCCAAAATAATATACCCCTACACAAATCACCACGTGAGGTGAGCTACTTTTAACAAATTTTTACAAAAAAAATTGTTTATGTTTATTCTTGACAAATTTATCTGGGTCGGGGAATAGGTTAGCGGACTTTTTGGTAAGTCCCGCCCATTTCCATTGGTCTTTGCCCCCCGCGCTTGATTTCCAAGGTATCTCCATTCAAAGTGTAATACCATACTTCCGTCTGGATGTACGATCCCTCTTTTCTCCGATCGGTAACTACGAATATCGCGTCCCAATAGTCCCATTTGAAGACAAGGGCGTTTTCGCTAAAGATGAATTCGCCTTCTAGCCTATGGCGGGAGCTGATCAATTTGGGGCCCAGAAAGACAACTCGGTTCCCAGAAAATTCCAGTTCCCAAAGACCGGAAGCGAATGACCAACGGCCCTCCAGTCGATTGGGGTGGCTTTTGGAATAGGCCAAGAAGTCTCGCCATTTTTGGTCCTTAAGATCGCTCGCCTTTTTCGCCTCAACCATAACTAAGGCTAACTCCGCTCGGTAGCCCTCAACTTTGGCCAGCTCGGCGGGATCGGCGATTAAGTCGAAAACAATGGTTCGGTCCTTTAGATGCGCTCGGTAACTCTTGCCCGCCTCAAAAGAAGCTTTTACCAGGGGCAAGCGCGTCTTGATTGTTCCGCCGCCAACTCCAATCCCTAAGGTGACGGCGCCAAGCGGAATAGGTAGGCCGACCGCCGCCGAAACCCCAGTGTCCTCTGACATGACTATCTTGCGCTCGCCGGGATCGACGAAACAAACGTTTTTTCCTGGCAGCATGGGACCGTTTAACTTTAAACCGTCAACTTCGCTCACCAAGAATCTCTCGTCTGGGATAATGGCGGCGACCTTTTGGTGGTTTTGAGAGATCCAATAGTTTGGGGGCGCCCCGTAATTTAATTCAACCGCTTGATCGAAGGCCAAGCGTTCGGTCGGGGTCAAGGTAGCCGCGCAACCTGGCCCAAAGGCGGCCAGAGATAATAGGGCCAAAATCGCCAACGAGCGTTTCATTAATATATCCTTGTGAATTGTCTGGCCAATAATCCCGCCCTTTAACCTTTAAAATGGCCTTTTTGGGTTTTTAGACCCTAGCTTTGGCGACCTACCCAAAATAGTCCTTTAGATCTGACCTTAGTTTTAGGCCTTAAGGACAGCTAAAGCAGTCTTAATATTAATCCTAAACGCAACTAATTAACTAATTTTGGGCTAAACTCAAAGATTTAGCGGGCATTGGCGACATTTTTAGATTTAGTCAAAATCGATGACTCTTAAAAACCCTAAGTTCGCGATGTTAGCCGGGCGAAATTACTTTATATAACTTAAAATTTGGCGGCCACTATTTATTGTATATATTAGAAAAAAAAGGGTTCTTCCATGGGGGTCAAAATTTAAACAAATTGTAATATTTTTTTTAGGCCTTGACTAGTCATTGTCATTTGTGGGGCGTTTTTGAGCCCCTGGAGTTTTTGGTCCGAAGAGTTTTTTTGGCTCGGACGGTATCGGGTTAGTTTTTTTGACGCGTTTTTCCCTAAAGCGGGGTTTAAAGCGGTCGCCTAAAACCCTAGGTTTGAAAATTTAGACGGGTAAAATTACTATATAGGCGAATTTTTAATTTTTGGATCGCGTATGTCGCGTAAGCAAAGAGTTACGAAAGTTAAAGTGGGTTTTGACGAGGACCTCTTTTATTGACGGACCAAATTAATATGGTTATAATTTTTACGTCTTAAAGGTTAATGAGTTTTTTTAGGTTCCAAAAATTCGCCTTAAAAGGCGCCAAAGTTCCAATAAATCTAGCCGTCCGCCTCGCGTCCGCTTAAAAAAGCCTTTTTTTTGGTTTTTTCGGGAAGAGCGAAAAGTCGCGCGGGCGCGCTTTTCGCGTAACGATTGGAGGCCCTGATGGACCCGATTATTTTGTCCCGGTTACAGTTCGCCGTAGCTACAATCGTTCATTTTTTCTACGTCCCTTTGACTATTGGTTTGAGTTTCTTTATCGCCATAATGGAGACTCGCTACGTCAAGACTGGGGACGAGAAATTTAAGAAACAAGCCCAATTTTGGGGTCGCATCTTCCTGATCAACTTTGTTCTGGGGGTGGTGACCGGCATTGCTTTAGAATTTCAGTTTGGCACCAACTGGGCTTTGTACTCTAAGTTCGTCGGGGATATTTTTGGTTCCTTATTGGCCATTGAGGCCACTTTAGCCTTTTTCTTGGAGTCGACCTTCATCGGGATCTGGGCTTTTGGTTGGAATCGGGTCCCCAAAAAAGTCCACTTAGCCTCCATTTGGTTAGTGGCCTTCGCGGGGACTATCTCGGCTCTCTGGATCCTTTTAGCCAATGGTTTCATGCAGCACCCCGTTGGTTACCAGATTGAGGACGGGGTAGCTAAACTTTCCAGTTTCGTCGACGTTATCACCAATCCTTATGGTTGGTGGATGTATCTGCACACCGTCTTTGGGGCCTTCTTACTGACTGGCTTTTTAGTTATGGGAATTTCGGCCTGGCATCTTTTCGCGGGTCGGAGCGTGGAGTTTTTCACCACCTCTTTCCGTTTAGGCTCCACTTTCGCCTTGGTTTTTTCGATCCTCTTAGCTCTGGCCGGCCATCAGTTGGGCCAGGTGACCGCCGAGTATCAGAAGTCCAAGTTCGCGGCCATGGAGTCGGTTTGGGAGACTCAAGAGGGGGCGGACATGCACCTGATTAAGTTTCCCCATTTCACTCGCGAGGAAGGCAACGCGGTGGAAGCCTTGCCTTTACCCGGCTTCTTAAGCTTTTTGGCTGGCAATGACTTTAAGCACAAAGTCATTGGCTTAAAAGACATTGACGAGAAGGACCGGCCCTTGGTCTGGCCTGTCTTTTACTCTTTTCGGCTCATGGTGGCTTTAGGCTGTCTCTTTTTACTCGTGGCCATTGGCACCTTCTTTATCCGCGGCATGGTGGCGAGCTTAGGTTGGGGGCTGTGGGTCTATATCCTCTTAATCCCCTTACCTTATCTAGCTCTGCAGTTAGGCTGGTTAGTGACCGAGTTAGGTCGACAACCCTGGGTGGTTTTTGGCTTAATGTATACGGCCGACGCCGGCAGTCCCCCAGTGGATTGGTATCAGATTCTTCTAACCTTGTTAGTCATGATCGGCGTTTATGGGGCCATCACGATAGCGGGGTTTACTCTGATGATCAAATCCGCCTTAAATAGTCCCCAAAACCAGGTCGAACACTACGTTTAGGGCCATGTGAGAGGTGACGTCATGGATTGGCAGATAGTATTACCGGTTGTCTGGTTTATCGTCTGGGGAGTGCTCTGGGGGGTTTATTTCGTTTTAGACGGCTATGACCTTGGCATAGCCATGTGGGTCCCTTTGCTAGGGGCTTCCAGCGAAAAAGAGCGGGCCACCATGCACCACGTGACCGGACCTTTTTGGGACGGTAACGAAGTCTGGCTGATTACGGCCGGCGGCGTGACTTTCGCGGCCTTTCCCCTAGCTTACGCGGTCTTGTTTTCCAGCCTTTATAGCCCCTTAATGATCCTCTTGTTCTGTTTAATCTTAAGAGGAGTCTGCTCGGAATTGCGTTTCCAGTGGGACAACTTATACTTCCGCTGGGCTTGCGATGGGATCGTGGCTTTGGGCTCTTTCTTGGCCGCTCTTTTATTGGGCGTGGCTTTTTCTAATCTTTTCCGGGGTTTGCCCCTTTTATTCGACCCTTTAAACCAGTTCTATATGTTTCAGGGCAATATTTTAAACCTTCTCCACCCCTATTGTTTATTGGGCGGGGTCGTTTTCGTCCTGATGTTTATGGTCCATGGGGTCTTGTACCTAGCCTGGCGGGTGGTCGGCGACTTAAAGAACAAGGCCATTTATATGGCTAAGATGATCTGGCCCCTCTTTTTGCTCTTATTTTTAGCTTACGTGGTCTTGACTTTCGCCTTCGCCGGGCTTTACGTCAACTATTTCGCCGTGCCACCCCTTTTGGCTTTGCCTTTGTTGTGCGCGGCGTTGTTTTTGCTGTCGGGTTTTGAGCTTTACAAGAAGACTAACGTGGCTAAATCCCTCCTCTACTCTTGTGGCGGGATTCTGACCTTGACCTTAACTGGGGTTATTGGCATGTATCCCAACGTGATTCCTTCGCGTTTAGCGGAAACCGGCTCAGTCACCATTAAAGCCGCGGCCTCCTCCACCCCGACCTTAACCATTATGTTGGTGGTGGCCCTTATTTGCGTGCCCATTGTCATTATTTACCAGATCTGGGCCCACCGAAAACTAGCTATAACTTTAAACGCCGATTATTAAAAATCGACTTTTTGAACCCAAAAAACGGGCTTAAGCCCGTTTTTTGGGTTCAAATTTATTATATATTTGATATCGCGCGCCGTGGAAAGGCGCGTTTACCTTGCGGGTTGGAACGCCCGTCCGGCGACTGGATTGCTCCAGCCGGTAGCGATCTTGAGAGTCGTGGAGGTAATGTAACTAAAAAACGCCATCGCTAAAGTCAGCAATTCTAATTTTGGATTTAAGCCCCTACAAGGGCTGGGGGACCATGATAAAAAAAACGATGATGATGTTGGGTAAAGAGAGGCAAACTAGTTAATTGGAGTCATGATTGAATGG
>JAIROO010000140.1 GCA_031257535.1 Deltaproteobacteria bacterium
CCCAAAGGACTCTTCGCTGACCTTAAGATAGGTAACTCCGACTGGGATTTCACCCAAAAGCGCCCGACGCTTTACCTAGACATGGCCAAAACCAGCGACAGTCCACAAGCTCTTGAAGACGATCTTAAGGCTATGATTATGGATAGAGCTGATTTGGAAAATGAAACGGCTACGACCAAAACGCGAATTAAATTTAACGCCACCTCTCCAGGAGGAATGCTGGAAAGTCTTATAGTGGGTCTGGCCCGTAAATACGACGCTCAAGTCGTTCTCCTGATAGACGAATATGACGCGCCGGTCAGCGACCATATCGGCGATTTGGAGCTGGCCGAAGCTATCCAAGCGGTCTTAAAATCTTTTTATTCTCAGCTTAAACCCTGCGAAGACTACCTACGGTTTACGTTAGTTACCGGCGTTACCCGTTACGCTATTGGACTTTCGGCTGCCTTAAACCATCTTGATGATCTGACTTTTGACAAAAAAAACGCCGCCATCTGCGGTTTTACCCATGACGAGTTAGATAGTCTTTTCGGCGAGAGAATGGCTCTCGTTTTACCAAAAATAATTGAAAAGGGCTTTCTACCGCCGAACTCGACCGTGGAAAATCTCCGAGAGAAAATCCTAAAGTGGTACGATGGCTACACTTGGGACGGCGAGACCAAAGTTTTAAACCCTTGGTCAATTTTGAATTTTTTTGACCAGGCCAGTTTTGAAAAATACTGGGTGAACACGTACCATTCGGCCTCTTTTATTCATAAACTTTATAAAAATGACCCTTTTGATCTTCTTAAAACGCGATTTGGACATTACTCTCAATACGCCTTAGGGTTGCCTGTATTTGACGAACTTAAGCCTACCCCATTGTTATTTCAGACTGGCTATTTGACGGTGGAAATAATCATCGCGGGAACTTTATATTTAAAAATTCCAAACATGGAAATCGAACTTAACAATTATGATGTTTTTTCCGATTTACTTTTCAATCTTTTGGCTCAGGAGCATAAAAAAGTAATAAAAGATTTCAAAGAAGCTATCTTAACCTCCAACGCTGTAAAATTGACAGAAATATTTAATTCTCTCTACGCTGGAATAGCTGCCATTCATCAACAAGATACCGAAAGCTTCAAACACAGCGTTTTATACGGTTACTGTCGCCTTTTAGCCTTGCCTCTTTCGGACCCCCCTGGTTCTAGCGGATCGCCCGATCTTGTCCTTTTTTTCCCGGACGAGCAAACGGTCGCGATTATTGAGCTTAAATATGAAAGTGAGGAGCCCGAAAACGAGGAAAAATTGGCGGCTAAATTAGAAGAATTGGCCGATAAAGGTTTAAAAGCCATCGCCGAAAAAAATTACTCCCAGCCCTACGTCTCAGAAGCCAAAAAATTAGTTAAAATAGGCCTAGGGGTAACGTATAGAGGCCAATGTCTCACCAAGATTAGGAATTAATTGTATTGGTCACGGTATTATTATCACATTAGAGTGAATTTGTATACCATAAAATATACTCAAAGGCCTTATGTTAACGAATAATGGGATGCTTTGGCTAAAAATTAAGGCTTTAAACAATTTTTTTGACTTGACCTGGACTATTTTATAAAGATACGCGGAAGGGAAACTGAAGGGGTTGTGGTCAAACTCAGAAAGGCCTTATCGCAAATTGAGACTCGCCGTGTCTTTCTTAAGTCCTTGTTTCGTTTTCTCGAAAACTCTGGTAAAATGTACTTAGACTTTATTCTACATTTACTTTAGCTTGACAGAGGCGAATTATGTTGGTGACTCTAAGTTGACCAATAGATTTTTGAGACATAAGAATACCCAAGTCCGCAATAATTTTTGATTTTTCTAAAGTTAAAGTTTTAATTCAGTATATAGCAGTCTATTTTATTTATTTTATGTACTTTATTTCAATTTAAATAATATATATTTAAGAGATTATTTAAATGACTTTGCCATGTTATATAGTACATATTAATAAAGTATTTAATAATTGGTTTTTTTAGTTGTTTTTTTTCTTACGAGAATTTTATTTTTTACTTAGGATCTCTTTTGAAAGATATATTAATCGGTATTCAAGACATTAAAACGATTTTCGAAGAAGACTGTGTCTACGCCGACAAGACTAATCTTATCCATAATCTTATCAAAAAAAGAGGCGCTTATTTTCTTTCTCGTCCCAGGCGATTCGGTAAAACACTTCTTTTACGCACTATTGAGTTTCTATTTACTGGCTCAGTGGATCCTGATAACCCCAAAGGACTCTTCGCTGACCTTCAGATAGGTAACTCCGACTGGGATTTCACCCAAAAGCACCCGACGCTTTACCTATACATGGCCCAACAAAGCGCAAATCCACAGTTACTTGAAGAGGCCTTACAGAATACGCTTAGGGCACGGGCTAAATTGGAAAATAAAGGCGTCGCCGTAGAAGATCATATTACATTTAACTACAGCGATTCAGGCGGAATGCTCGCCGATCTTATCGAGGGTCTGGCCCGCAAATACAACGCTCGGGTCGTTCTCCTGATAGACGAATATGACGCGCCGGTCAGCGACCATATCGGCGATTTGGATCTGGGAAAGGCTAACCAAGCGGTCTTAAAATCTTTTTATTCTAGGCTTAAACCCTGCGAAGACTACCTAAAGTTTACGTTAGTTACCGGCGTCACCCGTTACGCTTTCATGGGGCTATCGGCAGG
>JAIROO010000160.1 GCA_031257535.1 Deltaproteobacteria bacterium
AAACCAAAAAAGGCCCCCCAAAGATCCCCTAAAACAGGGCGAATTAAGCTCCTTAAAAAAAACCAGAAAAACTGTGTTATAATTTCGGCGATTTTTGGAAAATCTCTTATAAGGACCCATTGCCTTTTTGCCAATCTAAAACGAGCCAATGGAGCCGCGCGCCTTCAGAGCGGCCCTTTTTTAGCTCTTTTTTGACTTGTTTTTTTGATTTAATAATTAGTAAATTAACTGAAAACTATTGCATTTAATATTATAGTTTTAAAATTTAGTATTTTTTTGTTCTATATATGTTATTATAACTAAATTTACCTTTAACCATGTATCTATATAAATCTCAGAAATTTTATTACTAAAAACAATTTTTTCATGATTTTAGTTTGCCTCTTATAGCTATGACGTTTTTTTTAGCGCGACTTTAGTCATTATCCACGAATTTAGATTATTATGCTCAAGACTCCAGCCGATAAATGGGCTTTGTACGACCAACTAATCGCTTTAGCCGATCCTAGCTTAAGCGTGTCCTCTTTCGCCGCTGGCCGCTTTTGGCTAATGGTCGTCTCTTCGACCGGAGCCGTGGGGCTCGCCCAAAGGCCAGGTAGCTCGGTTCCGCCCCCTAACCCCATTGGCCTTAACTTAAGAGAAGCGGCCAGCTGGGTCAAATCCTGGGATTTCGACCAAGCCGCGGTGGGTCTGGCCGCCATTAACGCGGCCATTAACGCCGCCTCCTTAGCCGGGCCTTCCCAGGACGCTTTTGATTTTTTTCAAGAGCGAGCTCGCGGCCATAAAGTAGCCGTGGTGGGCCATTTCCCTTATTTAGCTCGCTTAAAGGCCACCACGGAGCTGGTCATTTTGGAGCGCGACCCCAAACCCGGGGATCTGCCCGACTCGGCGGCCGAGTACGTTTTACCGGCTCAAGACTTTGTCTTCGCCACGGGGACGACCATTATCAACAAAACCCTACCCCGCTTACTTGAGCTGACTCCCAAAGCCGTCTTCGCCTTGGTGGGCCCGTCCACTCCTTTAAGCCCAGTCCTTTTTGACTACGGGGTCTCCGCCTTAGCGGGCCTTTTAGCCGATAACTCGCCGGAATTAGCCACGGCCATTCAAAGCGACCAATGCGAGAGCGTCTTTCGAAGCGGGGCCAGGAAGATTAACCTTTTGAAACTTGGCCTTAATCGCTGACCTTTTCGCTTTATTACCGGGAAGTAGTTATGGTAGAATATTTTTTAAGTACTAAAAAGACGATAAATTTACTATATTATTGACAAAAAATTATGTTTACTTTAGTATTTATTAATTCATTCTAAGTCGTCGCCTTATTAAGACATTAAATTTTTGTAACTATGATTATGTTCAGACTATTAATATCTATTTAGCTTTTTATTTTAATTCTTATACTAATAAAAAATTATTTCTTAATTAAAAAGATATCCAAAATAAACTTGAAGGGAGGGAATAACTTATCTTCAGGCGCGTTCAAAGATGGTAATCGACGGCTATTTTGCCGGATCTAGACGCTGAAATCCTAAAAACATGGCGACAAGCTAAGCCCTAATCTTTTAGCGGTAGTTTGTCTGGCCACCCCTTAGAGAGCTAAGAAGGCCTTTGATAAAAGGCTAGATTTTTTAGCGTTGGCCCTCAAATCAACCTATAGGCCAGCGGTATCTTTTAGAAAAACTTAAAGGAAAGAAAGGAGAAAGGCTGGATGGAAGAATGGAAGGAAAAATGGAAGGAAGAATGGAAGAAAAGCTGGGTGGAAGGCTGGAAGGAAGGCTGGAAGGAAGGCTGGAAGGAAGGCTGGGCGGAAGGCTACAAGGAAGGCAGGGAGAAAGCCCAGACTGATTCCGCCCTTGCGCTTCTCAAGAGCCAAGATCCCCCTTTTTCCGTCGATGATATAGCCAACATTACTGGTTTGTCTAAAAAAACCGTCTTAGCCCTTAAAAAGACCTTAGATAGTCAACCTAACTAAGGAAGTTGGCCAAGAGCTAGAGCTGGCCCTCGCCGTTAATAGCGTTTCTTGGCCAATCCTTGTCCTTTTGGCGTTTTTTTACTATTTAGAATATATATAGATAGTTTTCGAGCTATTTCGTTGCTTTAACGCCTTTATTTCGCTGAAATTTTACCTAGAAGAGTTCGCTTTATCTGTCTCTTAAATCGGAGATAAAGCGCGTAAGCCCAAAAGGAGCTTTGTTTACTACGAATATTCGTTATAAAAAACCCTTTTTTATGAATTTAGATCCTCTGATGGTTTATTTTACTGCCTATTTTTTTTTCTCAAAGTTTGAGGAAATTTTACCTAAAAGAGTTCTTTTTCCGCCGCTTAAAGCGGAGCGAAAGCGTCTAAAACCCAAAAAAAGCTTGGTCCGCCGCCTCCGACCGTCCCTAAATTCAAAGCCAGACGTTTTTGGCGTCCCTGGAGATGGCCGAACCAGCGAGTTTTACCAAATAAGGTATACTGGACGACAAAAAAACGCTAAAAACCCGCCTAAGGTCCTTTAAGGGGAGGCGCCTAAACGATTCTTTCTGGAGAACAAAAATATGCCCATCTGGCAAGACTATATTGATAAGGCGAAAGCCTACCATGGCCATATCTGCGGAGGGCAGATTTTAGGCCTGCGCATGTCCTTATTGGGTTTAAAGCTTTTAGGCCTAGACCCTTACGAGGACTTACGCGATTTAGTGATTTTCCTCGAGTCGGACCGCTGCGTGGCCGACGCCGCTTACGTGGTGACCGGCGTGACTATTGGCCGACGCCGGGTCAAAACCCTCAATTACGGCAAAACGGCCATGTCTTTTTTAAATCTGAAAAATGGCGAGGCCTATCGCCTAAGCGTCGCCGACCACGACCGGCCAGCCCAAGACCAGGATCTGATCGCTTTTTGGACGGCCAAAAAAGACGAGGACGTTTTTAAGATCCAAAAAGTGACCATTAAACTTAACCCCGGCGAAGAGCCTGGTCCGCCCTCCCGGGTGGTCGTCTGCCAAAAATGTGGCGACGAGGTCATGGACCACAAGGACGTGACCTTAAACGGCCAGACCCTGTGCCGAGCCTGCGCCGAGGGGCCGTACTACCAGGTCTTGTAAGATAAAAACGCCAAAAAAGGCGACCCTTTAGCCAAAAAAAGACCCTTATTTAGGCCAGAGACTAAAAGTCCAGCCTAAATAAGGGTCTTTTTGGTTATTGGCCAATATCAATTTAGCTCGCCTCTACGGCGAAGGGGTTATAGCCGTATTTTTCCAAGGTATCCAACAATTTCCCGTTGGTCGTCAAAAACGAGTTGACTTTTTCGGCTAAAGCCACGGCCGCCGAGTTCTCGGAAGTCGCGGGGAGGTTTTCGGTCGAGGAGTAAGTTAACAGAGGATTTTCGGCCAAGGACTGGCTAAGGGCCTCTTTTTCCGCCTCGGTCCCCTCAAAAGAGGCTAAAATCTCCGCCCGACTATAAACCCTAGCCTCGCGAGTTTGGCCGTTGTCGATGATGGCGATAACGTAGTCGTTCTGAAACTCTGGGTTATCGCCAATAACTATGGCGGTTAGGGCGGCGACTTCGGTTAAGAGTTTGTCGCTGACCTTGTCTAAGGCCAAATCAACCTGATCGGTCGCCGAACTCGCGGTCGTGGTCGTGGTCGCGCTGTCTTGGCCAGTTAAGTAATTAGCCAAGGCCTCGTAGTTTTGCGATTTACCCACGTTTAACAAGGCCGGTTCCCTTAGGTAAGAGACGTTTTGAAAAAGAACGGAATTAATAGTCACGTTTAGCCTGCCTTTTTTAGTCCTGACTTTTAAGAGGGGTTAAGCCCGTTAGGTTTAAGGCGCTTCTGGCCGCCCCTGGCTTAACTAAGCAAAATCAAGGCCAAACGGATCTTTAGAGGTTAACCGGCAAAAAAAGACCCTACCTTATTTAGCGTTTTTTGGGGAATTTAGGGAGGCTAAGACAAGCGCGACCTCAGGCGAGATTGAGACTACTTTAGTCAAATCCGGCCATAGCTAAGCGAAAAGATTAAAATACCAAGCGAAGATAGCGGGACCGAAAAAACTCCAAATTAAGGCGGCCAAGGCCAGAAAAGGCCCAAACGGCACTGGTCGTAAGGCGATAGGCCCCTCTTCGGTTCCGCGCCCGGTTAAGGCCAAAACCCCCACGGACAAAAGAGCTAAGACCGAGGACAAAAACAAAACCGGAAAAACGGCCATCCAGCCTAAATAGACCCCAATTAAACCCATAAGCGGCGGATCCCCATCGCCTAAGCCGACCCGACCCCGGACGCGTTGGTAGAGAAAACCCGTCAAAAACAAGATCCCAAAGCCTAAAATAAAGCTAAAAGCCGCGCCTACGAGGCCAATTAACCTGGGATTCCAACCCATGTCCAGTAAAGCGAACCAGTAATTGTCGCCCACTAAGTAGGGCAAAGGATCTAAGACGGCCAAAATTACCCCCCAGACGATGGTCGGGATAACCAAACCGTCGGGGATAATTAGGTGCTCCAAATCAATAAAGGCCACGGCCGTTAAACACAAAAGAAAATAAAGGGTCAGAAAATAACGGACCGTTAAACCCTCGACCTGAAAAACGAACAAAGACAAAAAAGCCGCCACCAACTCCACCAAGGGATAGCGCCAAGAAACGCGCGAATGGCAAGAGCGGCAGCGGCCTTTTAATAAAAGCCAGCTCAAAACCGGAATATTGTCGCGCCAGCCAATCGGGGCCGCGCAAATAGGGCAAAAAGAGCGCCGGGGCCGGTCTAGGGCCAAACCCTCGCGAGGTAGACGGAAGATGACCACGTTTAAAAAACTGCCAAAAGCCAGTCCCAAAACAAAAGCCGCCACCTTCAAGGCGATCGCCGCGAAACCGGTCATGGTCGCTCTCGATAAAGTTATTTTTTTGGCCTAAACCACGCTAACCCGTTAAGAGAAGATCTTCTCCATTTTTTCGTTCAAGGTGTCGGCCGTAAAGGGTTTGACTATGTAATTGGAGACTTTGGCTTTGACCGCCTCAATGATGTTCTCCTGTTGAGCCTCGGCCGTCACCATCAAGAAGGGGATGTCCTTGGTATGCTCGGTGCCGCGCACGTGGCGCAAAAGCTCGATGCCGGTCATGTTGGGCATATTCCAATCGCTGATAATCAGATCGAACTTGTCGATCTCTAAAATGGCCGCGGCTTTGACCCCGTCCTCAGCCTCGCTAATGTTGTTAATGCCCAATTGGCGAAGGATATTTTTGACAATGCGCCGCATAGTCGAAAAATCGTCCACTACCAGAACTTTCATGTTCTTGTCGTAAGCCATGGATTTCTCCCTGGTGGTCCCCCTCCGCCGAAAAACCCGTCTGGAGGCGGGTTAATTAAACTTTAATTTTAGCGAAACCAGTAAAAGACCCATAGGCCCCTAAAAAGCTTCGCCAGCGAAACTAATCGCTTAACAAAATATACCAAATTCCGAGGACTGACGCAAACGGCTGACCTTTTAATCCTAAGCCAAGCTCCCCAGAAAAGATCCAAATAATTATTTTACATAAAAATTATATAAATTTAAAAATCATAAATTAATTGACATTTAAACAATTATTTTTGTAGAAAAAATTGATAGTCTTCTTTAAACCGAACGGCTTTGTATAGATCCCAGCCCCCCTCGTCAATGTCGTGGATCGCCTCGTCGCAGCCCGCCTTTAAAGCGGCTTGGGTCAGGGTTTTGGCCCAAACTTCCACTAAAGCCCGGTATTTGTCGTCAAAGGCCCCGCCGGATTTCACCGCCCCATAGACGCGGCCAAAGGTGCGGCCATTGCGATTTTGATAATTTTCCCAAACGTCTCGGCGCTGACAAGCTTGGGTTAAGGCTAAAACGTAATTAAAGCCGGCCATGAGCCTTAAGGCGGCTTTAAACCTGGCCGTGGCTGGGGGATCCTGAGGGTCGGGAACCATGGTCAGCCCTTGAGCGGTCGGCCTGATTTGGTCGCTTAAAGTCGCGTTTTGGGCGAAAGCGGCCGAAGCGGCGACCAAGAACGTTAAAATCAGACCCAGAGATAAGACAAATAGATTTTTCACCTCAAGCTCCTTTCAATAAAAATAAACCAGAAAGGGCCTGTTCGCTTAAAAAAACGAAAAAGCCAAAAACGGAGCCTAAAATAAACAAAAAATTTATAAATAATCCAAGATCTTAAGTTTTAGCCAGCCAAAAAACCGGTTTTGGCCTTATAAACTCCGACGCCAAAAGTCTCAGCTCGCCTAACGACTAATTGTAGCGTTTTCGTCAAAAATTATAAAGACTTTCAAAGTTTTTTTTAAAAGCCAGAAGATCCAAAAAAAAGGGAAGATAGGCCTTTAAGCCGGATTTTCGCTCAATTTTGACTCCTCTAGCCCGCCTGGCCGGTCGACCGCGGACTTTTTGATTTAATTTTTTTTAATAGCTTTTTACCGCGTATTTTGTTAAGGTAACTGATTAATTCTTGGCCCGTAAAAGAGAGCCAAGACGGACCAGCGTTTTTTAGGCTCCTATTTTTTGACCCTAAGACGCGCCTGGCCCTTTAAAGGCGACGAAGTCTAGCTATATATTGGGCCTAAAGCCTATTAACGTCTAAATATTGGCCAGAGAGTTAAGTCAAGACCAGACTGACTTTCTGGCGCTTATCTAATACTTTATAGTAGAGGCTAAATAGTTGTCTTATAATGGGCTATATAGGGCTTCATATATAGTCATATATAGCCAGGACGCTTAACGTTAGTCGGGCCAAGTTTAGCGAGCCCCAACTATTATAATAGGCGAGCCTCAACTATTATATCAGCCGAGCCCCAACTATTATTAATAGGCCAATAGGCGAGTCTCTACCAATTAATAGTCAAGCCCCTTTGGCTCTATAACTTCGCGACTTTATTCCGCTTAAGGACAAAGGCGAGGATCCTTAGGAGTTAGTTCGCCAAAAAGCCCTTAGGGCTAATTTTTTTGGCCTTTGTCAAAATCTCAAAAAACGCAATAATAACCCAGATTAACTAAACAGCAGTTTTTTAGATCAAAATTAATCAATTTTCTAACTAATTAAAGAAAAAAATTAATTAGCTAAATTTGAAATATATAAGCTTAACAATTTTTTTGTTCTTAAGCTGACCATTTTTTATAGTTTCCAGTGGGACGGAGGCATCATGTTCATTTTGACGAAACTTCTTTCTTGGCCGACCCTTTTCGCCGCTCTGTTTTTGGCTTTGGTCGTCTTTTCTAGCCCGGCCCTAGCCCAGAACATCGGGGTGGTCGATCTCCAAAAGGCCGTGGACGACTCTAAAGCCGGCAAAACGGCCAAAAATAAGCTCAAGGCCAAGCACGAGTCGCTCCAGAAAAGCCTCGAGGCCAAAGAAAAAGAGCTGGAAAAAAAGGACCGGGACCTCAAAAACCAGGTCGCCACCTTAAACCAAGAAGCCTTAGAAAAAAGACGGGGCGAGTTTTTAAAGGAAATCCAAACTTACCGCGATCAAGCTCAAAAAGCTTCCGAGGAAATGCAAAAGGCCTTAAACGACGCTTTAAGCCCAATTTACTCTAAAGCCGAGCAAGCCGCGGCTAAGTTAGCCTCAGAGAGGGGTTTTACGGCCGTTTTAGACGCTAAAGAGGGTGGGGTCATCTTTTTCCAGTCTTCTATTGACATTACCCCTGAGATTACCAAAGCTTTAGACAAGTAACGCGGTTTTTAATAACTACTTAGCTAAAAAATGGTTTTTAAATCTCTTAATTACCTTTTTTTCGACTTTGGCTTGATCTTATGATTCCTTTCGCCCGGCGAACTTTAAACGAGCTGAAGCCGCTAGTCACGGCTCGTTTGACCGAGGATCTGGCCCTTTTAGGCGGTGGCTCCCCACCCGAGATTACCGTCCAAGAAGGCCAGACCGAGATTTTTGGCTTAACCGCGGCCGACCAGGCCGAGCCCGGGGCTCTGTGTTTCGTCACTAATCCAACCTATCTGGCTCAAGCTATGGCTGGTCAAGCCGCGGCCGTAGTCGTGGATCCGAGCTTAAAAACGCCCTTAGGCTCTTACCCCGCTCTCGTCGCCAAAGACCCCCGTTTAGTTTTCGCCGCCATTTTAAGCCTGGCCAAAGAAAAGGTCATCCCGCCCTTAGCCACGGGCGAACCCTTTTTCTTAGACCGGGCCTCCTGCGAGATTGGCCCGGCGGTCGTTTTTGGGCCGCGCTGTTATATCGGGGCCCGAGTCAAGTTAGGCGAAGGGGTCGTCGTGGGTCCAGACGTCTTTATCGAGGACGACGTAACCATTGGCCCTTTTTCGATCCTCCACCCCAAAGCCATCATCCGCTGGGGCTGTCGCTTAGGGGCGCGCTGCCAGATTCACGCGGGGGCGGTCATTGGCGAGGACGGTTTTGGTTACGTCCAGGTCCCAGACCCCAAAACTGGGCGCCTTATCCACTATAAAAACGCCCACTTAGGTCGCGTCGTCTTAGGCGACGACGTGGAGATCGGGGCTTTAACGGCCATTGACCGAGGTTTAGTCGCCGACACGGTGGTCGGTCGGGGCGTCAAGATGGACAACCTCGTCCAGATTGGCCACAACTGCCAGATCGGCCAAGACGTTATCGTCGTGGCCCAAGCTGGCTTAGGCGGCCATAGTCAAGTGGGCGACCGCGTCTTTCTTTTAGGGCAGTGCGGTTTGACTCACGGCGCGGTCGTGGGCCAGGACGCCATCGTCACGGGTCAATCTGGAGTCATCGGGACAATCCCCGCCGGGCGCTCGACTTGGAGCGGCACCCCGGCCAGAGCCCATAGCCAAGATCTCCGCGGCCAAGCCATGGTCGCCCGGGATCTCCCAAAGTGGCGCCGCTTCTGGCAAAAATTTCGCCAAAATCAGACCTATGACGATCTGAAAGACGCTTTAAAAGACGACGAGTAGACAATACTTCCATAATATTGTCGAATCGATTGTTTTGTAAAAGTCAGGCTTTTAGCTATCGAAAAAATATCAAAAGACTATTTAAAAGACTATTTAAATGACTGTTTAAATGACTGTTAAAAAGACTTTTTAAAAGACTTTTTAATAATCATTTAAAAGACCATTTAAAAGACTTTTTAAAATAATCTTTAAATGAATCTTTAAACAAATATTTACTAGAATCTTTAAAAAACGACGCTTAGACGCTACTATCCATTAAGTTGGTCTTTAAATTTTACGGTGTTTCATGCCCAAAGCCCTTTACGGCGTTAAAGACATTTTAGCGAGCCTACCCCACCGCTACCCCTTTCTTTTGGTCGACCGGGTCGTGGCTTTAGAGCCCTGGCTAAAACTTGAGGCTTACAAAAACGTCACTTTTAACGAGCCTTTTTTTCAAGGCCACTTCCCTGGCCAGCCCGTCATGCCCGGGGTCTTGATCTTAGAGTCCATGGCTCAGGCCGCTTCCCTTCTTTTAACCTTGTCCTCCCGCGACTTTCACGACCAGATCCCAAGGGATCTAAAAGTCGAGGACTTAAGCGGTCGCATTGGCTACTTCGCCTCTTCGGATCGGGTTAAATTTCGCCGGCGAGTCGAGCCTGGCGACCGCTTAGACCTTAAGGTGTCGTTTTTAAGGCTCGGGACCCGGGCCTTTAAAGTGTCGGGACAAGCCCTAGTCGACGAGCAAAAAGCGGCTGAGGCCGAAATGACCGCGACTTTCTAAAGACCACTTTCTAAAAGTCCAAAAGGATATTGATTTACCGCCCATGGCTATCCATCCCACCGCCATCATCCACCCCACCGCCGTCTTAGGCTCGGGAGTCGCGGTTGGCCCCTATACGGTTATTGGCCCCAGGGTCGTGGTCGGCGAGGATACCGAGATCCAAGCCCACGTCTGTATTGACAAGGACACGACCATTGGGCAAAGGTGTCGTCTCTTTCCCTTCGCCTCCATTGGGGCTGACCCCCAAGACATGAAATACGCTGGCGAAGAGACGCGTTTAGAGATCGGCGACGACGTGACCATCCGCGAGTCGGCCACCATTCACCGAGGGACCACGGCGGGAGGCGGGGTCACCCGGATTGGCGACAAGAGCTTGGTCATGGCCACGGTCCACGTGGCCCACGACTGTCAGATCCAAAACGAGGTTATCCTCTCCAGTTTCGCGGTTTTAGCCGGCCACGTCCACATCGACGAGCAGGCCATCGTCAGCGGCTCCACGGCCATTCACCAGTTTGTGCGGGTCGGTCGCCAGGCCTTTATCGGCGGCATGTCTGGGGTGGTTAAAGACGCCCCGCCCTATATGATCTTAGCCGGGGTCAGGGACCAAGCCGTGGTCGTCTCGCCCAACGCCGTGGGCATGCGGCGGCGGGGCTTTTCCGAAACCGCTTTAGAGGCCATCGCCGGGGCTTTTAAGCTTTTACGGTCCCACGTCCCCTTAAAAGAAGTCTTAGCCGAAATCGAAACCAAGTGGCCCGATAGCCCAGAAGCGGCCGTTATCGTCGACTTTTACCGCGGTAGCTCCCGGGGCCGCGGGGTCTACCGGTGAGCCACTCCCCTTTAGGTCTCATCGCTGGCAACCTTAACCTCCCGCTAGTGGTGGCCCAAAAGATTCGCGACCAAGGCTCGCCTTTAGTGGTCGTGGGTCTAAAAGGCGAGACCGACCCCAAAGTCGCGACCCTCGCCGACGCCTATTTAGAGCTGCCCTTAGGCCAGCTTCAGCCCTTAGCCGACTTTTTTCTCCAAAATGGAGCCCAAAAGGTCTGCTTAATCGGCGGGGTCAGTCGCGACAACGTCATCTCCGCCTACCAGCCCGACGCGGTGGCCTTAGAGCTGATGGCCACCTTAGACAATTTTCACACGGACGCTATTTTAAGAGCCGTGGGCGGTTGGTTAGAAGCCATCGGCCTAAGCCTAGTCGCGGTGACCGACCTAGTCCCAGATCTCGCCATTAAACCCGGCCAGTTAACTAAGACCAGTCCCTCCCCTTCGCTTTTAGCCGACCTTAGCTTAGCCTATCAGGTGGCCAAAGAGCTAGGCCGCTTAGACGTTGGCCAGACCGTCGTCGTCTCCGACAAGATCGTCGTGGCCTTAGAAGGAGCCGACGGCACGGACGAGACCATCCGCCGCGGGGCCAGCTTGTGCCGCAAACCCGTGGCCGTGGCCAAAGTCGTTAAACCAACCCAAGACCCGCGCTTAGATCCGCCAGTGGTCGGGCCAGCCACGTTTGAGACCTTAATCGCCGCTCGCGCTGGGGCTTTGGCCTTAGACGCCCAAGGCCTTATTTTTTTAGAGCGCGACTTGTGCCTAGCCCAGGCCGACGACCACAACCTGGCCGTGGTGGCTTGGCTTAACGCCCCCCAGCCTAAATGCGGGTCATGATCTCGGCCGGGGAAACCTCCGGCGATCTCCATGGGGCCGCTTTAGTCTTAGCCGCTAAAACCTTGGCCCCTAATCTTAGTTTTTTTGGCTTAGGCGGCGAGCGCATGGCCGCGGCCGGGGTCAGTTTAGCCGCCAATTTAACCGAGACCGCGGTCATGGGTCTAACCGAGGTCCTCGGCTCCTTAAGGCGAATCTTAAGGGTCCGCAAAACCTTAACCGACCTGTTAGTTAGCCAAAAACCCCAAGCTTTGGTTCTCATCGATAGTCCAGACTTTAACTTTTACCTAGCCAAAAAAGCCCAAAGCTTAGGAATTCCGGTTATTTACTACATTTGTCCCCAGATCTGGGCCTGGCGGGCGGGCCGAATTAAGTTCTTAGCCAAATACTGCGCCCGTCGGGCGGTTATTTTTCCTTTTGAGAAGGATTATTACGAGTCCCGGGGCGTCGCGGTCGACTGGGTGGGGCACCCTCTTTTAGATAACCCGCCCCCGCCTTCTAGCCAAAAGGCCAAAGCCCTTTTAGGCTTAGATCCAGCCGCCCCTCTTTTGGCTTTGTTGCCAGGCAGTCGCGCGGCTTTGGCTAAGCGCTTGACCCCGCCTTTTTTAGCCGCGGCCGACTTACTCTTGACTGAGATCCCAAACTTAAACTTGGCTCTGCCTCGGGCTCAGAGCTTGGACCCTAACCTATTAACGAGCTTAATTAAAGCTGGCCCGCCCCGGGTTTTAGAGCGCTTAAAGGTCTGGTCTGGTCAGTCCACTTTAGTCTTAGCCGCGGCGGAAGGCGCTCTTTTAGCCTCTGGCACTTCCACCGTCGAAGGGACCATCTTGGGGACGCCCATGGTCGTGGCGTATAAGACGAGTCGTTTAACTTTTTTCCTGGCCAAACTCTTAACCAAAGTCCAATACGTGGCCTTAACTAACCTTTTAAGCCCCCAAAAACCCCTAGTTAAAGAACTCCTCCAAAACGCGGTCACCCCCCAAAATCTAGCCCAAGGAATAAGGCCCTTCTTAGTCCCTGGGCCCCTAAGGGCGGCGGCCGTCGCCGATCTCTTAGCCGCGGCCAAGACCTTAGGCTCGAGCGGGGCTTCGGCCAAGGTGACCCAGATAATCTTGGCCGAGATTAATCGCGGGGCTAACCTTAATGGTCCCAGTCAGGGGCTAACCATAATGGGGCCAAAGACCCTTCTCCAATAAGTCGCGCCAAAAACGCCAAAAAAAGGACCATGACCGAAGCCCATCGTCCCCCCATAGAGCCGCAAGACCCAGAGTCCCTGGCCCCAGAGCCTAAAGGCCAAGACCCCAAAGGCCCAGAGTCCAAGGTGGCCCCCGAGCCTCAAGACCCTAAGTCCAAGGCCAAAGAGCCTCAAGACCCAGAGCCTAAGGCCCCAGAGTCCAAAGCCAAAGAGCCTAAAGACCAAGAGCCCAAAGCCAAAGAGCCTAAAGACCAAGAATCCAAGGCCCAAGACGCGAGCCCTAAAGAGCCCAAATCTAAAAAGCCCCGCTCCAAAGATCCGCTGGCCAAAAATCAAGAAAAAAAGGATTTCTGGCGCCTTATGGGCTTAATTCGCCCGTATCGGCCTAAACTACTCCTGGCCATCCTTTTTATGCTCCTCGCCGCGGGCTCCACCGCCACCATGGCCTGGCTGATTCAACCCTTGCTCGACCACGTCTTTACCAACCGCGACGCCTCTTTGCTCAACTCTTTGACCATTTTAACCCTAAGCGTCTATACTTTAACTGGAATTTTTTCTTTCGCCCAGTCCTACGCCATGAACCAGGTGGGTTATAATATCGTTAACGACTTAAGGGTCGAACTCTACGCCCGGATTCAAGGCCAATCCTTGGGTTATTTCCAGGCCCACCACTCTGGGGAGTTGGTCAGCCGGGTGGTTAACGACGTGGCCTTAATCCAAAGCTCGGTCACCACCGTGGTCACCGGCTTAATCATGGATTTAGGTAAAGTGGCGGGACTTATAACGGTCTTATTTCTCCAAGACTCCTTATTAGCCTCGGTCGGGATCTTGATCCTGCCCCTAACTTTATACCCCATTATTAAGTTTGGCCGCCGCTTAAGGTCTCTGTCCACCAAAAGCCAGATCATCATGGCCTCCTTGATCCGGGTTTTGACCGAAACCTTTCAAGGGGTGCGCATGATCCAGTCCTATAACATGACCGGCCACGAGATTAAGCGGTTCGCCGGAGAATGCCGCAAAAACGTGGAAAACCTCATGCGCTCGGTGACGGTTAAAAGCCTGTCCTCCTCCATTATGGAGATCGTCGGCGGCTTTTGCTTAGCCGCGGTCATCTGGTACGGTGGTTACGCGGTCATTAACGGGACTTCGACCCCCGGGGCTTTTTTTTCCTTTATGACCGCCCTCCTCCTTTTATACGAGCCCTTAAAGCGCTTAACCCGCTTAAACAACGAGTTTCAGCAAGGTCTAGCCGCGGCTCGGCGGATCTTTGAGGCCTTAGACGCGAAACCTACGATCGTCTCCCCTAGTCAGCCGATTATCCCGGAAAAAGCTTTAGGACGCCTAGACTTTGAGGACGTGACTTTTGGTTACGACCCGGACCGCCCAGTCTTAAAAGACCTTAATTTAACGGTTAAGGTGGGCGAGACCGTGGCTCTGGTCGGACCCTCGGGCGGCGGCAAGACCTCCTTAGTCAATCTCGCTCCCCGCTTCCACGACCCTCAAGCTGGCCGAGTCCTTTTAGACGGTCACGATTTAAGGGATTTGGATCTGGCCTGGCTACGCGCCCAGATCGCCTTAGTTAGCCAAGAGATCACCTTGTTAGACGAAGCCGCGCGGCACAATATCGCCTATGGTCGCCTTAACGCTTCTTTTGAGGAAGTTAAAGCCGCGGCCTTAGCCGCCAAAGCCTTAGACTTCGTTACGGCCCTCCCTAATGGTTTCGAGACCAACGTGGGCGAGGGCGGCCACTCCCTGTCCGGCGGGCAAAGACAGCGTCTGGCCATCGCAAGGGCTATCTTAAAAAACTCGCCCATCCTTATCTTAGACGAAGCCACCTCGGCTTTGGATACGGAGTCGGAAAAAATCGTCCAAGCCGCCTTAGACAACCTCATGCGCGACCGCACCACCTTGGTCGTGGCCCATCGCTTGTCGACCGTGGTCAAAGCCGACCGAATCGTCTTTATTAAAGACGGACGGATCGCCGAGTCGGGCGACCATCAAAGCTTAATGGCCCAAAAAGGCGAGTACTACCGATTGTATAACCTCCAGTTCGCGGTCCAAGCCCTGACCGCGGACCAAGAGTCTGACCCGGCCAAAGGGAGTCTCTAGCCAAATCTTATGAGCCTAATCTTATGAGCCTAATAGTCGAGTTTTTAGAGGCGGGCGAGTTTTGGTTAGCCGTGGCCTTAGACGACCCCACGGCCAAAAGCTTTACCGCCCTTAACCACCATGGCCAGATCGTCCGCTTGGTCCCTAGCCGGGTTCTGTCGACCTTAGAGTTTGACGACCCTGGGGACAAAGAGGCTCGTTTGGCGATCTTAACGGACCTTAAACGCCACCGCGAAGCCTTGGCCGCGAGCCTTAACTTAGAGGAGATCTGGTCCTTTTTGCAAGGCGAGGGCCCAGAGTTTAGCTACGAGCTCTTAGCCGGCTTAGCCTATGGTCACGAGCCCTCGGCCGACGAGATCTCGGCCGCGCGAAGGGCTATCTTAAACGAAGGGACTCTTTTCGCTTTTAATCCCCAATTCGCCACCCTTAGGGATCCTCTTAGCGCGGCCCAAAAAAAGGCCATTAAAGAAAGAAATAAAGCCCACGCCGAGTTTTTAACTGAGGCTGGGGCTTGGCTACGAGACTCCGTGGCGAAAAAAATGGCCTTTGAGCCGGAAAGTGGCGAAAAGGTTAGAAAGCTCCTTTTGGATCTAGCCTTACTCGAAGGCGAGGCCCCAGATCCGCGCACGGCCAAAGAGCTCTTAAAAGCCGCGAGCCTCCCGGAAAACGAAGACGGGGCTTTTACGGCCTTAGTGGCCATCGGGGAGTTTCATGAGCGCGAGCCCTTGGAGATCCGCCGCTTAGGCTTGGGCCAGCCCTTTAGCCCGGCTGAGCTGAAGGCCGCCGCGAAAGACCCGAAAGACTTCTTAAACGACCCCGGGCGCCTTGACCTAACCCATTTATCCATCGTAACCGTGGACTCAAAAGGGGCCAAGGAATTTGACGACGCCTTGTCTTTAAGCCAAGACCAAGATGGTAACTATAATCTGGGCCTCCACATCGCCGACGTGGCCGCGGCCGTTAAACCTGGCGACATTTTAGATCTAGCGGCTTTCGCTCGAGGAGCCTCGGTCTATCTCCCAGACGCCAAGTACCCCATGCTACCCGAGCCTTTAGCCGACGACTTACTAAGCTTAAAAGTCGGAGTTACGCGGCCGGCTTTTTCCCTCTTAGTGACCTTAAGCCCCAAAGGCGAGCCCTTAAAATACGCCTTTACGCCCACCTTAATTAAAGTCAGCCGCCAGATGTCCTTTGACGAGGCCGACTCGCTCTTGGACCAGGACCACCAGTTAACGGCCTTAGCCAATTTAAGCCAGATCTTACTGAAAAGGCGGCTCAACTTAGGCGGCCTAAACTTAAACCTTCCCCAGCTCCAGGTCCGCTTAGCCCCTGATGGCCAAATAGTCTGGGAAAAGACCCTCTGGGACACCCCGGCTAAACTAATGGTCGGCGAGATGATGGTTTTAGCCAATTACTTAGCGGCCGAGGCCTTGGCCGAAGCCCACTTGGCCGCGCCTTTTCGATTTCAAGAAAAACCGCGCTTGGAGCCGGATTTTACCCAAGAGCCCACGACGGATCTGGAAGCCTTGGCCCAAGACCTAGCCCTAAGACGGCGCTTAGGCCGAAGTGGCGTTAGTCTGGCCCCCGCTCCCCACTTTGGGTTGGGGTTAGCCTACTACGTCCAGTTTACCTCGCCCTTAAGACGCTACCCCGATCTCTTGGTGGCCCGGCAATTAAGGTTTTTAAAGGACCCGCAAAACGCGCCTTACGACGCGGCCAAGATGACCGAGAAGGCCTTCGTCGCCGACGACCTCAACCGCGCCATTCGCCGGGCCCAAAACAACCGTAACCGCTACTTCTTGACCTTGTGGCTCGAACAAAGACTAGGCCAAGAGTTTTCGGGCCTGGTCTTTGAGCGCTTAGACCGGCGCCGGACTAGGATCTGCTTAACCGACTTTATGCTGGAGATCGAGTTATATAAAGTTCCGGCCGCCGCTAAACCCGGGCGCGAGGTCCGCTTAAAGCTCGTGGCCGCCGAGGCAAAAAGCCAAACCTTACGCTTTGAGTGCTTAGGCCTTGGGGAAAAAGAACCAGACCCGCCGGCCTATAAGAGTTAGAAAAACTCTTTCTTTTCGAAAACTCCCTTAAAAAATGGTATATTATTTTCACAGACGGTTAAAAAGCGTCCCCCTAGCGCGACAAAAGAGAAGGTTAAGACGTGAGCTTATTGACGGATCCGCCCGTGGTCAAACTTTTTCTGGCCGCTTTTGGGTCAGACCTCTCGCTTTTGGCCACGGCCATTAACGCCCTTAGCGAAGAATTTCAGGCTGGTTTTTTAGGTCAGCCCGACTTGGTCAGTCCCCCTAGGCCCATAGTCGAGACCACCTACTACGACCGCGAGATGGGCGAAAACCTCCAGAAAATCTACTTGTCCTGGCCCTTTTTGGCCCCCCCGGACCGATTAGTGGATCTAAAACTCGCGGCCGTGGCTTTGGAAAATCGCTTCGCCCTCGCCCAAGGCGACCAAATTTGTCGGCGGGTTAACCTAGACCCTGGCTACGTCTTTGGCGGGGGCCTGGTTTTGTCGACCGGTAAATACGCCGGCCATCGCCTTTACTTGGGCCAAAAAGTCTGGGGGGAGCTGACCTTATACTATCGCCAAGGCTTTACGGCCTTGCCTTGGACTTACCGCGACTATCAAGATCCCGCGATTTTGAGCCTTTTAAGGGACATGCGGAAAGTTTACCTCGCCGCTTTGAGGCAAAAATGACCAAAAGCATGACTGGTTATGGCCAGGCGACCGGGACCTTTCAAAGCAGCTCCTTAAGCGTGGAGCTAAAAACCCTAAACAACCGTTTTCGGGAGATATACTGTCGCCTCCCCTTCCAACTAACTTCTTTAGAGGAAGCCCTAAAAAAAATCCTGGCCGAGAAAATCGCCCGCGGCCGGGTGGAGATAACCCTGCAGCTGTCGACTCCCCCCGACGAGCTCCAAGGGTTCGCCTTTAATCCGAGTAAAGCCGAGGCCGCTTTACGTCTTTTAGAAAAACTGCGCGAGGAGACGGGGGTCACGGACCCGATTAGCCTTAACCACCTCTTAGCCCTAAACGCCTTGGACCAAAATCCAACTAACGCCCAAGGCCCCAACGCCGCCTCTTTGGCCCCTTTAGCCCAAAGCTTAACCCAAGAGGCTTTGGCCGACTTAGTGGCCTTTCGCGAGCGGGAGGGCGCGGCCATGGAGCGGGATTTACTGACTCGGTTGGAAATCCTAGAGCGAATCTTAAGCCGGATCAAAAGCTTGATCGCCCCCACTAACGCCGCTATTTTCGAAAAACTAAAAAACCGGATCGAAGAGTTAATCCAAAAAGCCGTTTCCCCAGAGAGACTGGCGGTGGAAGCGGCCATCTTAGCCGACAGAATGGACATAACCGAGGAAGTGGTTCGCTTCGCTAGCCATCTCGCCAATTTTCGACTAGCCTTAACCGAGCCTTTGCCCATTGGCCGCCGCTTGGAATTCCTGCTCCAAGAGCTTAACCGCGAAGCCAACACCATGGGCTCTAAATCCCAATCTACCCCTTTAACCGACGAAATTTTGGCCATCAAGTTCGAACTAGAAAAAGCCCGCGAACTAGCCCAAAATATTGAGTAATGAAGTCCTATCTTATGGATATTGGTCAAGGAGCCTCTTTAGCCGCTAGTCAGGTTTTAGCTATCTTAAAGGCCAACACCTCTTCTAGTCGCAAGCTGAAAGGCGTGGCTAAGGACCTAAACGTTTTAATCGACGCGACCGGCGGCAAACCAGCCCGCTCCTTGGTCGTGACCTTGTCTAATCACCTGATCTTAAGCGCCCAAGACCCCGAAGAGTTAACTCAGCGGTTAAACGAGATTTATCGCCTGCCGGAGAACTAAGCATGGCCGGATCCCTTTTTGTCATTAGCGCCCCTTCGGGAGCCGGCAAATCCACGGTTATTAAACTCTTGCTAAAACGGGCTCGCTGCCCCCGGCTCGACTACTCGGTCTCTTACACGACTAGAGCGCCAAGGCCCGGGGAAGTTAACGGCCAAGATTACGTTTTTGTCTCCCAAGAGGAGTTTCTCCGCCTGGTTCGCGAGGATGGGTTTTTAGAATGGGTTAAGGTCTTCGACAATTTTTACGGCACTAGCCAAGCTTGGGTCAACCAAAAACTAGCCGCCGACCGCGACGTTTTGGTGGAAGTGGACGTGGTTGGGGCCAAATCCTTAAAAGAACGTTTCCCTAAAGCCGTGATGATCTTTATGGTCCCCCCCAACCGTCATGAGCTGATTCGCCGCTTAACCTTTCGCCGCACCGAAGACCCTTTGGAACTCGAGCGGCGGGTCGCCCAGTCTAGCTGGGAGATCGAGCAAAGACGGTTCTTTGATTATCTAGTGGTCAACGACGACTTGACCGTGGCCGCCCAAGACGTGGAAAGTCTCATCTTGGGGCGGGGCGAGCGCCAAGTGGTGGACGAGGCAAGCTTTTGGCCAAAATTTTTCGCCCCCAACCCCTAAAAAACCCAAAAATACCGAACTTAGGTCTAACTAAAGGTCAAACCCTTAAAAAAAACCAAGGGGACCCGACTCGTATAGTTAAAAAATCGGCGAAAAAGTCGGTATTAGGTGTAACTAAATGTCAAACACCTAACAAAAACCAAGGAGAATCGACTCGTTTGGTTGTAAAATCGAAGAAAAAGCCGGTTTTAGGCGTAACTAAAGGTCAAACCCCTAAAAAAAAACCAGGGGACCCGACTCGTCCGGTTAAAGACGAAGCGGTAAAAAGGCAGGCGGTTAAAAGCCAGGCTCCTTCTGGCCTTGTGACTGACGACAAGGCGGCTTCTGGCCCCGCGCTGAAAAGGGAGTCGGCTTACGGCCGCGCCCCAAAAAAACCAACCAAAGGCTCTACCCACTTTAACCCCAAGCTCGCCCCAACCGACCTAAACCCCAAGCTCGCCACCGCCAATCTCGTCGTCGGCCTAATCCCGGTCAGAGCCGCGTTAATCGCTCGCGGCTCCAAAGCTTTATGGCTAAAAATCGCCACTTCTCGTAAACCCAGTCCTTTACTAAACGAGATTCTTCTTTTAGCCGAAAAGTCTGGGCTGACCCCGCGGCTAGTGGACCGCGGCCATTTGGACCAATTAGTCTCTAGCTTACCCCACCAAGGCGTGGTCGCGGCTTTTCCCCAAGAAAACCCCTTAACCTTCGCCGCGAGCCAAGAGCTTTTTCAAAGACCAGGACCAGGCCTGGTTTTAGCCTTAGACCGAGTCGAAGATCCCCATAATCTAGGGGCTCTGTGGCGGACGGGGGCGGCCTTTGGGGCCCGAGCCCTTTTAGTTCCCAAAGACCGGGCCGCGAGCCTAACGCCCACGGTCTATAAGGTCGCCGCCGGGGGAGCCGAGGTGACGCCCTTAGTCACGACGGTCAATCTAGTTCGATCTCTTACGGCTTTAAAAGATCTTGATTACTGGCTAGTAGGAGCCGAAGGCGGCCAAGGGTCAAGCCTGTGGTCGTTCTCATTTCCCGAGCGCGCGGTATTAACCTTAGGTTCTGAGGGTCGCGGCTTAAGTCGTTTAGTTAAAGAGTCAATGGATTTTTTGACGTATATACCTTTAACGGGCCCCATTAGCTCCTTAAACGTGGCCGCGGCCGGGGCTATCCTTTTGAATGCTTATTTTAAGGAATGGCCAACAAACCAATAGTTAAACTTAGATTTGTAACGCTAATAGTAATCTTTTACTCGAAAAAATTACATATTTAACCGTTAAACATTTTTTAATAAAATATTTCGTTTAAGTGATTTTCGGTGGCGTAGACTTTGTATTGATATAATCGTCCGCTATTGATCAGAGCTAGTCAGACCATTGGTAGAGTTAAAATAGCCTAACGTCACGTTTTTATTAGGTATTTTGCTCCTAAGAGTGTTGTGACGTCTCTATTCTGAAAAATCCTAAAACTCAGTTTTATATGATTATTTCCTAATCTTGGCGAGACATTTGCCTCTATACGTTACCCCTAGGCCGATTTTAACTAATTTTTTGGCTTTTGAAACGTAGGGCTGGGAGTATTTTTTTTCGGCGATGGCTTTTAAACCTTTAT
>JAIROO010000172.1 GCA_031257535.1 Deltaproteobacteria bacterium
ACTGTTTACCCTTGACTTTTTCACAGTATAACCTTCCCTTTATCTATTAAGGATTACGACTGTGGTTATTGAAAACCTCATAAAGGATAAACAGTTTTATTTCGATTGTCAAGCCCCAATAAAGATATTGTAGCAATTAAAAGCTAAAGGGTGATAATGTCATTCTCATCTCGAAAACCTTCTTGGCGGGACAGCCAAAATTCAAAATATTTTCTGGGCTTGGTATAACCCTCTGGATCTTTGAGTTAACCCTCTGGATCTTTAAGTTAGCTCCCCGGTTTTTTGAGTTAGCTCCTAAGATCTTTGATTTAGTCCATTAGGATCTTTAAATTAGCCTCTTTGGCTCTTTGGTTTAGTCCCTTTGGCTCTTTGGTTTAGTCCCTTCGCTTTTTGATTTAAACCCCTTTGAATCTTTGGTTCAGCCCCCACTCCTTGGAGATTAGAGCCCCGAAAAGGACTTAAGGCTAAGAAGCCCCTTAAAGCTTAAAACCAAAAAAGGGGCCCCAAAGAGAGCCACCCAAAAAGAGAGCCTCTCGCAAGCGCTCAACCCTTTTGATCCAGCCGTCATGGTCAGGAGTTTTTCCTAAAGTTTAAGGCCAAGTTAACGAGCGGTTTTAAGGAGGGCGGGAAACCTTTTTTGAACTCGTGGGTCAATTAGCGAGGAAATGACTTCAGATCTTTATTTCAGCCTTATTTTTTTGTATAATTAGTGGATAAATACTCTAGGACGGTCCTCACGTCAAACAAGTAGGCCGACCAGTTTATTGGTTTTTCTTGGAGGTTTTTTCCTTCAAGTAAGCCGACCGGTTTATAGCGTTTTTTTTGGGTTTTTTTTACCTTAAGGCTCTTTTTTAAAGGGACCCTTAAGGGGCGTCGCACGGTGTTTTATGGCTGAGGGTCTCCTATTATCCGACAAAAGAGAACTAGTCCGGCGCGAGCTGATTTATTATTTAAGGGTTACGGATCTGCTAAACAGCCAAGAACTAGGTCGAATGGTCGACATTCACGCTAAAGGCCTTCTTTTAATGGGAAACACGGCTTTAACCATAGGCCGCGATTACTTAATTAACTTAGAATTGCCTAAGGCTTTACGAGAACAAGGCGCCGCCAATATCGCCATCAAAGCCCGAGCTATCTGGTGCCGGCCGAGCCTGACTCAGCCGTACCTGGAAAACGGCCTAATGTTTATCGATCCCACGATCGAAACCCAGGAAGCCATTGAAAACTTGATCCAGATTTTCGCCCTCCCCGACGGCACGATGAAATTCTAAGGGCCTTTAAGGGAACAATTCTTTATGACTTTTATTTTACCCTTCACCGCGAATTCCTCCCAAAAACTCAGCCAAGTCCAAGCTGGGTTCGCCGTGCCTCAAGAATTGTCGGCTGACGATCTCTCTCTGGTTTATGTTATTGTTGGCGCCTGTTTGGTAGCCATTATCGTCGCTTTTTTGATCTATAAAATCCGGCGCCGCAAGGCTCGTCAAACCAAAGGCTGGTCTTCAATCACCAATTCCCAGGTTATCTGGGAGATTCTGACTAAAGCCGTGGCCAGACAAGCCAATTTCAACATGGAAATCTACGAGGCTAAGCACACGATTAATTACCGCGGAGTCTTGGACAAGCTCGAGGAGGACCAGAGCCTAGTTTTGTCCCTGTCCGATATGCCCTCGGCTGAGGCGGACTTCGCGGGCCTGCCTGGAGTCATCCACGTTAATTTTAGGCCCGCTCCCAAAGAGTTCATGGAGCACTACCAGTTCGCCACCAAGATCTTAACCAACCGTTTCGTTAAGCATAATGGCTGGCGCGAAGCTCAGCTTCTGATTCCCATCCCTAAGGTCATCACCTCAGCCCAGCGCCGAAGTTTTTTACGGCTAAGGCCTTCGGACAAGTTCGCTTTCGATTGCCGCTTAAACAACGTCCCCGAAGGCGACATCCCCAATCTTTCGGCCTTAGAGGAAGTCGCGGTGGGCGAGATTTTAGACATCAGCATTGGTGGGGCTCAACTGAAATTACCGCAGTCCGTGGCTTTACGGGAGACCCAACGTTTCGTGGGGGTCATGAATCTACCTTTAAATGGGTTAGACGTGGAGATTCAATCCCCGACCTTGGTGATTTTAATTCAGATCCTCTCCCAAGAATTTATTCGCGACTCCCCCCAGTTTGGCCAACAAGCCCACTTTTGTTTAAGGGTGCGTTTTTTAGGCCGCTATATCTACGAAAAAGTCAAAAAAGTCTGGATCTACCGCGGTCTGACCCAATCGGCCTTAGAAGACCTAGCCTACTGGATGCAGGCTTACCAGCGTTATATGATAAAAAAACAGACCAATCTATTGCCGCCCGATGAAACTCGTCTCCGGCCGCCAAATATGTTTCCCTCCATTCCACCCAAGCGTCCTAAACTAAGGGAAGACTGAGCCCCAATTGGGAGACCAAAATTAACTTATGAGCTTTTTGAAAGGGACCGTCACCTTAACCCGCTATCGACTCCTGGAAATCCCAGCCGAGGCCACCGACGAATTCTTCAGCGAAAGGTTAAAACTTAATTCTTTCGTGGACATTGAAAACGTCCCTGAAGAGTCTAGCTTAGGCTGGGTGGAAATCTTAAACCCCTTAGCCACGAGCTTTGAGCCACCCTCCTTTCGGTTTGGCGGTTTTTGGGGTTTTCAGATTCGGCTAGATCGAAGGCGTCTATCGGCCAAAATCTTAAACCGCTACTGTCTCATTGAAGAAGCCAAAATTTTGGCCGAAACTGGCCAGGCTTTAAAAGCCAAAGCCAAAAAACACTTAAGAGAGGATTTAAGGGGCCAACTTTTGCCCAAGGTCTTACTCGATACCGATCTTTTTGAGGTTTTGTGGTTTAAAAAAGAAAACGAGATTTGGATCGCCGGGGCGGGGGAAAAGAAACGACTCATTTTTGAGGAACTCTTTGACCGGACTTTTGGCTTACGAATCCGTTTAATCGCTCCCATTAGCCTCGCGTTTGAGTTAATCCCCAAAGAATTAGGCTCGGCCTTACTAAAAAGCCAACCCTCTTCCTTTATGATAGGCGAGGATGGCTAAAGGGTAATTATTGGTTAGCCTATAATCCCCGCTTTTAACTATTTTCGCTTTTAAGTTAAGCTTTTTTTCTTTTATAGTTTTTTAAGCCCTTAAGCTATATGGAAGGATATAAGATTGCCAGCTGAGTACCCAAAAGACGCTGTGTTTATTGATCTTTGGCAAGAAAAGATGTTTTTAGGCCAAGAGTTTTTGACTTGGCTGTGGCTGGCTTCGGAGATCGATAGTCGCTTTCCAGGGCCTAATGATTTGGACGTGGAAGTGCGGTTTGAGAAAAAAATAGTTCTGGAAACCGGGGAAGGGGTCGCTCTCCACCAGATCGCCTGCTCGTCCCCAGACCGGGACTGGTCCGAGGCGTTTCTCGCCGTTAGCTTAGACAAGAAAATCGTTAAAGCCTACCTCACCATCTTCGCCATGAGCTTTGAGTGCCTCTTGGCTCTCCCAGCCGACACTTTAAACCCTCAAGTCCTTAAGCTAATCAAAGGGGAGGAGTTTGGCGCGGGCGGAACTTTAAGCCGAACTGGCCGCTTTTTAGGTCAGGTCAACCTTGCTCTCGCGGTCAATGGGATTATTGACCGACTTTTTAGCCAATTTTTAAAAATCAGACTTTCCGCCGACTGGGAGGCCAAAGAGCTACCTCGCCTTAAGGCTTTTATTGAGCCAAAAGTCGCCAACATTTGAGAGTAACCGTGACCGCGCGCCGAGTCGCTTTTGGCCTATGGTACTGGCCGGTTTTTTTTATCTTAACCGTGATAGCCGGGCTCATCTGCCTTTTGGTCAGCCTTTTTTCCAAAAACGCTAGTCGCTATATTACTAGCCAGGTTTGGGCGGCCATTGTCTTAAACCCCGCGGCCATCAAGGTGGAGGTCATAGGACGCGAAAACCTCCCCGCGGGCGGGGGTTTTATTATTTTCGCCAATCACCGTTCTTTATTGGACATTCCGACTGTCGCCAGAGCCACGGGCCGCTCCATCTCTTGGGTGGCCAAAGCCGCTTTAGGTCGCCTGCCTCTATTTGGCTGGACCCTCAAAAGGTCGCACCTTTTAGTTGAGCGCGGCGGCGGAGCTGAGACCACTAAAAAAACCTTGGAAGAAGCCAGCGACCGTCTAGCCCAAGGGGAAATCATGGCCATTTTTCCCGAAGGCACCAGAAACAAGACCGCCACCCCTATTTTACCGTTTAAAAAAGGGGCTTTTATCATAGCCAAACGCGCGAGTTCCCCCTTAGTGCCCCTGGCTATCGTTAACTCTGGGGCCCTGTGGCCCACTGGGTCTTGCCTGCCTTTTTCTGGGCGAATCAAAGCCGTTATTGGCCCGCCCATTATGGTCGACCCTAAAACCCCTTTAGCCAAGGTTACGGCTATAGCGAGCGCGGCTTTAACGGACCTTTACCTAAAATCCCTCGAAAGTTTCGACCAGGACAACGCTAAAGCCGACCAAACTAAAGATTAACCATATTTATCATTTTTTTAAGGTTAACTATTGATTACTTGACTCATAAATTTATAATTTATTGTTTGCAATTAAACTGATTAAATTTGTATAGTCTACATTATACAAGATTTTAATTAAAATGTTTATGTTATTGATGTTATAATAAAATACCAACTATATTTATATAGATCAGTGTCCATTCTTCGTTATAAACGACCGCTGATAGTCTTATAGTGAAATTGATTAAGTCTAAATATCTACTTTATGTTTTATTCTATTAAGTTTATTTAATATATAAATTATTGTTTGAATTCATGTTCTTATTATATACTTATGTTGTTTAGTCTATCTCCCTAAAAATTTAAAATCGGATCCGATAAATTTGTTCTCTGGTTTTAGGGTCACGCCCCGCCAGTTAAGCCATAGAGTTAATAGGCCATAGACTTAACGCTGTTTTTGGAGTTTTTTGTGGCTGATTTATTTGACTCCCTTATAGACAAACAGTCTCTTAACCAACCCTTAACAGACTCCCAAAAGGCTTTAAACCCCTCCCATAAGCCAACCGAGCCGGCCGCTTTAGCCGGAACGCCGTGTTCTAAGGCCCCTAACTCAACCTTAGCCAAGGCCGCGATTGACGACTCAATACCCCTTATTATTTACCAAGAACAAAACCCCAAACCCAGCTTAAGTGGCCCCCCTTTACGTCTTTTACACACCTCCGACTGGCACTTAGGTCGGAGTCTTAACCGAGTCCGGCGCCACGAGGAGCAGGTTAAATTTATCGACTGGCTAATTAAGCTGATAAAAGCGGAAAATATCGACGTGGTCGTCGTCGCCGGGGACATTTTCGATAGCGCGGCCCCGCCAGTCATTAGCCAAGAGCTTTATTACCGTTTTTTGACCCAAATGATCGCGGCTAACCTTAAAGGCGTGGTCGTCGTCGCCGGCAACCACGACTCAGGGGCTTTTTTGACCGCCCCCGCGCCATTGCTCCGCTATTTACGCGTTAACGTTATTGGCGAGGCGGAAGACCCCGCCGAAGAGCTTTTGACCATTAACGACTCTGAGGGGCGGCCAGCTCTTTTGGTCGCGGCCGTCCCTTTTTTAAAAGACCGGTTTGTTAGGACCTCCCAAGCTAGCGAGACCAGCCAAGACCGGGAAGATAGCCTGGCTCAAGGCGTCCGCGACCACTACGCGACCTTAGCTACCCTCGCTAAAGCCAAACAAGCCGAGTTAGGCGGCCGGATCCCTATTGTCGCCTTAGGCCACCTCTTCGCCGCCGGCGGCTTAGTTACCGAAGGCGACGGGACGCGCGAGCTCTACGTCGGCTCCTTAGGCCACGTTGACCCGGAAAAAACTTTAGCCGAGACCTTTGACTACGTCGCCTTAGGCCACTTACACCGCGCCCAGAAGGCTGGCCGCGAGACTATCCGGTATAGTGGCTCGCCTCTAGCCATGAGTTTTTCGGAAACCGGGGAAAAAAGCTTAACCATCGTCGACTTAGGAGCTGGAGAAATAAAAATAAGCTTAGTTCCTATTCCTACCTTCCAAGAGCTAATCAGGCTAAAAGGCGACCAAAAGGCGATTTTGGCCCAGATTTTAAGTTTAAAAGAAGCTGGCTCGTCGGCTTGGCTTGAGATCGTCTATACCGGCTCGGAAACGTTGATCAACCCCCGAGCTATTTTTGAGACCACCTTAAAGGACTCGAATCTATCGCTGATGGCCATCATCGACGAGCGTTTAGTTCGAGAATACATTTTAACTTTAGGCCCCGTCAAAAGCTTGGCCGAGACCTCGCCCCTGGAAGTGTTTGACGCGTTATTGGAGCGACAAAAAATCCCTGAGCCTAAGCGGCCTGAGCTTAAAGCCACTTATCAAGAAGTCCTCTTGTCTTTAGCGGAAAATCAAGCCGAACCCGAGTAACCAAAAAAGTCGGGGGGTCTTTTTTTTGACCGAATAAACCTTTTTTGGCGAGTCGTTTTCTGGCCAAGGCGTTTTTTAAGCGCGCCTTAGATAGCTTTAAAGTTTAAAGTTTAAATTTTAAAATTTAGAATTTAGAATTTAACGTTATTACTTTATAATTATCTATAGACTAGAAATATTGATTACTTTATCTTTTTTTATCTATTTTTATTTTTCTATTTAACAATTTTAAGATATTAATAACAGTTATTTAATTATTAACATGCTCAAAATGTTATAATATCGTTGTTTAACCTTTAAAGAATGGTTTATTTCTATTTTTTTTGTAAATTTAGCCTGTTTTTTTAGTCTTTATTTATTTTTAGTTATTTTTTTGGTATTTTTTTAAGGATTTTTGGCTCTAATGCGGCTTCTAAAACTCCGTTTAAAAAATTTAAACTCCTTGCTCGGCTCCTGGGAGATTGATTTTACCCACCCTCGCTACTTGTCCGATCGGCTTTTTATCATCACTGGCCCCACTGGCTCGGGTAAAACCACGATTTTAGACGCCATTTGTCTGGCTCTCTATGGGCAAACTCCCAGATTATCGAAGATCTCGCAAAGCGCCAATGAAATCATGTCTAAGTCGGCCAACGACTGCTTCGCCGAGGTCGAGTTTCAGGCCAGGGACGGTTTTTTTCGGGCGAGCTTTAGCCAAAAACGCGCCAAATCAAGCGCCAACCCTTTCGCCGCGGCCCAACATGAAATAGCGCTAGCCGAGTCTGGGGAAATTTTAGAAAGCTCAATTTCGACTAAAATCGCCAAAGTGGAGGAGCTGGTGGGTATGGACTTTGGGCGCTTCACCAAATCCATCCTTTTGGCCCAAGGCCACTTCGCGGCCTTTTTGGAAGCCGACGCCAAAGACCGCGGCTTAATCCTTGAGTCCATCACGAAAACGGAAATTTACGGCCAAATTTCCACTAGAGCTTACGAGCTGGCGGCGACGGAAAAAACCGCCTTAGACGTCTTAATTAAGGAGCTGGAAAGCTTAGAAATTTTAGACCCTCAAGAGAAAGAGACTTTACTAAATGCCTTAGAAGACTTGGAAAAGTCGGATCTCGCCCTTAGCCAAAAGCTAAAGACCGACCGTTTGGCTTTAGACTGGGTTCGTAATCTTAGCCAAATCCAGAAGGATAAAGACAGCCTCGTTTCGGCCAAAGAGGCCTTAACTAAAGAGACCCAAGATTTCGCGCCTCTGGCCGAAAAACTAGCCTTAGCCCTCAAAGCCCTGGAATTGGAAAGCCAATACGTTAGTCTCGCCGCTTTACGGCTTAACCAAACAAAAGACCAACAAAGCCTATCCCAAACTCAAGAGCGCGAGATCCACTCTCAAGCCGCGATAGAAACGGCTAAAATTAACTTGCGGGCCGCGGAAACGACTTTAGCCGCTAAAGACGCGGCCAAAACCGAAGCCCAGCCTAAGCTTAGCCAAGCCCGGGCTTTAGACCAACAAATCCGCGTCGTTTTAGCCTCGTGGACCGAAAAAAACCAAGAGAGCCAAAAACTGCTCGCCCGAAAAGGCCAGTTAGAGCGGACCATTAGCCAATTAACCGACTCCCTCCAAACCCTCAAAAAAGCTAAAGACCAGACCACGACCGCTTTAACCGAAAACGCCCGCGACCAGACTTTAAGCGAAAGCTTAGGAGCCTTAGAAAAAGACGCTAATAATCTGACTGAGACTCTTAACCAGGCCTCAAACGCCAAAAAAGACTTAGAGCGGACGGTCTTTTCTTTAAAGTCTATTGGCCAGAACCTTCTTCTTAGCCAGAAAAAGCTCGCGGAAAAACAAACCGAGCTGGCCCTTTTAGTTAAGGACCAAGAAGCCACGGCCCTTACGCTTACAAAAATCTCCGAACCTTCTTTGGCCTACTATCGGGACCAAGAAACCCAGTTCTTGACTCTTATAAATAATATAAAAGAGGCCGAGACCTTTTGGCGAACCTATCTCGACCAGACGACTCTTCTTAGCTCCTTAGGCCAAAAAAAGGCCGCCTTAAGCTCGGAGATGGCCCAAAACGCTGAGATTAGCCAAGCTTTAAGTCAGTCGGCCGCGTCCTTAGAAGAGTCTTTGGAGCTCTTAGAGGCGAGCTTTGTGGCCGCCGAGGCCGCGGCTTCTTTAAACGAGCATAGGCTGCGCCTGACCCCTAACCAACCGTGCCCCTTATGTGGCGCCTTAACCCACCCTTACGCCCAAGGAACGGCTCCGAGCCCGAATACAGCCAAAAAAGACCTAACCGCGGCCAAAGCGGCCTTAAAAGAGACCCAAAAAAGACTCGATAAGTTAGGCCAAACCTTAGCCGCTCAAAATAAAGAGGCGGAGCATTTGGCGACCGACGAAACCAAAACTCTGGCCGAACGCGAGACGGCGGCTAAAGAGCTAGCTAAGCGTTTGACCCTTTTAAACGTCGGCCCCTTTGACCCCCATAATCCAGAACTCGGGGCCGTTTTAGCCAATCTCCACAAGGCCACCGAAAAAGACCGGGCCGCCACGCAAAGCCGCTTAGCTAAAGCCGACGAAATAACCCTAGAGCTGGACCGCCTACGAAAGCGGGCCGATCTAGCCCAAACTGAATTAACGAAAGCTCAAAATTCCGAGCGCGAAA
>JAIROO010000190.1 GCA_031257535.1 Deltaproteobacteria bacterium
GTCCACGGCTTTAGGTCAATCGCTAGCACGCGGTTAAATGAGCTGGGCTATAATTGGGATTGGATCGAGAGACAACTCGCCCACGCCCCAGGAGGCGTTCGGGCGGCCTATAATTACGCGGATTATTTGCCCGAACGGCGAAAAATGATGCAAGACTGGGCTGATTATTTAGACAAACTTAAAAATAATTAGTTAACCTTGTGAAAAAAGGTTGACTAACAAAATTTTAAAAGGTATATTAATTACTACCGAGGACGGCGTTTCACATTAACCTCGGTTAAAACAAGAGGCCGCCTTTTTTGCCTTCTGAGGTGGCCTTTTGTTATTTAGAAGAATCTTCGGTTTTTTCTTGACGCGTTTTCTTTAACAATAAACGACAAATTAAATTATAAACGCCTTTAGCTGATAAATTAGCAAAATAAACGGCTAAAAAAATTATAAAAAATTCCTTCATTTTTCCTGTCCTTTCGCCCAATCTCTTAACTGAGCTTTATCCGAGTTGGCCAGCCTTAAGGCGGCCCTTAACTCAATAGCCCACTCGGCCAAAGCCTTGTTAGTTGGCCCGGCTAAAGTTGGCTCACTAATCGGTTGTAAATAAACTACTGGGGGCAAACATGAATTTATATCAACTGTTTTGCTCGCACAATTGACTATAAATAGACTTTGGAATATAAGAATCGCCCCAAACGCAAGCCTCTTCATTAGTTTCATATAATTTCCTTAAATTAGCTATAATTTCATTTTTCTCCTGGGTTAAAAGCTTAACCTCATTAATTCGAGCGGTCAAGGCGGTCTGATTAGCGATTAAGGCCTTATTTAAGTCCATGATTCTAGCCTCGGCGATTTCGGCGTTTTTAGCAAGCTCGCGATTTTCGGTTTTAAGTAACTTAATATATCCGATTAAAGAAAAAAGAATAATTCCAAGAGCCAAGAGCCCTATCCATTTCCAATTGGCAAGTAAAAAAGTCATTTTAAGCAAACCATTTGCAAGTTTTATTTTTATTAGAAAAGTATAACGTTAAAGAGATAATTTAATCTGCATATAAAATAATAAACATACCTAATGTAATAGTAATTAATAATCAAATAATCATACGTAATCAGGAGCGTCCAAGACGGCCGATAACAAAAAAACCTCAGTAAGCTCCCAATAAAATAAAAATAGTCTATTAAGCTCAAGAATACATTTTTATTGATAAATAGTTAAATTTATAATTTTTTTATAGCTGCTTTTTCGTTGTACTCAAGTTGGTTATTTTATACATAGATTTTTATTTTAATATGATTAAATTATATATAATTATGTTAAAACAATTAAAATAATCATAAAGCATTATTCAAATATATATTTATCCAATTTATTTTTTAATACTTCGGCTTGACATGGTTGAAGTATCGTGACATAATGATATGGACTAAAAACTGATTTTCTAAACATTTTCCAGTATAACGCACGGCTTAAATCATTGCCAGAGTTTTGATATATGCCTGATGATTTGCAACCTGCAAAATTTTTATCACCTGATCCGACCGGATCCAATGATATGGAACATTCCATATCTGGGTCTAGGGAACATTCCGAGATTGAAACCAAGGAACTAACCGATGGCAAGGTTGAGAACCTAGCACATATGGAATTCATTAATTCAACGGTTAGTGAATCAATTAACATCGATCAAATTGAACTTACCTCGTCCGAGGCCACAGAACTGACCACGTCCGAGGCCACAGAACTGACCACGTCCCTGGCCACTAAACTGACCACGTCCCTGGCCACTGAACTGACCACGTCCGAAGCCACTCAACTGACCACGCCCGAAGCCACTGAACCGATGTCCAAGCCTAAAGATACTAAAGAAAAGAAGGCTAAAAAAGTTAAACCGACAAAGACCAAGGCTACTAGAAGGGCCAAGACTATACAAAAGACGTTAGCCAAGGAAAAAGAAAAAAAATTAGCCAGAGCTAAAGCTGCTGAAGTAACCAAGGCAGAGTCTGATAAAATGGCCGAAACTGACGCCGAACAAGTTGCTGAGGCTCAAGGAGAACAAAAGAGTCAACAGACTGACGTTGCGGAATCAACTCAAACTAATACAAAATTTACTAAATGGCAAGAAGCAAACTATAATAAACTTAAATCTAATGTTAATGTTGGAAATCAATTGATCAACTTAATACCCAGTGATGCATTTAACGACCTTGTAGTTAAATATAACACAGAATATGCGTCTAAAGGTATATCATCATGGGACCACTTCGTCACAATGGTTGTAGCTCAATTTCTTGGTTGTGACTCTTTACGTGAAATATCTGGAGCGATAGGTTCTGTTCCTAATAGATATGATACACTTTTTTTAAATAAAAGTTTACGAGCTTCCTCTATTTCTTATGTAAATCAACATCGTGATTGGCGCCTTTTCAAAGGTGCATTTGATCTGATGTATAACAATATTTCCAATCAAATTTCACAATTACATGGATCAAAATTGGATTTTGATTTTGATTTATATGCTTTAGATTCTACTACTATTGAATTATGCAAATCAATGTTTGATTGGGCTCTTTATAGAAATAAAAAAGGTGGATTAAAAGCTCATACTATCTTCAATTGTAATAATAGTCTTCCTTGTTTTGTTCTTATTACTGAAGCCAAACAACATGACGTTTTGACAGCTCAACAAATTACAGCAAAAGAAGGTATTACGCAACCTTCATATATTGATGGTCCTAATGATTATCCGATTGCGCTGCCTAAAGGCTCAGTTTTAGTTTTAGATCGTGGCTATAATGATTATGCTTTATTTAAACGATGGTGTGATGAAGGTTTATTCTTTGTAACTAAGGCAAAGACAAATATTTCTTACGATACAACAAAAATTTTGCCAGTACCTCAAAGTGACGAATTTACCATTAAAGACACCAAAAAAAATGATACATATAGGGTTGTAAGTGACTGTTATTTTAAATTCCACTCCGCGAATGCGCTCAAAAGCTGCCCTGAAGAACTTCGGATGGTTACCATTAAGTCTGATAATGATGGTAAAGAAATTCAATTTATAACCAATATAAAAGATAAATCTGCTTTTATTATTTCTCGAATATACAAAGAACGCTGGCAAATAGAAAACTTTTTTCGTCTTATCAAACAAAATTTAGTTATTAAGTCATTTCTTGGCACATCTGTAAACGCTATCAATTGTCAGATTTGGTCGGCGTTGACAGCTATCCTCTTACTCAAGTATCTTCAAGCTATTTCCATGATAAATTGGAATTTTGCCAATCTCGCCCACCTCATTAAAGTTAATTTTTTTAGTCATATAAATCTTTTTATTTGGATAAACATACCAGTTTGTGACCATCTTCCTGACATACCTGATAAAGAACAAAAAAAAGTAAAACGACGAGAATACGCTAATACGCTTTTTTAATAGACTTATATAAGTCTATTAGGATAACTTTGTCTATAATATATTTGTTAATTTTCCTAATTATCTTCAAAACATCTTCTTATCTCCTTTTTATTCATATTTTAAATAATATATACTAATTCATATTTTTGGCTGAATTTTTTTTCGTTGAAAAATAGATGGACTTTTTTACGAATGGAGTTCCAAGCTTCAAAACGCGCTCCGGCGGGGGTATTTAACTTAAAAATTGGACTATTTTTGAGCTGTTTTGGACGGCTGCTAAAAATTAGGCTATGTTTCTTGAGTCACTTATATTCCCATTAACATCTAATTACATATAAAAATTTAATTATAACATATTTTTATAGTATTTTTTGTTATAGTTTGTTTTGTACAGCAGGTTTTCAATTATAGTGTAAAGAGATGAAAAGTTATTAAAAAGAATAAATTAGGTTATAAAATATTTTTAAGAAATTTTTTAATAGTTTTAAGAAATATCATTCAACATTTATTGAATTAATAAAAAGCTATTATTTGTCTAAATAGTTATGATATTTATGATATGTTGTTTTTCATGAAAAGTCGCGTCTAACTAGTGGGCTAGAATGGCCATCCGGCAATTCGATTACTCCGGCAAGTAGTAACCTAGGAAGTCGTGGGGATAAAGAACGCGTAAAGTCCCTTTTTAGAGACCTCGAACGTGAAGGTCGCGACGAGAGTTGAACATTGAGCGGTCATTTAGATGGAAATTACTGAAGTCGATCTCGCTCTATTTATTTTGGAGGGGCGTTAACTGACCGAGAAGCGGTAGTAGTTTCGGTCGATACTCGTGGACCTATTAATTGTTTAATGGATCATATTAGAATGGTTTGGACGTGAACTAAGGAGGACAGCGTTCGGAAGCCAGTCAGTGGTGGTTTAATGAAAGACTTTAAGACTGGAAGGGATTGAGTCTCCGTCGAGAAGTGGGCCTCAGAGCAAGTTGGACTCAGTTTTTAAGACGCGAATTTTTTTGAAGTTGTCTTAGAGCGAAGACGCGAAGAACTTTAAAAAAATTGAACTTGGGAAAACAACATGTCCGGCTTGATGAGGAGGAGAACGTAAAAGTGTCAATCGCTACTTTACCAGTTCTTTATTATACTATAATTAACTACATTATATGCAATATAGTTGATATAATAGTTATTAAAAATACCTTTAATCTGTGGCGATTCCGTTAGGCTTGGCAAGAAATTTTTAATTTAAAAAAATTAATATCGAATTAGCTGAGTTTCAAAGGCCCTACGCTAGAACTCGTCCTCAGCCGGAAACATCGTCCATATATCGCCTAAGCCGACAGGTCCCTTTAAGGCGTCGATTAAAAAGTGAGCTACAACGCCGCCCCTGAGAGACCTAGTAACTCCGGCTGGTCTGGAAACAAAACTCCGCCCAACCACAGAAGTTCTATCAGGCGCGAAACGATAAAAGTCAAAGCCATGACCAACCCCTTTTTTTAATAGTTGAGCTTTTGGCCACGCTACCAATGAAGCAATTCAATTTTTTTTTAAAATGATTATACCACGTCGCCTCAGAAAACAAATTAGGCCTGAAGTTCCCTCTGGATTCCTAAGCCAGCCACAAGTTAATCTAGACACAGGTCTAAAGTACTGCTCCAGCAAAAAAACAAGCCAACGCTTTTTAAAAAATTTTAGATTAGCTTTCAGTTGTTTTTGGAGTAAAAAATAGGAATAAGCCTCAGCATCGACTCTGGGCTGGTTGGGGATTGGCTGAGGAAAAATTGGAGGTCAGATGGTGGGTAGACCGGGGGGGGGTGGG
>JAIROO010000237.1 GCA_031257535.1 Deltaproteobacteria bacterium
CTTTTTCTAGCCAACTAAGGCCACTCGCGACGTCTTTGGCCACCACCCCGCCGGCTAAAAGGAGCAGGCCTAAATCGCGTTGAGCTTCGGTAAAATCGTTTTCCGCCGCCTTTTGTAGCCATTCTAAGGCTCTGGCCAGGTTTTTTCTGACTCCCACCCCTAGCTGATAGGCCAAAGAGAGATTGTACTGGGCTTCCGCTAAGCCTTGATCCGCGGCTTTTTTTAGCCAGTGGCTAGCTTCGGTGGGGTCGAGGAAGCTACTTTCTTCTTTTAATAAAAGTTCGGCCAAAGCGAATTGGGCCACGTCGTAGCCGTTTTTGGCGGCTTTTAAGTAATAATCCTGGGCAAGGCTCAGGTTTTTCCGGACCCCTAAACCCGTCTTGTAGCGAAAGCCCAACTGATACTGGGCCAGAGAATTGCCCTGGTCGGCTTGAGACTTTAACGAGTCCACGGCTTGGCCCACCGGCGGCGGGGTCGCGGCTGGGGATTTTGAGGCTTTCGGAGCCGAGAGTTTAGCTTCGTCGTTGGCGGGGTCTTTGGCGAGGCCTAGGCGACTTGGAGGAGAGGTCGCTTTTTTAGGGCTTTTGGGGCTAGCAACGGTCATTTAGGGCCTTTTGTTGGTTTTTTTTAGCGTCTTTAAGTCGAATAGATTTTGGGGTTTGTGGCCTGGCTTTTTGCTTAGCCAGGCTAGACCTATTTTAGTTTTTTTGAAAAAAAACCAAAAGTTCTTTTTTTCGCGTAACTTTTTATGGACGAGCGACAGAGGTAAAAAGTTTTTTTTAAGAGCCAAAAGGCAAAAGGCTTTTCGCTTGACCATTGGGGGGCGTTAAGGCGTTTTTAGGCTCTTTTTTTTCGCGATCCCAAATTTAGAGCCAGGGCTTTTTTAAGGCGCTTTTTTCGAATTCCCAAGGCTTTCGGCGGCGGCTAAGGGACGTCGCGCGCGTTTTTAAAGTAAGGGTTATAAGACGTCAGCGCGTTTCCAAGTAGCGAAAAGAAGGCGAACAAGCTAAAAGGGCTTTTAAAAATGTCTAAGACGCCATATTTTGTTTAAGGATAAGTTGTCCTTTGGCGAGGATCTGGAAATTGACGAGGAACTTTTGGTCAAACGTATTCGCCAGTCCTTTTTTAAGTAGCGTTACGCGGCTAAAAAAACCGCGGCGTTTTTTTCTCTCAAAAGCTTTTTAAGAAGTTTTTGGCGGTTTTGGCCGATTAAAGATCGCCGCCGTTCCGCGACTTTTTAGGCTTCTATTAAATTCCATTTTAAGCTGGCTGGTATTTCGCTAATTGAATCGTAAGTTCTCCCTCGTCTTAGAAGGGGTAACCGCCCCCCCCCATCGCCATTGGCGAGCCTCTTTCTGGCCTCCGTAACCATTTTTTGGCGCCAGAAGAGCTTTTTTACTCCGCTTAGATTCCTTTGCCCATAGAAGGGTAACGAATAAGAGGAGTAGGGTACAAACGGTAACTATAGATTCGGAGATTGAGTGAGATTGTTTTAGCGAATCGAGTGTAAGACTGGCTTTCTCAATTAAATATTTGGTATCATGTTCTTTGATGAACTGTTTTAGATTCATTAAAAACCTTAAAGCCAAAATAGTGAGGCCAAAATCAAGATATGGAGAAAATCATCTTGCTGCCTAGAAATATAGGGTTCAAATTCAGCTTTGTCAAGAGATATTTAGGAAAATCTGATATTTTTTTCAGTTGATCCTAAAGAAGACTGGTAAAAATCTAAATAACGATAAAAAGGACTAGTTAGGGCTACGGGATTGACCCCACCTGAATGGTTACTATAGGCGCGCCCATGAAGGCGTTTTATCAGAGCGGCGTAAGTCCGCTTCAGGGAGAGTCAGCGTCCCTGTAACCAATCGTAATTGTCACCGAGAGGTGGGGTGGGGAGCAATAGGAGGTGAATGAGCGGTCCGCGGGATGACGAACCTGTTTCGGCCTGGTATTGTGACGAGCGTCTATTTTACACAAGCGAGGTAGTCTCACTGTAGACCTCACCAATCGGAGAGCCGCGCGCGGGAGAACCGCCAGCACGGTTCGGAGGGAGGGGAGGGGCAACCCTTCCCTCTCCCTATAGAGATATAAAGTGGACTTTCAGGTAAGGCGTTAAGAAGAGCCATTGGCTTTGGCTTTTTCGGCCAGAGCTTCTTTTTCGGCCTTCTCTTTGGCGACTAAGGCTTCAGCGGTTTTCAGTTTTTCCTTCAAAAGCTTGATTTCTTTGGCGGCCAAGGCTTTGACGACCTGAGTTTCTTTTTTGGCCCTTTCTTCGGCGGCCAGGGCTTCGGTGGCTATCAGTTTTTGGGCCGCCAGCTCATCGCCTTTGGCGATGATGATTTCCGCCGACTCTAACTGTTTGGCCAGGTATTCGGCCTTCAATTGATTGTCCAGGGCCAAGCGTTCGTTCTCAAAATGAGCGAGCAGGAGTTCTTTTTCGGCCTTAAAATTATCAAGCATAGCCTCTTTGACGTCGGTCTTAAGTTCGTTAGATTCAATGTTCAAGGCCGCGACCTGGGCTATTACTTCGGAATATTTACCACCGGAAAAAAGATTCTTCATATCAATATGGAACAATTGCATTTGAGTCTTATCCGACAGATAGTTTTGCCTTAGCTCTTCTATTGAAATAAAAGAAGCGAAAAAGTTATAGGTGACAGCCGTAAGATAAAAGTTGTCGTATCTTCCAATTAAAGTAAAAATCACAGGCGCGATTATTTTACAATATTCTTCTAATTTTTCTCCAATTGGTAGATATTCTAAAGGTTGTAAGATTAGTACTAATACTTGTTTAATACTTGGAGTTATAAGTGAACTTTCTTGGAATAATTGGATTAATTTCAAAAAAACACCTCAATAAATATACTAAATAAAATAAAGTAACTCTAATGATAACTTAAAGGCTAAATTTGTCTGTATAGTTTGTCTATGATCGTACAACGTAATTTAGATAAATAACAATATGTAAAATAAAAAAAATAATTATATTCAGGTTCTGGTGAATTAAAATACGACTAAGAAGGTCGGCCGCGAAACAAACGCCCCGACGTTTTTTAAACCGCCTTTTGGGCCTTGGTTTTTTTGGCCCTCTCTTTGGCGACCAGGGCTTTGGTTGAGATCAATGGTTAAGGCCTTTCTCTTGGCTAAAGTCGCGGAAAAATCGCCTCTCTGGATAAAAAATCCAGGAAATTAATTTTTCCCAAAAGTCGTTCCTCAATTTTCCTCGGCCAAAGATAGTTTCGTTTTAGCTCTTCTATTGGAATAAAAGAAGAGAAAAAGTCATAGGTGACAGACGTAAGAAATAAGTCGTCGTATTTTTCAATTAAAGAAAAAAAACACAGGCGCGATTATTTTACAATATTCTTCTAATTCTTCTCCAATTGGAGATTTTCTAATTGTTACAAGATTGGTACTAATACTTGGTTAATAATTGGAGTTAAATATGAATTTTCTTCGAACAATTGGATTAATTTTAAAAAGTCACCTCCAAAGATAAAATAACTAATATAAAATAAGACCACCGAAAACTTATAGACTAAGTTTGTCTGCATAGATTATTTTTAATTATATAACATGATTTAGATTGTGTCGAACGTAGTAAAAATAATTATATTCAAGGTCTAGTGAATTAAAACGCGACAAAATAGAAAGACGTAACATATGTACGCGTATTTTATCTGATTTTTTTATCCGCCTAATCTAACTCTATAGTTATAAAAAAAACTATCAATATCTTCTCAATAAAATAGACTTTATCGCGCGCAAATTGAATATCACAATTCATTATGATTTCATTTAATCAAAAAACTTAAAATAAGTCAGTTCCCTTAAGAGGAAAGTGACCGCCAAAGCGCTTAAGGCCAAAGGAGCGCGTCGCCTCAAATTTCTCCCCGCCCCTTGGTCTTACGCCTATTTAGGTAATTTATTTCGCTTATTAAAGTATACAAGCGGCTTAGTTTTTTTTCAAGGCCAGAAACTTTAGGATTTGGGTCGCTTAAACGGCCTTAATGACTTAAGCTTCTTTTTCAAAAATTCCAGATGGGGGCATTGACAAAAAATAGCCAGGCTAAAGTAAAAAGCTGGCCCCAGAATAAGGCCGGAGAGGACTTTAAGGCCAGGACTTACGCTGGCCATCTCCAACTTTAAGCCTAAAATAAAAAGAGCGAGCCCCATGCTAAGGGCCAGAAAGACGTAAGTAGCGATTTCCTTAAAAAGGGGCCAATAGTCGTAGCCTTGCCTTACGCCCAAAGCTCGGTTGAGCCAGAGAAAATTTAAGATTGAGGCCAAAGAGCTAGCTAAAGCCAGGCCCGCGTGTTTTAAGGGCCACATCAGAAGAGCCGCGAAACCTAAGCCCACGGCTAAAGACACGGCCGCGACTTTGGCTGGGGTTTTGGAGTCGCCGAGGCTAAAATAAGCTCGAGCCGTAAGAGTCACGCCCGATAAAAAAGGAAGCCCGATGGCGTAGCCCCATAGGGCTTCCGCGGTGGCCGCGGTTTGGGCTGGGGTAAACTCGCCTCTTTCAAACAACAGGGCGATAATATCCTTGGCCAAAACCATTAAGCCAATCGTGGCGGGGAGAGATATAAAAAAACCCAAACCCAAAGAAGACCGATAAACCGACTCAAACTCCCCTAAAGCTTTTGTGGCTTTGGCTTTGGCTAAAGCCGGCAGAACGGCCGTGGAGAGAGCCAAGGTAAAGACGCCTAAGGGAAACTGAACCAAGCGGTCGGCGTAATATAAAAAAGAAACCGAGCCGTCGGGTAAAAGGGAAGCCAGTTGCGTGTTAACGAAAATGGAAATCTGGTAGGCGGCCACCCCTAAAGCGGCGGGCGCGACTAGTTTTAAGGTCTTTTTTAAGGCCGGATCCCGAAAGTTAAAGCAAAGGCCTAAAAAAGGGCCGGCTTTTTTTAAAAAAGGCAATTGAATGGCTAGCTGGAGAACGCCCCCGACCAAGGCCCCGATGGCCAGGCCCATGATGGGCTCGCTTAAGCGCGGGGCGATAAATAAAGCCCCTAAAATCATGGCCACGTTTAAAAGGACTGGCCCTAAGGCCGGGACGTTAAAGCGGCCTAAACTATTTAAGGCCCCCATGGCTAAGGCGGTTAAACTTATAAAAAATATATAAGGCAAAACGATTCTGGCCAGATAAGTGGCTAGCGCGAACCTGGCGGGGTCGGCTTTAAAGCCCGGGGCCATGACCAAGATAATCTCTGGGGCCAACCACAGGCCGAGTAAGGTCACGACTAACAAAACTAGGCCTAAAAAGGTGGCCGCCGACCGAAAAAGACTCGCGGCCGAGTCTTGGCCCTCTTGAGCTAAACGCTCGGAAAAAACGGCCACGAAAGCTGGGGTTAGGGCGCCTTCGGCTAATAAGCGGCGCAAAAGATTGGGCAAGCGAAAGGCCACGAAAAAAGCGTCGGCCGCCGGCGAGGCCCCAAAACAATAGGCCGTGACCTGGTCGCGAACGAGGCCCGCTATCCGAGACAACAAGGTGCCCGCCCCAACTACGGCCGCGTTTTTCAGGATCTGGGCCCAGCCTTTGGCGGGAGCGGACGAGGGCGGGTCGGAACCGGCTTTTGGGGAGTCGTTAGTCAATTTTACGTCGGGCCTTTTTATTAGGAAGATTTAGTCCAATTAGCGCCTTTAAGCCAAAAAAGCTAAAAGGTCGCCCTAATTAAGCCTTGGGGAACGCCGGGCCTAATTTTAACATGAAAAAGGGCTTGACTCCAAAAATATCGGTTATTATAATATCAAATTCATTTTGGGCGGTTTTTTTGGCGAGACCTTTTTTTCGGTTAGCCAAAAAAAGGCCGCGAGCTATTGGCTTTTGTTAAACGACAAAGGAGTTTTCTTTGGCTAACCATAAATCCGCCGCTAAAAGGGCCCGGCAGAGCGTGACCCGACATAGGCGCCATTCAATTAATAAGACTAAGGTCCGGCACGCGGTCAAAAACGCGGTCGCCAGCGTGGGCCGCCCGGCCGAAGAGTCCGCTAAGGCCTTAAGGCAGGCTATGTCCACCCTCTATAAAGCGGCCTCGAAAGGGACGATCCACCCGAAAAACGCCGCTCGTCGCGTCTCCCGCCTGGCTCAAAAGATCCACCGAGGCCAACCGGCTAGCGAGTGAACTACCGCTACCCTGAAGGGTACCGGCTTCCGAAAGGAGGTTGGTTAGGTCACAAGACTAAGGTTTGGAAACAAACCTACGTTGAAAAGGTAATGACGCCCAAAAGGGTCGCCGCCTCAGATCCTGGCGATTGTCGCGACAAGTTAAAGAACTCAAGTGGTGGGAACTGCGCTTACCGTAATAAGCTTTTCCAACTTTGTCGAGAGGAAGTCCCAAACCTC
>JAIROO010000287.1 GCA_031257535.1 Deltaproteobacteria bacterium
ATGATCCATTGTCCGAGGCAGTTTTACGAAGCGATTTTTGGAAAGAACGAACATTTTGGTCTGACGGTTATTTTGCTTCCTCGATTGGACAAGCGAGTTTAGCGACTATTCAGGAATACATTCGAAATCAAGGTTAACCATATTGAAAACGCGTTCATCGGCTAGACTAAAGTCTACCGGTTTTCTGCGAAAGATTTTATAAATAAAGTTTGGCCAAAAAAAGACTCTCCCTTTTTTAGCGAAATTGGTATTTTGGCCTTGGGGCCAAAAAACTAACGTTTAACGCTAAAAAAACTTGAGATAAAGCCCTTAAATTGTAAAAATTTATTTTTTTATTTAAAAAATAGGGTGTTTAGACTTTAGAGGGGAGATTTGGTTTTTTTAGCCTAAAAACGCTAAAAACTCTTATTTTTGGATATTAGATTAAGCCCGCCATTAACCTTAAAGTTTTAGGTTATTGTTTTTTTGACTAGGGAGGAGCGCGTGGCCAAAACCGTGGTCGCCCTTTTAATGGGTGGCCATTCCACCGAAAGGGCGGTGTCCTTGGCTTCGGGGCAAAACGTCATGGCCCAGCTAGATCCCGCGCTCTACAAAGTCATGGTCTTTGATCCGGCCGTGGATCTGATTCGGCTCATTGAAGAAGCTCCCTCTTTGAACGTGGTTTTTCCGGTCCTCCACGGGGCGGACGGCGAAAATGGCTCCATCCAAGGGTTTTTAGGTCTTTTAGGTTTGCCTTACGTGGGGAGCGGCGTTTTAGCCTCGGCCACTTGTATCGACAAAAAGGCCACCAAAGACGTTTACCGGAGTCAGGGCTTACCCGTGGCCCCGGACTGTCTTTTGAGCCGCGAAAAGCCCCTTAGCGAAAATCTTTTAACCTTGGAAAAGGCCGTGGGCTATCCAGCGGTGGTCAAACCCTTAGACCAAGGCTCCTCGGTGGGCCTAACCATCGTCAAGACGGCCGACTTAGCCCCGCGAGCTTTAAGTCTCGCTTTTGAGACCGCGAGCTTGGCTTTGGGGGAAAAATTTTTGCCTGGCCGAGAACTGACCGTGGGCGTAATAGGCAACGATCGTCTTAGGGCTTTGCCGCCTTTGGAAATAATTCCCGCCGCTGGCCATGATTTTTTCGATTACGAGGCCAAGTACACCCAAGGCCAGGCCCGGGAAGTCGTCCCCTCTGACTTTACCCCGGCCGAGACGAGCAAAATCCAGGAATTGGCCTTAACCGCCCACCGGGCTTTAGGCTGCCGGGGGTTGTCGCGGACGGATTTTATTTACTCAGACGGGGTCTTTTACCTTTTAGAGACCAACACCATGCCCGGGCTCACCGAAAATAGCCTGTTACCCAAAGCCGCCTTAGCCGCTGGTCTGTCTTTTCCCGCTTTATTGACGACTTTAATTGATTTGGCTTTAGGTTTAGAGTAAGGGCCGTAAACTAGTCGTTAAAGAAATTCGCCTAAAGAAAATAGGGCCTAAAAGCCCTTAGTTTTAGCTAGTTAGATCTTTTTTTTAAGCTTTAATTCACTTCAAACTTTTGTCTAGTTCTCTCTCTTCCCACTGTTTTTGTCGTGACGCTTTCGCTAAACTTAGGCTAAATTCTCACTAATTTTACGCTAAACTTAAGCTAAATTCTCACTAATTTTACGCTAAACTTAAGCTACATTCTCACTAGTTTTACGCTAAACTTAAGCTATATTATCACTAGTTTTACGCTAAACTTAGGCTAAACTCTAGCTAATTATACGCTAAAATATAGCTAAGCACTCATCAAATTCTAAATAAATCACCGAATAAATTAGCCAAAAGGCGGGGACATTAGACAAAGAGACCGGTTTTTGGCGAGCCAAAAACCGGTCTCTTAAAAGGCGGTAATAAAAATTAAGCGGCCGACGAGGTGGGGTGGTCAAGGGCCGCGGGGGCGGCTTTGGGCGCGGCCGCGGTTTTTGGGGCCGCCGGGGCCAAGGCCTCGTCTTCTTCTAAGTCGTCCTCCGCCTCAATTGGCGCGTCAACGTAAATAGGCTTAGGCGTGGGTAGACCCAAAATGTCGTTTAAGGTCCACTTAGTTAGAGGTTTAATCCGATGTCGGTAACGCCAGGCGTGGGTCAAGGCTACGCCGGCTAAAAAGATTCCACAATGGGCGTGCCATTTTTTGGGTCCCCAAAACCCAGTGACGACGCTGGAAATTAGGGAGACCCCCAGGCTAATAAAGTCTTTGGTCGCTTGGCCAGGTTGCGGATGGCTCTCTAAAGAAGGATAGCGGGAGCCACCATTGGCTAAGCGATAGAGATCCTCGGCCGCCGCCGGGTCAAACTCTTCGACGACCTCAGCGATGGTTTCTAAGGACAGGACGTTAGGGTCGTACTCTAAAAGGACGCTGCCTGAGCGATAATTCGGAGTCAGTTTTTTTACTCCAGGCCAGGACGAGACGTTAAGGTCTTCTAGCGAAATGTCAGGGGGGTCGCTTAATCTAAAACGGAGGCGACCTGGGATATAACTGGTTAACATTTTTACCTTTATCCACTAAAAAGCTAAATAAGAGTTAACTAAAACTCTCGTTAAGCTTCGAGCTCCGGCTCGCGGGCGTGGAGATAGGGCCGGGTGCCGCGGTAAGCCACGTAAACGGTCATGGCGTTGTGTAAGGCGGTGGTCAGCGAGGGGCCTAAGACTCCAAAAAGCCCTAGAGCCAGTAAAGCCGTGTTAAACCCCACGATAACGGCGAAGTTTTCCTTCATCCGGGCCATGGTCCTTTGCGAAAGGAGTCTAGCCACGGCCAGGCCTTGAATGCGGCCACCTAGCAATTGGACGTTGGCCACGTCTTTGGCCAGTTCCGAGCCATCGCTTAAAGCCACGCCCACGTCGGCTAAAGACAAGGCCGCGGAGTCGTTTAAACCGTCGCCCACCATGATGACCCCGTCGCCGGTGGCCACCAATTGTTTCAGATAACCGGCTTTGTGGTCGGGCAAGAGTTCGGATTTGTACTCAACGAAGCCCATCTTTTTGGCCATGGCTCGAGCTGAGGGTTCCACGTCCCCGGTCAGCATAATAGTCCTTTCGACCCCTAAACCGTGGAGATGGTTTATGGTTTCTCGGACTCCGGGCCTTAAGCTATCTTCGATGGCGATAAGGGCGGCTAGCTTACCGTCCACGGCCATGTAAATAACGCTAGACCCATCCTCGGTCATTTTTTCGGTTTCCGCCTGCTGAGACTCGGTCAGATGGATGCCGCTGTCTTCTAAGAGAAAATGTCGACTGCCTAAAAGGACTTTTTTGCCGCGCCAGGTGGAAGAGATGCCGTGAGCTAAGACGTAATCCACGTGCGTGTGCTCTTCCTCGTGGCCTAAGCCCTCGGCTTTGGCTTGAGCCACTACGGCTCGACCCACGGGATGGGGAAAATGCTCTTCTAAGCAAGCCGCTAAACGGAAAGCTTCGTTCCGGGTAAAGGGTGGATAAGGCGTGACTGACTTTAACTTGGGTTTGGCTTCGGTTAAGGTGCCGGTTTTATCGAAGCACATGATCTTAGCTAAAGCCAACTCCTCTAAGTAGCGCCCGCCTTTGATGAGGACTTTACGGTCGTTGCCCTCGCGCATGGCCGAGAGAACGGCCAAAGGAGTCGACAGGCGAATGGCGCACGAGTAGTCCACCAAGAGGACGTTCCCGGCCCGAAAAGGATCCCTGGTAATTAAAAAAACCAAAGCGAAGAGAATAAAATTAAAGGGCACGATACCGTCGGCTAAACGCTCGGCTCGGCCCTGGACGCCGGCTTTGGAGCCTTCCGACTCGCGAATGTACTCAATAATGGACCGAATGCGCGAGTTTCGACCAACTTTGGTGGCTTTAATAACGATCCGGCCTTCTTCCACCGCCGTGCCCGCGAAAACGGAACCGCCTTTTTCTCGTCTAACCGGTAAAGGCTCGCCAGTCATGGAGGCTTGGTTAACCATGGCCAAGCCCTCAAAGACCACCCCGTCGACCGGGATGAGGCCCCCTGAGCGGACGACGATGGACTGACCTTCTTTGACCTGGGACTCGGGGATCTGCTTTTCTTGGCCTTGGTCGTCTAAGATCCAGACCTTTTCCTCTGGCCCGGCTAGGGATTTAAAAAGTCCCATTATGCTGCGGCGCCGAGTCCAAGCTTCCAGATAGGTGGAGAGGGAAAAGAAGAACAGCAAAGTGCCGGCGGAATTGAAATCGCGTCGTAAAAGGCAAACTGATAAGGCCGACGCGTCCAAAACTTCCACGCACAAACTGTGCTTAGCCACCAACATATGGAGGCCTTTAAGTAAATACGGAATGGCTTGAATTACGTTTAAGACCGCCCTTAGCGGCCAGGGCAGCAACAAACGTCGGATGAGATAACCATACACCGGGTTAGGGGGTAAAGGAGTTTCCTCGCCAGCTTCAAAAACTGTAACGTCGCCCCATGGAGCGGGCCGGGGCGTAAGTGGCCTATAGCTTTGGATCAAGCTTAGGAGGTCATTTTGAGCTTTTTCCGAATATTCATAGATCACTAGAAGACTGCCCGACAAGCGATTGAACGAACAATACTTGACGTTAACGGTCTTCATGACGCGGCTAGTTAAGCGTTCGAAGCCTTCGGCGTCTAAATAACCGGGGGTCAACCGCAGACGCAGTCGACCCCTCAAATTGGTTAGCAGCCAGCCTTCCATAACGGCTTATTCTTTGGCGGCGTTCGCCTGGGCTTGCCGATCCTGAAGTTTTTGATCGGCTTCGGCGACCAGGTCCTCAAGATTTTCCCGACCAGCGGCGGCCAAACCTTGGATTTTGCGTTTAGCGTGGATGCCGTGGCTTAAAACCGTGGAGGCTCCGTCGCGGATAAAAGTAGGCCGACTTGAAACTAGCGAGGCTCCCACCGCCCCAACCAGCACTCCGATTCCAAACGAAATCCACTTCCAATTCTGGAACATGAAAAACACCTCAATTTTAAAGTAGGAAAAAATACGGCCTTACAGCCTTTAGAATAGGCCTAAAACAAGGCGTGGCGAATTAGGTACGCCAAGATTATAAAATAGTCTTGGTCTAGGTTACAAGTATTTTGGCTAACATTTATTCGTCAATAAATTAAGTTTACGTTTTTTGGTTCTAAAATTTTTAAGGCTCGTAAATTAGCGAAACCTTTGAAAAAGACCCGGGATAATGGCGGCCTAAAAGGAGATCCTGGCGAGCTAAGAGCCCTTTGTTTGACGGTCAATAGGCAGTTTTTTTAGGCCAAACTAAGGCCAAAAAAATATTTTTGTTTTTTTGACAGTTAAAAAACTAACTTTTAAGAGCCAAATTGGAATCGGTAGCCTTTTTTCGCTGAATTATTAGGCTGTTAAGCGATTTAAGACCCTCGCCCTTAGCTCCTGTCTTTGGGGGGCTTTCTTTGGGGCGGCTTTTGAATTGTCGGCCGAAAAGGCGGAATCCTAAGCGGTTTTTTGGCTGTTTTTAGGATCGTCTCAATCGGGTTTTGGCCCTCGCCCCTTTTTTGCGTAAAGCCATAAGAGAGCGAAATAGCCGTGCCGCGACCCGCGAAATCGCCGTTTCCACTTTAAGCGTCTTAAATAATAAGTTATCGTTGATTTATAGTTAGATTAAATCTATTATATAATTTTCCATTATTCACTAAATTTATTTATGACTTATCAAATTATTGTATGATTAACTATAATTAAAAAGCCAGTTATAAGTTGTTTTGCTACGTTACAAATAGTCAAGATGACATTTTCATCATATAAAAGTATTGAAAATTGTAAAAAAATAAATAAAACATTTTATCATTAAGTTATACAGATTATATATATAAAAAATAGTTAATAATTTATTTATAACGATTATAGCTTGACTATCTGAGGTTATTTTTTCTTAGCCGGCTCTGGTCGCCCCCTCATTTATACTGGGTACCGAAAACATTTTCCAATTATGACCGCTACGCCAGCATAAAGTTTTGGTTTTTTTTTGAGCTCTCAAGCGGCCCCCAGGCGCGCCGCCGCAAATTGAAAGAAACAGCGCTTTTTGTCTATAATGACTCAGTCAGACAAGTAACCGGATGAGCTCTGGTGTCCCGTACCCGTTTTTGAGCATGGTTCTGAATACATTAGACGTGAGATTTGGTGAACCTTAGGTATCCCGATTATAAGTTTTTTATTTTTTTTCTTTAGGAGGTATTGTTAATCGGATCGAAGTCCTCCCTTAGAGCCAGATTTACCTGTGATCTTTAAAAAAGTCGCAGGTGTCGATGTTGGCGCATCTAGTAATTTTGTTGCTATTCCCCTAGAATTATGCTCAAAACCTGGGGATAATATCCAAGAGTTTCCTTCTCATACTTCAGGCGTCATCGAGATGTCTAAATGGCTGAAAGCTAATGGAATAGAAGCTGTCGCCATGGAAGCTACAGGAATTTACTGGCAACCAATCTATAATCAGCTGGAAAGCGATGGTTTCGAAGTATGCGTCGTTAACCCTAGAGCTGTTAAGCGCCCTCCTGGCCGGAAAAGTGATGTACATGACTGCCAATGGATCCAAAAAACTTTTTCATTGGGCTTATTATCTCCATCTTTTATTCCACCAGCCGACATTATCATACTAAGAGGTTACGCTCGTAACCGTTCAAGACTGATCGCCGATAACGCGCGAAATATCAACCAAATGGATAAGGCTCTCCGGCAAATGAACATACAGCTTGACCGAGCTGTTACAGATATAGTTAGCGCTACAGGCCGACTAATAATCGAGGAGATTATCAAAGGCGAGAGAAATCCATTAACTTTAGCCAAACTTCGTGACCCTCTCTGCCGTAATTCCATCTTTGATGTCCTAGTAAAAACCCCCTTTTAATTTTTGAGGATTGGTTAATATACAATGTATAGTGGTCATTACAGTTTCAGATTGGCTTATATAGTAGAGCCACGCGCCTATAATTTTAACGCCAGGGTTTTTACGAATCCATCATCTTTAAAATTGCTACTTACCTAGATGGCGTTTATAATAAGCTCCATCTAGTTGAATTAAATGCTGCTTATCAGAGATATATATTTACCCTGAATCAAATTTCTGATTTTGATTCAGCCATTATGGAAATATTAGCCACTCCAAAAGAGATTATTGATCTAGGTAACACTGACTATCAGTCGGTATCAGACGATAAATCTTTTAAAGACCAACTTTGTGCTTTCTGTAAAGTTGATTTAACTAAAGTTGAGGGAATTGACCCGAAACGGCTTTAACTATCCTCTCTGAGTTTGGTACTGATCTTAGCCGTTTCCCAACCGAAAAACATTTTTGCTCTTACCTCGGATTAAGCCCCGCTTGCGATATAAGCGGCGGGAAAGTTTTGAGTTATAAGACCAAAAAAGTGAAAAATCGAGTGGCGACGGCTTTAAGGCTTGCGGCTAATAGCCTGAGAAGGTCAAAAAGCTGGCTAGGCCAAAAGTTTCGCGGTTTACTCATTCGTAAAGAAGCCGCGAAGGCAATTACAGCTATGGCCCACAAACTGGCCAGAATCGTTTACGCTCTATTGACCAAAGGCGAGAATTATGTAGCCAAAGGAGCGAAAGAACTAGAAGAAAAAGCGCGCGCGGCCCGTATTCGTTCTTTAGAATCCAACGCTAAAAGCTTAGGCTTTCAACTTGTCGAAAAACCCGTCAACGAGCTATCAGATTCGCAAACGGCGCCTAATTCAACTGACGCTCATAATAATTCGCGCGAATCTACTGTTACTCCTAATTCGGTTGATATGCCTACTCAAAAAGCACAAAAATCGCCTATTTTTTCTACTTCAACTGATTTATCTACTAATAGACCACCAAATTTACCTGTTTTGACTACTAATTTGCTTAATGCTTTAGTTAACAAGCCATCAGATTCGCCTGCTGTTTTCAACACAGAGGATAAAAATATTCCTCAAAGCAAGCATAAAAACAATATTAAAAGCACTAAGCAAAAGCAAAAAGGTCAGTCAAAAATAAAAAAGGCGGATTAATTGTTTCTCCTAACGATATATTAAATCAATTATTATTAAAGGGCTCCATTTAATTGGATCGCCGAGAGCGATATTAATTAACTAAAATTATGCGATCTTTCGTATAATTAAAAAAAACCGGTTTAAAGCCGGAAAATGGCCTGGACAGTGGGTTTACGCCTAAGATTAAGTTTGCTGTTTCTTATAAATTATAGAATCATTACGCCCAAAAAATGTCGCTAAGGCTGTTTAATATTGACATAAAGAATGAAAATTCGGTATTTTTATAGTTCGAGGCCATTTTTTTTAAAATTTACGATTTTTATTGGGAAATTTTCGCAATAAGGGTTTTCTAAGGACCATATTTTTTTCTTGGGCCTTGAATAGGCCTTGAATAGGCCTTGAATAGGCCTTGAAAGGGCCTTGAAAGGGCCTTGAAAGCCATTACCCCTGTTTTTTTTTATAAAGGGGTTTTTACGAGGCCATCAAAATTAATTCGGGACGCGGTTTAGCTCGCCATTAAAAAAAAAGTTGACGACTCGGTCGGTAATTTGATAAAATAAAAAAATTCCAAAGAAGTTTAATAACTTCTGTAACTTTTGCTGATTTTACTAGATCCAAAACCAAAAAAGCCAAAAGCAAACTAAGCGCCTTTTTTCGTCTTTTGGAGTGGAATAATGACCCAGAAAAAATTACCTATTGGTATTAAGTCCTTCGATCAAATAATAGATAATAACTTTGTTTACGCCGACAAAACCGGATATATCTATGACTTGGTTACAGACGAAGAAAATAGTAATTTTTTTCTGTCCCGTCCCCGGCGGTTTGGCAAAACCTTATTAATTCGGACTTTGAAAGAGCTTTTCTCGGGCCACCGCGAGCTTTTTCAGGGCCTTTTAATTGACAAGTTAGGTTACGACTTTCCAAAACGCGCGGTCATCTCGCTTTCCCTTTCCACTGACTCAGATACCAAGGAGATCTTTAGAAGTAACCTTATGGTTATGCTCAAAGAAATCGCCGACGCTTACA